>NZ_WWJT01000027.1 GCF_009865385.1 Streptomyces sp. SID486 | reverse complement strand
CCCAGCAGTGGAACCCTGCTCCTCCTGTCTGCGGGGCCGCTGCATGCCCTCGTTCCTCGCGCCGGACCTGCTGAGCGGCCTGCCCGGGCCCGTACAGGCGATCACGATAGGTGGCGCCCGAGGCTGGCTGTATGCCGTGCTTGCACCACCGCACCGCCGACGCCCGCCTCGGCGGCTTCTACAAGATGCAGCGCCTCCTCAACGGCGACGGCTCTGCGTCCGCATCAAGTAGGCACCCAATACGCCTGTCACACTGGCCGTCACAGACGTAACCGGCAGGCACCGCAAGCACGATGGGGGTTCCCCATGCAGCGTTCCAACTGGCCGGCCCTCCAGGGACGCACCCGGCCGTTGAAGATGAAGGAGTGGGGGGACCTGGCCATCATGGACCCTCACGCCGGCAAGCCGCCGCGCCGACGCGGCTTCCTGGCAGCCGAGAAAGACTGGCTGCACATCGACGCGGGAAGCGCCCTGGAGAACCCCATCGTCACCCTCTATGCCGGAGACGACCCGGGATCAGAGGAGGGCTGGGACGAAGTCGAAGAGATCACCGTGATCTCCACGACCGGCTTCCTCGCCCTGTGCGACAGCGGATACGAGCCTGTACGCAGAGAGAATCTGGCCACCGCAGGAGTCGGCCCCTACCTGATCCGCGTCCACGCCAAAGACCGGTCGTCGGACGACAAGAAGCCTCGCTTCCTCATCCAGGTCATCCCAGGCGAGCGTACGAAGACCCCGCCCGAGCCGCCCCCCTTTACGATCGAGGAGGCCGCCGGTCCGCTCCTGGTGCGGACGTCCTTCGAGCGACCAGAGGCGTGGGCGCGCCTGCTCCAGGTCCTCGAAGAGGATCCGGAGCGGTACGAATCGGTCACCGTCATCGATAACCACGCCTATGCGGGCTTCACGGCAGACCAGATCCAGATGCGGATCGGGCGCGACGACGGGGGCCGGCCCGACAGTACCCTCGTCCTCATTGCCGACGAACGGGCCCTGGCCTCCGCAGAGCTCACGCTGCTTGCCGTGAACAATCTGCCCGACGAAGACGACGAAGACGACGAAGACGACGAAGACGACGAAAGCGACGAAGGCGACGAAGCGTTCAGGATTACGCTCGCCGCAGCCGGATCGTTCGTGATCAATATGGAGTTGGCGAACACGAGCTTCAGTGACTGGAACCGTGACATTGGCGCCGACGGCATCTACAGGGAAGAGCACTACTGATCCGGTGCCACAGCACGTGCCGGGGCCGGTGACTCGCTCTCGGCTCTAGGACCTCGCCGCGAGCCCGTCCGGCGCCCAGTGATCCGCCCGGACGAGGGCGTGTCATGACGACAACCCTTGCGTTGGTCGCGTCGATGCCCTGGCCCGGAGCTGGCCGGGTAACTCCGCCGCGCCCTCCCGTGAAGCTGGAGGCGACGGGGTGATGCGGCGCCGTGTGCGCCGGCGCGTGCGCGGCGTTAAGAAAGGGCTCCAGCCGGCGGGCACCAGCGCGGCCACCGCCCCTCATCCGAGGGACGGTTACGCCCGCGACAAGTTCGACATCTGGTCCAGCCAGCCCGGCGGCTGTACCACCCGCCAGACGGCCCTGGCCCGCGAGGCAAGAACGTCCAGGACCAGCCCGGCAGCTGCCAGCCGACATCCGCCTCCCGGTACTCCATCTACGACGACATCACCGTCACCGACGTCACCAAGGCCACCATCGACCACACGGTCCCCCTCGCCGAAGCCCGGCGCTCCTGCACCGACTGGCGTCCGCTATAGACGGGCTGTCGCCGAAGGACAGTGGCTCGTCCAGGATGATCTGGCGGCCCGCTGCTTGTCTGGGCATGGTCATGCCTCAGATCCCTCCGTCACGGGCAGGCACTCGGCGAGCAGGCCGACGACGTCGCGCCAGGCTCGCCGCGCGTGCTGTGGGTGGTAGCCGACGCCGGGGACCGTGGGATGGTCGACCGGCGGGTGGTGGAAGGCGTGTAGGGCGCCGCCGTAGACCGTGAGGCGCCAGTCGACACCCGCGGCCTGCATCTCGGCGGTGAACGCGTTCCGTTGCGCGGGCGGCATGATCGGGTCTTCCGACCCGACCCCGGCCCACACGGGGCAGCGAATGCGCGCTGCCTCGCCCGGTCGGCCCGTGGTCAGTGCGTTGACTGTCCCGATCGCGCGCAGGTTGACGCCGTCGCGCCCGAGTTCCAGCCCGACGGCGCCCCCGGTGCCGTAACCGACGGCGGCGATCCGGTCGGGGTCAGCCCGTGGTTCGGTGCGCAACACGTCGAGCGCCGCATGGCCGATGCCCCGCATCCGGTCGGGATCAGCGAGCAGTGGCAGGCAACGGGCCCGCATCTCCTCCGGGTCGCCCAAATAGCGCCCACCGTGAAGGTCGAAGGCCAGCGCTACATAGCCCAGTTCGGCGAGAGCATCGGCCCGGCGGCGTTCGACGTCGCTGAGCCCCATGCCCTCTGGTCCGAGCAACACCGCGGGCCGGGGGTCGATACCGGCCGGGAGCGCGAGGTGCCCGACCATCGTCAGACCGTCCGCCGGGTACTCGACCGTACGCGTCGTAATCGCCGTCATGAGACTGGACTGTAGTGATCGTCGAGCCCGGCCCGGCCGGTGTTCTGCCGCCGGCAGAACACCCGCGGAGGCGGCAGCATGACGAGGAACGTGTCTTCCTGGGTCAACAAGCCCCAGACGGCGCGAAGGTGGCCAGCAGCAAGGGCACTTGCGTCCTCGAGGCCGGCGAGTCCCTGGAGGAACCCGCCGAGCACGATGACGCCGTCGTGTTCCGTGTTTCCGCCCGGATTCCGGATGGGCTGTCACCCCAGCAGAGCCCTCAGCCACCGGCTGTAAGCCCAAGACCACCAGCCCATCGTGGTGCTCTGACGGCCGACGCGCGGACGACGTGCTTGAGGAACGGCGCGGCCGGCCACCGCCCGCCGGCGGATGGGTTCGGCATCAGCAGGTGCGGGGCGTTGCGCAGCCGCAGCCCGGGCCGCTCCGGGATGGCGAACCCGCGCTCGTCAAGCAGCGGACGGCTCTCACTGATCGCTCGGCGTGGACGAGCCCACTTGGTAGATCACATCGAGGGCGGCATGAGTGAGCCCGGTCCGCAGATGCACCAGCGTCACCAGCAGCCGGTCGACGAAGACCAGCTCGTACTTCGGTCCGGCCCCCGCATCCCGTTTCCGGGAACCGTGACGCTGCTCATGACGCCCGCGTCCACACCGCGCTTCCCGGCGCGCGGCGACTCACCCAGGTGCTCCTCCGACAGGTCACAGAAGGCGGAATGGGACGTGGCCCCACGGGCCGGACTCGTCAGCACACCCGAATCGACTCGCGCGACCTTCGCCATGTCCCCACCGGTGATCAAGATCAATCACGAGCCGGCCCGTTGGCGGCGGATCTCAGTGTTCACTGTGGGATGCGCGTCATCGCTGTCCGCGCCCAGGCTCACGAGCAGGCGCAGTCCGTCCTCGGTGGGGCTGCCGGGAGCTGCGGACAGGACCAGCAGCTCCATACCCGGTTCATTCGGTAGTGCGAAGTTCTCCTGGTGCAGTTCCAGCAGTCCGACCAGCGGGTGGCGGTACGCCTTGCGTCCATGGGTGCGGGCGCGCACGTCTGCGCGGGCCCAGAGGCGGCGGAAGCGCTCGCTACCCATCGCCAGTTCGCCGATGAGCGAGGCCAGGCGGGGGTCCTCGGGGTATTTGCCGGCGGCCAGGCGCAGATGCCCGACCACGTCGAGGGTGCAGTTCTCCCAGTCCGCGTAAAGGCCGCGCTCGGCCTCCTCAAGAAAGATGTGCCGGGCGGTGTTCAGGCCCGGCATCGGCCGGCCGAAGAGGAGCCTGGCGAGGTGGTTCCCGGCGAGCACGTCCAGGCGGTGGTCCATGATCAGCGCGGGTGCGTCGGCGACCAGGGCGAGGACCCGCAGCAGTTCCGGCCGGACCCGTCCGGCCGGCGCCTTCGCGTGGCGGCGGCGCTGCCGGGCGAGCCGGAAGAGGTGCCCGCGTTCGGTCTCGTCTAGACCGAGGACGCGGGCGAGCGCGTCAAGGACCTGCTCGGAGGGCTGGGTCGCCCGGCCCTGCTCCAGGCGTACGTAGTAGTCGACGCTGACTCCGGACAGGTGCGCGACCTCTTCGCGGCGCAGCCCTTCGACCCGGCGGCGGCTGTCGGTGGGGATGCCCACGACCGCCGGGTCCACCCGGGAACGCCGCGTCCGCAGGAAGCCCGCAAGATCGTCCATGTCCCCAGTATGGCCTCGGTGGTGCCCGTGCAGGTGGTCCTGCCAGTACCAGGAAGTCCCGTCCGATGGACGAGGCGTCCCTGAACGCCGGGCACCGGGGCGCCCAGGATCGGAGGCATCCGATCCGAAGGAGTTCTCATGAAGACGCTGATCGTCTACGCCCACCCGGAGCCGAAGTCGCTCAACAGCTCGCTGAAGGACCTCGCGGTGTCCACCTTGGAGAACGCCGGGCACGAGGTACGGGTGAGCGATCTTTACGCGATGAGCTGGAAGGCGGTCGTGGACGCCGCGGACTACGGCCCCCACGCCTCGACTCCGCTGAAGGTTGCCCTGGACTCGGGCCGGGCCTTCGACGCCGGCACGCTCACCCCGGACGTCCTCGCAGAGCAGGAGAAGCTGCTGTGGGCTGACACGATCATCTTCCAGTTCCCGCTGTGGTGGTACACGATGCCCGCGATCCTCAAAGGCTGGGTGGACCGGGTGTTCACCTACCACTTTGCGTACGGCGTCGGCGAGCACAGCGACACCAGGTACGGCGAGCGCTTCGGCGAAGGCACCCTCGCCGGCAGGAAGGCTCTGCTGTCGGTGACCGCCGGCGGCCCGGAGTCGCACTACGCCGCTCGCGGGATCAACGGCCCCATCGACGATCTGCTGTTCCCGATCCACCACGGCATCCTCTACTACCCGGGCATCGAGGTACTGCCGCCGTTCGTGCTGTACGGCACCGACCGGATGACCAGCGTGGAGTACCCGGACGTCGCCAAGGCCTGGGAGCAGCGCCTGCTCACCCTGGAGTCGACCGAGCCGATCGCTTTCCGGCGGCAGAACTTCGGTGACTACGAGATCCCTTCGCTGCACCTGAAGGAGGGGCTGGAGCCGGCGGGCCGCACGGGTTTCGGGCTGCACGTGCGCGGCTGACGGGGTGCCCTCGTGGCGCGTGCTCGCCCGCCCCAGGGCCTGCTGCATCACCCACCAGCCGGACCCTCCAGGCCAGCACGCCTGCAGACCAGTCGCGGGGCAACTCGTCAGCTCGGCCTTCTTGGGGGCGATCGTGTGGCTCAGTTCCCAGGTTTTCGGTCTCGGGTGCCGCTGCTCCCCACGCGGGACGGTCACGCATACGTGAACCGCAATGCGGACAGCGGCCAGGTCCTCGATGCAGTGTGCGTCCACCGAGACAGCCGGAGACATCCACTCGCACCCCTCGGAGGGGAGTACGTCTTATTCGCCGTAAAGCAGGGGCAGTTCCCCGCTGTACGCGGCGTCCTTGGAGTAGCCCGTGGTGGAGGCGCAGCCGCTGGGCGGCGTCGGGACGGGGGCAGCGGCCGTCCCGGCGGGCATGCAGACAGGGACAGGGCGCCCAGAAGGACAGCGGCGACGTTCAATCGGTTCATGCCCAGCCCAACGAGCCGCAGCACGGGCCGGTGATCACACCAGCGAGGCCCAGGAGCCTCCCAAGCCGGCCCCGGCGCGGACTGACGTCGTTGAATCCTCGCACGACGCCCTGGTCGGCCTCGGTTCCGAGTTGGAGCGCCGCGGCGCCCTCGATGGCGACCTCGACGGTGTGCCGCGGCTGATGGTCGTGATCGACCGGGACGACGCCACCGAGAGCCGAGGGCGCAGGCCGGTGCCTGGCCGACGCGGTCCGTGCACGCTGGCAGCCCCGGATCCGTGAGCAGGCCCGCCTCCGGGCGGCCGCCAGCACCGGCCTGGTCATCGACACCGGTCCGGGTTCACCGCGGCACCGGGCACCACCGACGATGCCCGCCTGCGCCACCTCACCCTCGCCGTGCCGCCGCACCACGAGGCCCGGCTGCTCGACGCCCCGGGCGGCCGGCGCCGTCGAGGGCCGGTTGCGGGCCATCACCGCGGACGCGCTGGGGGAGGTCTACTTCCGCGACAGCGGGGGTCGTGCGGCTGGTCTGATGGTGGAGTTCACCGACGTCGAACAGATCACCTTCGACCTGTGGCCCCGCCAGTTCTGTCGCCGAGGCAGGCATGGAGGTGAACCGAAGCACGGTAGTCGTCACATGGACAGGCTTGTGCCACCGGCGTGGCGGAGTACGCGCGTTCCGGGGGAGTGCTGACAGCCGCAGGCAGCCTGCCTGGTTCAGCCCTGGAGGGTGGCGAGCCAGTCGGTCAGCAGGCTGTTGACCTCGTCGGGGCGTTCCTGCTGGATCCAGTGGCCGCAGCCTTCCAGGATGTGGGAGGCCGACAGGTTGGGGAGGGCGGCGGGGTAGGCGTCGATGGCGTCGGACATCCAGGTGGTGGAGGCGTCCAGGGCGCCGCCGATGAACAGGGACGGTTGCTTGATCGGGGCTCCCCGGTGCGGGGCGAGGTCTTCCCAGTCCCGGTCCATGCTGCGGTAGCGGTTGAGTGCGCCGGTCATCCCTGTGCGCTCGAACTCCCCGGCGTAGACGTCGAGGTCGTCTTCGCTCAGCCAGGCCGGGAGGGCCCCCTTGGGGAAGCGGTCGCGCAGCCGGCCGCCGGAGGCGACGAAGTGCGGGTCGGGCTCACCCTGGGCGGGCATGGTGTCGGCGGACAAGGCCGAATAGAAGCCCGCGAGCCAGCCCCGCACGTCGGGCTCGATCTCCGCCTCGGCGCGGCCGGCCTCCTGAAAGTAGGAGACGTAGAACTCCTGCTCGCCGCCACCGATCTGGCGGAAGACATCGGTGGGGCGGGGGCCGCCGGGCGGCGCGTAGGGGACGCTCAGCAGGCCGACGGCGTGGAAGACCTCGGGGTGCAGCAGGGCTGAGGTGGCGGCGATGGTGGAGCCCCAGTCGTGGCCGACGACCACCGCGTTCTCCTCGCCGAGGGCGCGCACGACGGCGACGTTGTCCTCCACCAGGTCGAGCATCCGGTAGGCGTCGGTCGCCTCCGGCTTGGAGGAGCGGCCGTAGCCGCGCACGTCGACCGCTACCGCGCGGTGGCCGGCCGCGGCGAGGGCCGGGAGTTGGCGGCGCCAGGAGTACCAGGACTCGGGGAAGCCGTGCACGAGCAGGACCAGTGGGCCGGTGCCCTGCTCGACCAGGTGCAGGCGTCCGGCCGGGGCCTCGACGGTGCGGTGGCGGAGCTCGGCGGTCGGCTCGGACTGCATGGGCTTCTCCTCGGATCGCGGGCGGAGGCGGCTACCCATCGATCATGCGGCGCGACGCCCACCCGACGCGACCGGCCTTGCCAATCTGGCAAACTCGCAGGACGGACGGTGGAGCGGCGCGGTCGGAAGGGACGGTCACGGTGGCAGTCGACGAGGTGGACGGCACGCTGGCGGCGATGGGGCCCCGGCTGCGAGCCGCGCGCGAGCAGCACGGCGCCACGCTCGCCGGCATCAGCTGTGCGACCGGGATCTCACCGAGCACGTTGTCGCGGATCGAGACCAGCCGGCGCAAGCCCACCCTGGAGGTGGTGCTGCGGCTGGCGAAGGAGTACGGCGTCTCTCTGGACGAGCTGGCCGGTGCCGCCCGCATCCCAGCGGCCGAGCCGCGGGCCACGGCGCCCTTGAGCTTCGGCGACAGCAAGGTGGTGCTGCCGCTCACCCGGTACGTCGGTGGCGTGCACGCCCACAAGCATGTCCTGCCCGCCATGGAAGGGCCGCCTTCGCGGCCACGCCGGGTCTCCCACGAGGGCTACGAGTGGCTGTGCGTTCTGTACGGGCGGCTGCGGCTCGCACTCGGTGACCAGGACCTCGTCCTGGTTGCCGGGGACACCGCCGAGTTCGACACCCGCATCCCCCACGGAGTCGCGAACGCCGGATCCGACGGACCGGTCGAGTATCTGATCGTGTTCGGGCCGCAGGGAGAACGTCTACGACAGCGCACGCCTTCAACTTCTGGTCGCAGGACTGGTGAGAGAGAGGCTGCTGAATGAGCGCGTGTGACAAGCCGCGTGCCTCATCGGTGACACCCACGCCGCGTCATTCGGTCTCATTCGCCACGTCATCCGGCTCTGCCGGTGACAACTACCGGGCTTCGGCTAGCTTGTGACTGAGCACTTCAGTTGGCCAGTTGAGTGCGGTGGTTGGCCGCGTTGGTGCTCATCCGCTGTTGATGTGTTCGACCGTGCGTTTCGTTGCGTGACATCACGATGCCGATGCGCCCCGGGATGGGGCGCTACCCACCCCGGCGGCGAAGTCGCTGTGCGTCGCTTCGTGGCCCGATGATGTGCGGGTGCTCAGTGAAGGACGGTGAGCAGGCCCTCGACGCCGCGGCGGAACGCGGCGCCGACGCTGTCGACGCCGTCGAGGTGGGCGCCGCTCATGGCGCCGTCGCGCATCATGACGAAGTGCCGGGCGGCGTGTTCTGGTTTGCCGCGACGCGGTGAGTTCCCGAAGACCTGCGCGAAGAGTCCGGTGAGCGTGGTCGTGTACCAGGCTCGGTGATCGAGGATCACCTGGCGCACCCGGTCTTCGGGGTCGGGGTACTCGGCGGCGGCCTTGAGGAACGCGCAGCCGCGGAACTCCGGCGAGGCCAGGCTGTCGGCGACGGCGGTCCCGATCGCGCGCAGTGCGTCGGCCGGGCACGGCGCGGCCTCGATGGCGGCCTGCACGCCGGCCCGCGTGTCGGTGTCGACGCCGCGCAGGTAGGCGACCACGAGGTCTTCTTTCGAGGGGAAGTGCCGGTAGAACGTCGCCCGCGTCGCCGGCGCCTCGGCGAGGATCCGCTCGACTCCGACCGCCCTGATGCCTTCGCGGTAGAACAGCCCGCTGGCCGTGGACAGCAGCCGCTCTCGCGCCTCGGAGCGGACCGGCTCTCCCGATGAGCTGCCGTTCGGGTTGTCGGGCGCGGGACGTGTCCGGGTGGCCATCACACCACCGTAGCAGAAAGAACGATCGGTCTTGCCATCGCCGAGGAGCCGTGTCAGGCTCCACACTGCAAGAGAGAACGGTCTTTCTACCAGGAGTCCGGTGGCCATGCCGTTGCCCGTTCCACGTCGGCAGAGACCGGACCCTACGGCTTTCCTCGGAAAGGAAGAGTCATGACCACGACTACTGCCCCTGCCCCTGCCGCCGTCGCGACAGCGCTTCGTCGGCTCTACCTCGTTCGTTTCGGGTTCGCTCTGATCTGGGCCGTCGTGCTCTTCCTGACCGCGTCGAGCATCGGGCCGGTGAGTGCGCCCCTTCTCGTGATCTACCCGCTGTTCGACGTGGGCGCCGCCGTCGTCGATGCCCGCTCCTCCCGAGCGAGCCGGTCCGCTCCTGGTCTCTACGTCAACATCGCGATCAGTGTGTTCGCCGCCGTCGGACTGGTCTTCGCGGCCACCTCCGGCATTCCGGGGGTCCTGCGCGTGTGGGGGATCTGGGCCGTCGTAGCGGGCCTCGTCCAGCTCATCGTCGCTCTGCGGCGACGCGACCTCGGAGGGCAGTGGGCGATGATCGCCAGCGGCAGCATCTCCGCGCTCGCCGGGATCTCGTTCCTCCGGCAGGCCGCTGCCCCTCACTCCTCGCTGAGCAATCTGGCCGGCTACGCCCTGCTTGGCGGCATCTTCTTCCTCGTCTCTGCGCTGCGCCTCGGACACAACGCCAGCCGGAGCACCGGTGGGAGCGACTGACATGACCGACCACACCACCAGTGTCGACAGCCTGTTGGCCGTCATGGTCATTGGTCGGGAAGTACGACGCCGACCGACTGGCCCACCCCGGGCTCAGCACGGCCGTTATCGAGCAGGACCGCGGCGGGGGTGAATGCTCCTACTGGGCCTGCATCCCCACCAAGGCGCTGCTGCGCAGCACGGCGGCCCTACGAGCAGCCTGCCGGCTGCCCGGCGCGCGCGAAGCGGTGACCGACGCCCTGGACTCGACCGCGGCTCTGCGCCGCCGCGACGGCTTCGTCTCCCGCTGAACAGGCGTCGGACAGGTGTCCCGGCTCAGAGCGGGATCACGCGGAAGGCTGACCCATCGACGGCCGACGAGCACCAAGCTGATCAACTACCGCCCTGAACTGGCCAGCGGCGGAAGAAGGCGTAGACCCGGCTCCAATCGGGGAAGTCTGTGGGCATCGCCCGCCAGGAGATCCCGCCCGCGACCAGGTAGCGGATTGCATCCAGCATCTGGCGGTGGCAGTAGCCCTCGGGCTGTCCGCCCCGCCCTGGAGCCATTCCGGCACCGACAGCAACGGCCGGATGGCCGCCCACTCCGCATCCGCCATGTCCGACGGATATCGGCGCACCCGATCGGCTGATCGGCCGCGTCGCCGTCCACGTGCGCGAGACAATCGCACGCCACGGAACGCGAGTTGAAGCGGACGGGATCGGGCGCGTACATCAACGACAACAGGGCCTCCGGGAACCGCTCGGAACGGGGTCGCACCCCACAGCTACCGGGAGGCCCTGCCTCCATTCACCTACCGCCGGAAGTGCATGCAACCAAGACCCTGTTCGACCCACACGTTCCACGGTCGGTTGCGACGGCTTCTGACAACCACCCAGGGGATTCGAAATGGCTGTTCCATGGGAGCTCTTGATATCCACCGTAGGCGGTGTCACGGCCACCATCGTGGGCGTCGTCGCAGGCGGGGTCGTTGGGCGGCGTAGCGAGAATCGAAAGTGGCTCCAGGAGACACAGTCGTCCGCCTACGAGAGGTTCCTGCAGGCTTTCGGCGCCGTCGAGATGGAGCTGCGTGAGGCGTTCCTCGAACGGCGCAGACCTGCAGTCGCATGGGGACCGTTCAATGCCTCGATCCAGTCGCTGAGCTTGGTGGCGAAGCCCGAGGCGGCCGCAGCAGCTCTCCAGCTCTGCGATGTCATCGAGGATTTCACCATCCTCTTCCACGATCGTCAGCCAGCGGACCTTGAGGAGCTCCGACCGATCCACACCGCCTTGGACAAGGGGCACTTGAAGTTCGTCAATGCAGCCCGACGCTCACTCCATCCCTCGCAGGAACGTCTCACCCAGACACTCGGCGGCCCGTCGCCCTGGCGTGGCGTCGCCTTCGTGGACCAGGGCGACGGCGCCGGCGAGGCTGAATAGCACAATGAGCCTCTTCATCAGTGTTTCTCCAGGGTGAGGACGGCCTTGCTCACCGCCGGAAGATCACTCAACCAGCGCCGCTGTTCGACCTGCACGTTCCAAGATCAGTTGAGCTACGGCTTCTAACAGGCCGCGCAAATTGGTGAGTGTTCATGGGCATCGGGTGGGGCGGTCGTCCCAGCGGTGCGTCATCCATGCTCGGCGGATGAGGCTACGAATGGTGATTGTGATGTCGGTGAGGTCGAAGAACGCGTCGATCACTGTGGTTCGCCGTTCGTAGCAGCGGGCCAGACGACGGAAGGCGTTTTGCCAGGCGTGGGCTCGCTCGACCTGCCGGCGTCCGGTGGCCTGGACGGGAGCTTTCTCGCCCTTGTGGGCGATCTGTCCTTGCAGGCCACGTGCGTCGAGCAGAGCGCGGGTGATGTCCGAGTCGTATCCGGCATCCAGGTGCGCGGTGATGCCAGTCGGGAGCGGGCCGAGTTCGTAGAGTCGGTCGAGGGTCGGTGCCATTAGTGGGGAGTCGTGATGGTTCGCTCCGGCCGGGACTCGACCGAGGGGGATTTCGTAACTGTCGGTCATGCCGGAGCGTTTCAGGCCCTGTTTGCCACGGTCCACTGGGGGACGGCCGACGGCTTCGCCGCCTCCGGGGGCTTTGGTGATCGCGCCGTCGATGGCGATCCTGTCCAGTTCCAGGCCGACGATGCGGTCGTAGGCGTCCAGTGCGATCCGCTTGAGCTTGCTGAAGATTCCGAGGTGGATCCATTCGTCGCGGTGGTCGCGGATCGTGCTGGCTGAGCTGGTGCTGTCGGCTATCGCCTCGTAGGAGCAGCCGAACCGCAGGACTTGCAGCAACTTGTCGAAGACGATCCGGTCGCTGATCTGCGATGGCAGCCCAGCGGATGGTTCGGGTGGTAGCACGGCCGCCCGGGCAGCAGCACGGTGAACTGGTTCCACAGCGGTTCGGTCAGCCATCGTGGCAAAGCGGGCACAGTTGTCCCTCGGCGATCTGATGGTTGGTGTGGGGTGAACTGGGTGTTCACGGGTGGGGCTGACGTGCGGCGACAAGAGACTCTGAAGATCGTTCCCCATGTGGGTAGGGATCGTTCCCCGAGGACATGGATCGGTTCCCGTTCTCAGTCATGGCGGTGATACGCCTTGTTGGCGATGCGCCAGCTGCCGTCGGCGAGGACCAGGAGGAAGATGTCGGTGAACGTGTCTGCCCCGTGCGAGAGCGTCATGGTGGCGGTCGCGACGGTCGCGTGGACATCGATGGCGTCGATGCGGCGGGTGCGGGTCGGTTCGTCCGGGGCCGGCCGGCCCTGGAAGAGGGTGCAGTACTCATCCAGGCGCCAGGAGACGAATGCGCCGTCTCGGATCCCTTCGATGTGGCCGGTGGGAAGGAACGCGTCGCGGAAGTGGGAGGGGTCGCCGGTGGCGTGTCCGCGGATGTAGGCGCGAAGCGGTTCGAGTACGGCGTCCTGCACGGCGGGGACCGTGGCGGCAAGAGCGATATCGGCCTCAAGGGCAGTAGGGGTGTCGGCCAGGCCAGCCGCGCTGCGCAAGGGGGTATCCGACGCGGTGGCCAGCAGAGCCATGTCCTTGGCCAGCGCACCGATCGTGAATTCGGCCGTGGCAGAGGTTGGCTCACCGAGGAGGAAGGGTCGCTTGCGGGCCACGAGCCCGCCGAGCTGGCCGAGTTCGAGGACGTCCAGCGTTTGGGTACGGGGCAGACCGAGGGCGTCGGCTTGCCGCAGTGAGTCGCGCAGCGCGAGGACGGCCCCGGCGAGGCTGTTGTTGGCGATCAGTTTAAGCGCGGCGGCGATGGAGGCGTCGTCCACGTGCCGGACGGTGCCCAGCGTTTCCAGAACCGGTCGAACTCGGTCAAGTGCCTCCTGGTCGGCAGCGGCGATGATCTGCAGGGCGCCGGCAGCAGCGGCCGGCACCGAGCCGAGAAGAGGCGCGTGGACGTAGGACGGGCCAAGCTGCCGGGCCAGCCTCGTTGCTTCGGCGGGGGCGATGGTGCTGGTGTTGAGCACGATCGTGTCCGTTCGCAGCGAGTCACGGACATCGTCGAGGACCTTCTGACAGGCCGGGCCGTCGAACAGTGCCAGGAGGACAAGGTCCGCCTGGGCCACAGCCTCGTTCGGGTCGCCGGTCATCTTCACAGTGCCTGACGCGCGCCCTGAGCGTGTCCAGCCGACGACGTCCCAGCCCTGGGCAGCCAGGCGCGTCGCGATCGCGCCACCCATGCGCCCCAGACCGAGGACGGCAGTCGTGTGTGGTGTGGTCATGCGCGCCACATTGGTGCACCTCGATAGATGCGACAAGCGCAGATTTCGCAAGGCTGCCCTGCGGGGTCCGCATACCGACTGCCATACTGCCGTCGTGGACTTGACTGTGTGGCGGGCTTTCGTGACCGTGTGCCGGGTCGGATCGCTGTCAGCGGCGGCGGCCGAGCTGAATCACACGCAATCCGCCGTCTCCCGGCAGATCGCCGGGCTGGAGCGGCAGCTCGGCGTGCCTCTAGTGGAGCGCCATGCGCGGGGTGTGCGTCCGACGCCGGCCGGTGAGGTATTCCGGCGCCATGCCCTCGCCACGCTCAACGAGGCCGACCGCACCGTTCGCGCGGTACGAGATGTTTGCAACGGGGTGTGTGATCGGCCCCTGGCCATCGGAGCAACGCCGTCTCTCGCCGCGGGGATCGTTCCTGAGGCTCTCCGGGGCCTGCTGAGGCAGGCCGGACCGGTCCGGTGGAGCCTGCTCCCCGGCCTGAGCGCACAGTTGCACGGCCGCGTGATCGCGGGCGATCTCGACATCGCCGTCGTCACGGACGCTCCGCCGGGGCTGGCCGCCGACCCGCGGGTCGACCGGCGGTTCCTCGGGCTGGACGAGATGGTCGTCGTACTGCCCGCCGGCCATTCGCTGGCCGGGTGCGGACCGGTGCGCATCCAGGCGCTGGCCGACGAGACCTGGGTCGAGGACAACGACGGCTCTGCGGCGCTCCTGCGCCAGCACGCCGCCCGTGCGGGAGTCAACGCCCGCATCGACCTCACCGCGGCCGATCTGCCCGGCAAGCTGGCCCTGGTCGCTACCGGTCATGCCATCGCGCTGATACCCGGGGTGATGACGTGCGCGCTGCGGGCCGACGTCACCACCACGCCCCTCGTCGGGCCCCCCACGCGTGGGATTTACGCGATCACGCCACGCCGCGACCCCCACCCCTGCGCAGTACCTCTGCTGGACCAGCTCACCACAGCTTTCGCCTCGGTCCATCCGGCCCAAGTTGATCACCAGCCGACCGAATCGAACGCCCATGACGCTGCGCCTGGCACTTCACGACGGCACCAGTGAAACGCCCCACGACAGACCCGAACCCGGTAGCAGGGGCCGGAGCCACGAGCCTATTTGCGCGGTCTCCAAGGCAGCTGATCGCCGCGTTGACGTAGCCCCCTTCATCTCGGATTCCCTGCCACCCTCACCCATGCCGACTCCGCCGCGCGGCGCCGCGATGTAGCAGCTCACCAAGTGGCGCGACGACGACAGACCATCCATGACCTGCTGCGCCGATAGCTGCGCTGTGACCGCTGAGCGTTGAGGTCAGCCGCTGGCGAGTACCGGGCCGGCCGGGGCAGAGGGTGTCTGATGAATGTGGGGGCAGGGCGTGGCAGAAGTGGTTGTGAGAATGCGCATCCGGCGCAGGAGATCTCGGGTGGTGCGCTTGATCAGCGTGCTGCGCCAGGTCAGTCCCGGGTGGCGGGACCGTAGGTGTGACAGCGCACGCGTGCCCAGGCCGGTGCTGCGGAAGCGCTCGTCGATGACGATGGCGGTGATGACGCCCTGGGCGCAGTCAGTGCAGATCCGGTACCGGAACTGGCCGACGACCTGGCGGATGTGCACGAGGAGCAGGCATTCGTCGCCCGGGCCGGGGTCGTCCGGGATGTGCGTGGACAGGAAATCGATTGCCCGGTAGGCGAGGACGCGGCGGCGCAGGCGGCCGGTGCGTCGGCCTCGGTGTGAGTGTTTGGCGCCGTCGTGACGGGGCGGCGGTGTCTCGGCTGTGGAGACCTTGGTGATGAGACTGCTGCTGGTGGGCCGCGCATGTAGTCCGTGCATGACGTCTCGTGTGCCCGAACAGCCGACGGATACCCGTTTTCGCGGGCGGGCACCCCGCCCCGGGCACACCTCGGCTTCCAGATTCGCGGCCACGCTCCTGGAGGCAGCATCCCGGCTGCACGACCGAAAAGACCCCGAGGGCGCGCTCGAACAGCGGACCCGGCTCGAACGGGAGCAGGTGGTCAGCGCCTACCTCACGCACTCGCCGGAAGTGGGCGAAGGTCGAACAGATCTCGTCGTCCGGGAGGTCGATCAGCGAGTACCAGGCGACCAGGCCGGCCATCGGACCCATCGCTGAGATCGAGGTCTGTCAAGAACCCAGGTTCGAACCGAAGGTCGGTGTGGTCTCGCCGGGCTACCTCGATCATCCCGGGTGACAGGTCGATCCCACACGCGTCTACGTCAAGCCTGCTCAGATGGGCTGTGATCCGTCCGGTCCCGCATCCCATGTCTGCGACCGGCCCTCCAATCCGTCCTCTTGGGCCGGCCGGCGAAGACGGACAGAAGGTCGGTGGAAGCCCGCGACGGAAGCGGTCGGGGCGGCGCATGTTGCCGCTGACACGGCCGGAGTCGCGTGGAGCGGGTGTCCGGTCGGCGGTACCGAAAGGCGTCAGGTCACCGCCGGTGGCAGCGATGGACTCAGCACCGAGCCGCGGCCCCGTGCCGGGCAGGCTGCGAGCTGTCACGGAGTCCAGCGCGGACGCGGCCGGAACCGTCACCCGGTCCGTGTTCTGCGGGTGCGGGACGACGGCACCGCGGCAGACGTGCCACCGGGCACCTATGCTGCACACAGCATTTCAAGATCATCTGAACGAAACTCATGAGGACATGAACAAGTACACAGTGACGGCCGTCGGCCTCGTCCTTGCGCTCGGGTTGGTCTCAGGCTGCGGTTCCTCAGGCGACTCCGACTCCGCGCCCAGGTCGAAGGACGGCAACTCGGCCGGCCCTGACGGCACGACGCCCAAGGGTCCCGCGTACAGCGGACCCGCGATACCCGGCCTCGCCGCCCGCCCCGCGTGGAGTCTGCCGCCCGCTGACGCCATCGACCTCGGTGGCACCCTTCTGTTCGTCAAGGATGCCCAGGGCACGTACGCCAGCGGTCACGGGTACGCGTGGGAGCCGGTCGACGGCTCGGTGGGAACCCTCCACTTCACCGACGCCCCGGAACCGGCCACCTTGGAGTTCCGGGATGTGAAGACCGGGCAGGTGCGCAAGACCCTGAAGGTGAAGACCGATCGCGTGGCCGCCACGACCTGGCACGACGGTGTCCCGGCGGTCGCAGTGTTCGCCGGTGCCACGACGGAGTCGGACGGTCTGAGCGAGGAGAAGACCACCACCGAGGTCACCGTCTACGGCGGTGACGGCGCCCCACTGGGGAAGGCCACGATCGAGGGCGACGAGTTCGACCTCCACGAGGGGTACATCATCGAACAGGAGGGCGACGAGAGCCTGATGCTCACGCCCGTTGGCGGCGGCGCCGCCCGCAAGGTCACCTGCACCGGACAGCTGGCGAGGTGCACCTTCGACCCGCGCAACAACGAGATCGACGGTGGCCAGGCACACGCGCCCTTGATCACCGGCAAGTACGCCTTCCACGTGGAGAACGCCTCCACCTACGAGGACGAGCCCGAACAACTCGTCATGACGGACCTGGCCACCGGCAAGAAGGCTTGGAGCACCGCGGACGTCACCCCGCCGGCGGGCGTGGAGCTGGACGAGGACGGGAAGCGCACCAGCGGTGCCCTCCGGGTCCTCGACGTGCGCGACGGCCGTGTCCTCACCGCTTGGGGTGCGGGCGCCCTCGCTCCCGACACCTGGGTGACGGCGACGTACGACATCACGAGCGGCAAACAGGTCGGCGGCTCCTCGAAGTACTCGTACGAGGACAGCCCCGCCGACACCGTCAACACCGAGGGCTCCTCCGTCTTCACTCCTGACCACACGCTGGCCGCTGCTCACACGGAACAGGGCACCGCCGTGTGGCAGCCCGCCGACGGCAAGGAGGTCTGGGCGCAGAAGGAGGGCGAGAAGGCGATGAACCCGCTGCGCTTCTCCCCGAACGGCATCCTCTACGGCACCACGACGGACGGCTTCAGCCCGAGCGTGGTCCTCGCAGTCGACGGCCGTACCAAGAAGGTGCTGGCCAAGAGCCTGCCCGAGGAGAACATCCCGCTCTTCTCACAGCAGTCGGGGTACGGCTACATCAGCACGGAGAAGGGCTTCTTCGTCTTCCCGGTCCAGGGCTAGCGGCGCGTCGACCGGCTCGGGTTCTGCCGGCCGGCACAGCGCGGGTGGGCGTCGACGAACAACGCCGTTTCAGTTGTGCCGTCGCCGGTGGGGGCGGTGATGACGACCAGGCCGGGTCCGTTGACGAGGACCGGGAGGCGTTTGGCGAGGTCGGCTTGAAGCGGGCAGGGATCGCTGATGAGCGGGAACATATCGGTGAACGTTTCAGCCAGCTTCCAGGCCGCGGCAGAGGGCTGAGCCTGGGCGAGGGCCTTCGGCGCTGCCCTCCGGGCGCGGGCGGCATGCGCTCTCCAGTCGCGGGGGTCCGGGGAGTGCTTGCGTTGCCAGTGGCGTGCGCACACCCATCCGATCCGGGAGGCGAGCCGGTCCGCCAGGACGATCACCCTGGTGGCGGTGAGGCAGGCGCCGCCGACCGCTCCTGTGCGCGGCTCTTGGTCTTCGGGGCCGGTGAGGGTGCGGGCGTTCAGGGCGTTGCCGTAGGTGCCGTGGTGACCGCCGAGTATCCGACCGATCTGGTGGGCGATCGAGCGCAGTCGGCGGCCGCTTGTCGGGGAGCCCGCATGCATGAGAAGCGCTGGCGCTGTGAGGTGGGAGACGCGCTCGTGCCGGATCGAACCGCGATCGTCCGGCAGAGGGTATGTGGGGTTCCCGAGGAGAGCCTTGGCGCGACCCGTCCAACGACCGAAGCCCACCAGAGCCACCGGTATCGCGTCTAGGCGCTGGAGCGGCTCGACCACCAGACCGAGCCGAAGAGGAGCGCGCCGGGGAGGATGCCGGAGACGGCGGAGACGGCGGAGGCGGGGGCGCCGAGGAAGGCGAGGGTCATGCCGAGTGCACCGCAGGCCGCCATCGAGCCACCGAGGACGCGGAGTGGGGGTCGGCTCCATGCGGTCGCGAGGCCGAAGAAGTGGACGCCGACGACGAAGGCGATCCAGCCGGCGGTGGCGGCGGGCGTGTGGAGGACTTTGTTGATGATGGCGAGGCCGGCGGCTATGCCGACGACTTCGGCTGCGGCGACGCACCAGTAGTACCAGCCGAAGCGCGGCGGGGACGCGGTGGTGGTCTCGGGGACGGGCCGGCGGTTGAAGACCCCGAGGAGCAGGAACGCGACGACGGCGAGGACCCGGAGGGGGATGCCGACGGCGTTCGGAAGGGCACCGGCATTGGCCTGGACGAAGAAGAGCCCGAAGCTCGACCCGATGAGCCTGGTGGCTCGTACTCTGTTCATGATCGCGAAGATAGCGGGACGGTCATCCTCACCCGGACGCACCCTCCACCTGCCTGCCAAGGCCGATCGGCCCGCGTGCTGGGAGGTGAGCGCAGGGTGGTCCGTACGGTGGTGGAGTCCAGGCTGACCAGCGACAAGTCGACCTCGCCCCGCTTCGCGGTTCCCGCGCTCGCACTCTCCGGCAGGGCTTCGAAGACACCCGCGTCCCGGCGCTGCCGGAAGCGGTTGGAGACGGTCGACCGGGCGCCGAACTCCTATGCCCCTCCCGTCGCTGTCCGCCCGTCCGGGACCACCTCATCACGCCCTCGAACTGCTGCCGCAGCCGCTCCGGGTACGGGCCGTACTCGCCGATCGGCAGGTACGACTCGAAGAAGCTTCATCGGAACACCCGATCCTCCCAGGTCGGAGGAGCGCTCCTGCTTTTTGATCACGAACAGACGTCGCACTCTGCTGAAAGCGCGAGGCTAGGGCGTACTGATGAAGGCCCGGCGGTAGGAGCGGGGCGGGACGCCTCGGCGCCGTACGAACTGTTCGCGCAGCACGGCGGCGCTCGCGTAGCCGACCCGGTGGGCGATCTCCTCGACGGGCAGATCCGTGGTTTCCAGGAGTTCCTCGGCTCTGCTCAGCCGCAGGCTGCGCAACCAGGCATGCGGGGTGGTGCCGGTCGCGGCGGTGAAGCGGCGGGCGAAGGAGCGTTTGCTCATCATGGCGCGGCGAGCCAGTTCCGTGACGGGCAGCGGCTCGTGGAGGTGCTCGCGGGCCCAGCCGAGGACCTCGGCGAGCCGCTCGTCGTCGCCGTCCTGGGGGACGGGCGCGGCCAGGTACTGGGCCTGTCCTCCCTCACGGTGGGAGGGCAGCACCATGTCCCGGGCGACGGCGTTGGCCATTGCGGCGCCGTACTCCCGCCTCAGCAGGTGGAGGCAGAGGTCGAAGCCCGCGGCAGCTCCGGCGCCCGTGACGATGCTCCCCTCGTCGACGTAGAGCGCGTCGGGTTCGACGGTGACTTCCGGGTGGCGGTCGGCGAGGAGTTCGGCGAATCGCCAGTGCGTGGTCGCCCGTAGGCCGTCGAGCAGTCCTGCCGCTGCGAGCGCGAACGTGCCGACGCAGTGGGACGCGACCACGGAACCGCGTCGGTGTGCGGTCCTCAGCGCGTCGAGGACGGCGGGGGCGGGCGGGGTGCGGAATCCGGCCCCGGGCAGGGCGATGAGCAGATCGGCGCGGGCGAGCCCGTCCAGTCCGTGCGCGACGGACAGCGGTACGCCGCTGTCCGTGGGCACCGGTCCGGGCCGGTCGGCGCACAGGGTGAAGTCAAAACCGGGCAGCGCCGCTCCGTGGGGACCGAACACTTCGGTGACGATGCCGACGGCCAGCATGCCGACGCCGGGAGGGACGTAGGCGGCGACGGTCGTGAAAGGCGACATGGGCGCAGTGTGACACACGGTTGGCACGAATCCTGCGATAGGAGGCATCAGTGCCACTCGTCGCTCACGGTCGTACTCGGAAGGATGGAGGCCATGACAGACGCACCGGCCGGCCGCAGCGCCGCATACAAGATCCTGACCACCGGCTACGTGGGTTCCACCGGGCCCGGGGTCGCCGCCACGGTCTCCTACATCCACGACGGGGGACGGCATGTGATCTTCGACCCGGGCATGGTGGCGAGCCACGACCACATCCTCGCCCCGCTCGCAGAACTGGGACTGGGACCCGACGACATCACCGATGTGGTGCTCAGCCATCACCACCCGGACAACACCATGAACGTGGGCCTCTTCGGTCGTGCCCGGGTGCACGACCACAAGGTGGAGTACCAGGGCGACAGTTGGACGAACCGGGACGCGGAGGGCTACGAACTGACCCCGTCGCTACGCCTGATCCGCACCCCGGGCCACAGCCCCGAGGACATCACGCTGCTGGCTGGCACCGACTCGGGCGTGGTGGCCTTCGCCGGCGACCTGTGGTGGCACGCGAACGGCCCGGCGGACGACCCGGTGGCCCCCGACCGCGAGGTGCTGCGCGCATCCCGGCAGCGGGTACTGGCCACGGCGGACCTGATCGTGCCCGGCCATGGCGGTCCGTTCAAGGGCGACGACACCACTCCGCGCTGATACTCCGGCCGCGCTTCTCCACTCCTTCTGGTCGAGGCTCCGGGAGGGAGGAGTGCAGCGGTGTGGAGGAGGGTGCGGGACGGTCGGGGCCGGATTCTCCCAACCGCCAGGTGACCGCGCCGCGTGTGATGTGGGTGCTCGCTGTGCACGGTCAACGAGAAACCCCACCCCGCGCGGAAAGTGCTCGCCTAACCCGCCATGGGCGGCTGCGCCTGGAGGAACGGGAGCTGCCGGTGGTCACCTGCTGGCGCACCGGCTCGACACCTCGGCAGGTCGCAGCCGGGTACGGGTGGCGACGGTTGCACGCGGGCGGCGTCAGAAGTGCAGGACGCCGATGTCTCGGACGGTCTGGGCGAGGGCCCGGACGAGTTCGTTCTCTCCGTCTCTGCGCCACACCAGGGCGTAGGGAATCGTCCCCATGTCGGGGACGGGGATGAAGCGGACGTGGGACATGGACCAGTAGCGGGTGACGTGGGAGGGGAAGGGGTGGACGATCTCGCCGGTGCTGACGAGGTGGATCAGTTCGTCGGCGTTGGCGACCTGCTCGACGCGTTCGATCGGCTTTCCCCGGGCCGTGTGGAACGACAGGTAGGCGTCTTCCCAGTAGTCGGGCATGTCGGGTGGCATGGCATGGGCGAAGTCGGCCAGGGCCTCGAACGGGACGGAGCGCCGTTCGGCGAGTTCGTGGCCTGCGGCGACGGCCAGGACGCGGGGGTCGCGGAAGAGGATGGGGCCGACGGTGAGATCGGGCTCGTCGACCGGTAGCCAGGTGAGGAAGACGTCCATGTCGCCCTCGCGCAGCCTGGCGAACGGGTCGAGGTAAGGCGCCCGGCGCAGCTGCAGTTCCCACTGGGGATGACGGGAGCGGAAGGTCTCCCAGTAGGGGTACATGTCGGGCACGTTGAACGGCAGCATGCCGACGCGCAGGCGTGCGGTCTTGCCGCGGGTGGCCATCCGGGCGCGTTCGAGGCTGTCGCGCAGGTCCGCGTAGACCGGCCGCAGGTCGCTGCGGAGCTGCTGGCCGAGCGGGGTCAGGCGGATCTGGCGGCGGTTGGAACGGTCGAACAACAAGCCGCCCAGTCTTCGCTCCTGGCGTCCGATCACCTGGCTGACGCGAGCCTGCGTGAGGTGCAACCGGGCGGCCGCCCTGCCGAAGTGCAGTTCCTCGGCCAACGTCAGAAAGATCTCGATGTCGCGTATTTCCACCTGTGCCGACCCCCGTCATAAGTCCCAGTTATCGGAGCTTACTGATCTTCGACGTTGATGGGCGCGATGGGGAGTTGGAAGATCGACAGCGTCCGGAACCGCCGCGCGGTGGTCCGTGGGCGGTGCGGCGCCCGTACCGGCGACACCGCACCGCCCGGCGGCCCGACTGCGGCCGCCGACAGCGTGCCGGACGGGAGACCAGCCGTCCCGGGGCGCCGGCACACCCGCACACCCAGGAAGGACACCCTCATGGAGCCCATCGTCACCGGTTCGCAGGAGGAGGTGCGCGCCATCGTCACCCTCGTTGCCCAGGTCGAGCACGCCCAGCGAAACGGCCTGCCGGACGCGCTCACGGAGCAGTTCCGCCCGGACGCCTTCTGGACGATGCCCTACGGTGACCCGCTGACCGGCCTGGAGGAGATCAGCGCCCTCGCCCAGAACACCACGGTCATCGACCACGGCGCCCTCGCCGCAAGCTGAGCCCTGCAGACCGGAGTTCCACCATGACCATCGTCGATTCCGCGACGAAGCCCACCGCCTCCGCTGGTGAGAGAACACCCCTCACCAGGTGGCTCGCCGTCGTCGCGATGGCGGTCGGAACGTTCGCGCTAGTGACCGTCGAGTCCCTGCCCGTCGGGCTGCTCCCCTTCATCGGCAGCGCGATGGACGTCTCCGAGGGGACCGCTGGACTGATGGCGACCGTGCCCGGCCTGGTCGCCGCCGCCACGGCGCCGCTGCTCCCGGTGGCGATCCGGCACCTCGACCGGCGGGTCGCCCTGATCGGCCTGATCACCCTCATGGTGCTGGCCGACGGCCTGACAGCACTGGCACCCGACTTCGCCGTCCTGCTGGGTTCGCGCTTCCTCGTCGGCATCAGCATCGGCGGTTTCTGGGCACTCGCCGCAGGCCTCGCCGTGCGGTTGGTGCCGGAGCGGTCCATCCCCCGGGCCATCTCGATCGTCTTCGGTGGCGCGACGGCCGCCAACGTCCTGGGCATACCGGCCGGGACGCTGATCGGCGGGCTCGCGGACTGGCGGACGGCGTTCGTTGCCGCCGGCGCACTGGGCCTCCTCGTGCTGGTGGCCCTGCTCCTCCTGCTGCCTCCCATGCCCGCCCAGCAGGTCGTTCAGCTGCGCACGCTGCCGCAGCAGTTCCGCCACCCCGTGGTACGCGCCGGCGTTCTCGCCACCTTTCTCCTGGTCGGCGGTCACTTCGCCGCCTTCACCTTCGTCAGCCCGATCCTCCAGACCACCTCCGGGGTCGACGAGACGATGATCGGCCCGCTGCTGCTCGGCTTCGGCGTCGCCGGCATTCTCGGCAACTTCCTCGCCGGCGCGGCTGCGGAGCGGAACATCCGCGCGACCATCATCACCATCGGCGCCGTGCTGACCGTCGTCCTCGGGCTCTTCCCCCTCGCCGGCCGCACCCCGGTCAGCGGCGCGCTCCTCCTGCTGGCATGGGGGCTGGCCTTCGGCGGCGTACCGGTCGCCGTCCAGACCTGGATCCTCAAGGCCGCACCCGAATCGACCGAGGCAGCCACCGCCCTGAACACCTCCGTCTACAACCTCGCCATCGCACTCGGCGCCCTCCTCGGTGGAATCGTCGCCACCCACCTCTCCGTCAACGCCGCCCTGACGACCGGGACCCTCTTCACCCTCCTCACCTCCCTCGCCGTATGGAGCGCGCGCAGGAGCTGACCGGCCGACCGGACACGCCCGCGCACCACGCACGCACGCACCCGAACCTCCCAGACCCGAGACCCCGGCGGACCGAACCCCGGGCATCTCGTTCCTCAGACAGGAGTACCGCGAATGCACCTCTCAGCCGACACCACGAGCCGCGTCTGGTTCATCACCGGCGCCAGCCGGGGCCTCGGCCGCGCCTTCGCCGAGGCCGCGCTGACCGCCGGCGACCGCGTCGCGGTCGCCGCCCGCACCACGGCCCCGCTCGACGAACTGGCGACCGCCCACCCCGGGCGGGTGCTGCCCCTCGGGCTGGACGTGACCGACCGCGACGCGGTGTTCGCCGCCGTCGCCGAGGCGGTCGCCCACTTCGGTCGGCTCGACATCGTCGTCAACAACGCCGGAATGCTGTCGATGGGCATGGTCGAGGAGTTCACCGAGACCGAGGCCCGGGCCCAACTGGACACCAACTTCTTCGGCGCCCTCTGGGTCTCCCAGGCCGTCATGCCGGTCCTGCGCGAACAGGGCTCCGGACACCTCGTGCAGGTCTCCAGCATCGCCGCCCTGGGCGGCTTCCCCAGCACCGGTCTCTACAGCGCCAGCAAGTTCGCCCTGGAGGGGCTCAGCGAAGCCCTCGCCGCGGAAGCCGCCGGCTTCGGAGCCAAGGTAAGCATCATTCAGCCCGGCGGCTACTGGACCCACCTCTACACCGCCATGCGCAACACGAGCCCCCTGGAGGCGTACGCGCCGCTGCGGGAGGAGTTGGCCAAGCAGTTCGCCGAGGGCTCGGTCGACAGCGACCCGAAGCTCGCCGCGGCCGCGCTGCTCAAGCTGGTCGACAGTGACGAGCCGCCGCTGCGCCTGCTCCTGGGCAGCATGGTCTACGACCTCGCGTTCGACATCGCCCGCACCCGCATGGACACCTGGGCGGCATGGGAGCACGTCAGCCGCGCCGCAGAACAGGCGATCGCCGCTCCCGCCACCACGGTCGAGGAGGCGGGGACCGGCCTTCAGCAGGAGACGCGATGACCCGACGACCCGCAGGCACCGGCCGAACCGGACCACCGGGGGTGCCCGGCCGTCGGCACCGGGCCGGCACGCGCACCGCCGGGAGGGCCGGTCGCCCGGCCGGGCCCGAACGGGACAAGGCAGACCGATCGTTCCACTTCCGAGGAGTTGCGGCATTGACGTTCCGTACCACGGCCGAGGTCATCCACTGCTTCAACCGCGCCTTCATCGACCATGACGCCTCCACGCTCGCCGACCTGATCGCCGACGACTGCGTGATGGAGGCGAAGGAGCCGGCCCCCGACGGGACCCGCTATGAAGGCCGCACCGAGTGCCTGGAGTTCTGCCGGACACTCGCCGAGGACCGCACGATCCAGTTCGAGCCGGAGAGCGTCGTCATCACCGGTGAACGGGCGACGGTCCGCTGGCGGTGCCACTTCCGCGACGGACCCACCGACTCGGTCCGCGGCGTGAGCCTCACGCTGGTACGGGACGGGTTGATCGTCGAGTCCCTCGGCTACGGCAAGACCACGGGCGACGCCCCGCCGGCCAAGGCCGGAATCCAAAGAAAGCAAGGGAAATCCTGACATGCGTGCGTTGTTGATGGCGTACGGGTCGCGCGGGGACGTCGAGCCGATGCTCGGGCTCGGGGCGGAACTGCGGGCACTCGGCGCGGAGGTGCAGATGTGCGCCCCGCCGGACTTCGCGGAGCTGCTGGACCGTGCCGGCATCCCGCTGGTGCCGCTCGGCCAGTCGTTGCGCGCGATGGCGACCAGGGCGGTGACCGGGACGGGGAAGCCGCTGCCGGCGGAGAGCCTGTCCGAGCGTGCGGCCCGGATGCTCGCCGCGACGTACGACTCGGTCGCCGCGGTGGCCGAGGGATGCGACGTCGTGGTGGCGACCGGCTTGATCCCGGCCGCGGCCGCCGCGCGGGCGGTGGCCGACGAGCTGGGCGTCCCCTACGTGTTCGTCGCCTACTTCCCGACCTACCTGCCGTCGCCGCACCACCCGCCGCTCGCGTGGCCGGGCCGGCCGCTCCCGCCGGAGGTGACCGACAACCGGGTGCTGTGGGACCTGAACACCGAGCACATGAACGCGCTGTTCGGCGAGGCGGTCAACACCCACCGGGCCGCGATCGGTCTGCCCCCGGTGGAGAACGTCCGCGATCACGTCTTCACCGACCGCCCATGGCTGGCGGCCGACCCGGCCCTGAGCCCGTGGCCGCAGCCGGTCGACCTCGACGTGGTGCAGACCGGCGCGTGGATCCGGCCGGACGAACGCCCGCTCCCGGCCGCTCTGGAGGCGTTCCTGGACGCCGGCGAACCCCCGGTGTACGTGGGCTTCGGCAGCATGCCCGTCCGCGACGCGCAGAGCGTCTCCCGGGCCGCCGTCGAGGCGGTCCGCGCGCAGGGCCGCCGCGTCCTCCTCTCCCGCGGCTGGGCCGACCTGGCCCTGACCGACGACCGGGACGACTGCTTCGCCGTCGGCGAGGTCAACCAGCAGGTGCTGTTCACCCGCGTGGCCGCCGTCGTGCACCACGGCGGCGCGGGCACCACGACGACGGCTGCCCGGGCCGGCGCGCCCCAGGTGGTGGCAGCCCAGATGGCGGACCAGCCGTACTGGGCCGGCCGGGTGGCCGAGCTGGGCATCGGCGCGGCGCATGACGGTCCGACCCTGACCTACGAGTCCCTGTCGGCCGCACTCGAGACGGCCCTGACCCCCGGCACCCGCGCACGAGCGGCCGCCGTGGCTGCCACGATCCGCACCGACGGGGCGACGGCGGCCGCGAAGCTGCTGTTCGACACGGTCGGCGGAGAGAGGCCGCCCGCGTCCGTGCCTCACCCCGCACTCGAGGAGAGGGTATGAAGGTGAAGGATCGCCGGGTGCCCGGCGAGCGGAACCTGATCGCCGGGATGCTGGTGGACGCGGTGGGCACGGGTATGTACGTGCCGTTCAGCCTGGTCTTCTTCCAGCGGATCACCGGACTGCCACTGCCGACGATCGGCACCGTCCTGACCGCTGCCGGGCTGCTGGGGATGGGGGCCATGCCGGTCGGCGGCTGGGCCGTCGACCGGTTCGGTGCCCGGCGGGTGCGGCTGGCCCTGTATCTGCTCCGTGGCCTCGGCTTCCTGGCCTTCCCGCTCGGTACCACCCTGCCGGTCTTCGCCCTGGTCGCCGCCCTCACCGCGGCCGGCGCCCAGGCGTTCCCCGCGACCCAGCAGGCCCTGATCGGCGAACTCGCCCAGGGGGAGCACCGGGACCGGCTGATGGCACTCGCCCGGAGCGTGAACAACGCCGGCCTCGGCGCCGGCGGCCTGCTCGCCGCCGGATTGGTCCAACTCGGAGGTGACCGCGGCTTCCTGGCGGTCGCCTGGCTGAACGCGGCCACCTTCTTCGTCGCGGCACTGTTCGCGCTGCGCATCAGGCCCCCCCACCCGGTCCGCCCCGCGACCGGCCGGCAGCGGGCCGGCTATCGCGCGGTGCTGCGCGACAGCCCGTACGCCGGGCTCACCCTGGCCAACTTCCTGATCGCCCTGGGCTATTCGGCGCTCAGCGTGCTGCTGCCGGTGTACGCCGTGAGCCAGTTCGACCTGCCCGCCTCGGTGGCCGGTCCGCTGTTCGCGGTCAACACCGCGCTCTGCGCCTTCGCCGGCGTGCCGGTCGGCAGGCTCGGCCGGCGCTTCGCCCGGCGTACCCGGGTGGCCGCGGTCGGCGCCCTGGTCTTCGCCACCGCGTTCCTCGGCTACGCCCTGCTGGGCGGTATGCCACGCCAGGGCGTGATGGCCGGCCTGGTCGGGCTGCTGGTCCTGTACACGATCGGCGAACTGGTGCACAGCCCGAGCGCGGGCGCACTCTCGGTGAGCGCCGCTCCCGCCGAGGCGCGCGGCCGCTACCTGGCCACCTACCAGCTGTCCTGGGCGCTGTCCCAGACCCTGGCGCCGTCACTGTTCACCGGGCTGCTGGCGGTCGACGGCCGGCTGCCCTGGCTGGTGCTGGCGGCGAGCTCGACGGCGGGGGCCGGCATGCTGCTCGCCCTGGAGCGGCGCCTGCCGGCCGAGGCCGTGTACACGACGACGGCGGCGGCCGTGCCGCCCGAACACCGAGAGGCCACCGAGTCGAGAACAATGATCCGGGGAGGCGCCGGCTAGTGTCCCGGCGTTCTGCTGTCCGGCCTGGTCGGACTCTGGTCAGCCCGGTCAGCCCGGTCAGCGAGGTCATCCCGCTCACCGGAAGACAGGAACGGGGCATCGGCACCGTGCTGTTGAGCGCACCGTGGACCGGGGGGCACCGCCGTCGGACCGATGACATCGTCAGCCATGCTCACTGAAGGAGGGGACAGCACCACATGACCGACGCGGTCCGGGCAAGCGCCGCCGATCGGGGACCCGCCGGTCTCAGCGGCCGGCAACACGAACGGGAAGTGTTCGACGGGCTCTTGAGGGGAGTCCGGGAGAGCCGGGGCGGCGCCGTGGTGCTCCTCGGCGAGGCAGGAGCGGGCAAGACGGCACTGCTCGACCGATGCGCCTCCGCGGCGGCAGCCGGAGCCCGGCTGTTGCGGTGTACTGGTGTCCAGTCGGAAGCCTCGCTGCCGTACGCCGGTCTGCAGGTGCTCCTCCGGGGAACCCTGGACCGGGTCAGGAGCCTGCCAGAGCGTCAGTTGACGGCGCTGCGCGGGGCGATCACGCCGGACGACGTGCCCGCCGGGGACCGCTTCCTGGTCGGGGCCGCGACGCTGGGCCTGCTCGACGAGCTGGCCGAGGAACGTCCGGTCGTGGTCCTGGTGGACGACGCGCACTGGCTGGACCTGGAGACCTTGGATGCTCTGCTGTTCGCGGCCCGCCGGCTCGGCAGGGGGCGGGTGGCCATGGTGATCGCAGCGCATGAGGATGCGGCAGCCTTCGACGGCGCGCAGGGCCTGCCGATGCTGCACCTCGGGCCGCTGACCGACGAGGAGGGGACGGCGCTGCTGGCGGCCCGGGCGCCCGAGCTGCATGCCGACGTGAGCAGCCGCATCCTCGGGCTCGCGCAGGGTAATCCGCTGGCCATGGTGGAGCTCGTGGGGGCTCTGACGGCGGCCCAGCGCGACGGGAGCGAGCCGCTGGACGCCCGGGAGATCGCCGTGTTGCCGGCCTCGTGGCGGGTGCGGCGGATCTTCGACGAGCGGATTCGAGCGCTGCTCGCGCCGACCCGTCTGCTGCTGACGGTCGCCGCGGCGGACGACACCGGCGACGTGGCGCTGCTGGTGGCGGCGGGGGAACGGGTGGGCGCGGCCGCCGGCGATCTCGGGCCGGCGGAGGCGGCGGGCCTGGTGAGAGTGTCCGGACGCCGGCTGGTGTTCCGGCATCCGCTGGCACGCGCCGCCGCATATCAGGGTGCGGTGCTGGCCGAACGGACGGCCGCGCACCGGGCGCTCGCGGAGGCGGCATCGGCCGCCGACGACATGGGCCGCCGGGCCTGGCATCTGGCCGCGGCGACCGTCGGGTACGACGACGAGGTCGCCGCCGAACTGGAGCGCAGCGCCGAACTGTTCCGCTCGCGGGGCGGCCGGGCGGCGGTCGCCGCCGCCTATCGGCGGGCCGCCCGGCTGACCGAGGACCAGGAAGCCCGGTCGCTGCGGCTGGCCGCCGCGGCCGCCGCAGCAGCCGAGGCAGGACAGGTGGAACTGGCGGGGATGCTCGCCGACGAGGCGGGGCCGGTGAGCAGTCCACCGGCGGTCGCCCGGCTTGCCAGCGTCCGGGCAGCACTCGAACACGAGCAGGGCCGCGCGGAGTCGGCGCGGCTGCTGCTCGTCGAGGCGACTTGCGAGGTGACGGCGCACCGTCCCGCCATGGGGGCGTCGCTGCTGTTCGAGTCCACCGCGATGGCCTGGGAGGCGCCGGACCCGATCGCGGCGGCCCGGCACACCCGCGCGCAGGTGGCCGGTCTCGACTTCGGTGAGCATCCCGTGCACCGGGGTGCGGCCGGGGTTCTCGACATGCTGGCGGGTGATCTGGTGGACGGGGCGGCGGCGGTACGGGAGTTCGCCGACCACGTCGTGCGGACCCGGCATGAGCGCAGCCTGACTGATCAGGTGCGGCTGCACGGCTGGGACGTGCTGCTCGGCGAGTACCGCACGGTGCACGACGAGGCCGTGGCCCTGGAGCGGGAGTGCCGGGTGGAGGGTGCCGTCGGGGTGCTGCCGCGGGTGCTGCTACGGCTGGCGCGGCTGCGGCTGTTCCTGGGGCGGCACCGGGACGCGTACACGACGGCGGTCGAGGGCCTGGAGATCGCCTGCGACACCGGTCAGCGCCATCTCGCCACGATGTTCAGCGGCGTTCTGGCGGTACTGGCCGCACTCGACGGGAAGGAGCCGGGCGCCACGGAGGGACCGGACGGAACTGACGGCCCGGAGGGCGGGGACCTGCTCGGCCGCGGCTCCGCCGGACAGCCGGGACAGGACCTGTGCCCCGATGTCGTACCGTCCCCGTTCTGGCTGACCAGGGCACACGGTCTGCTCGACCTCGGGCTCGGCCGCTACGACCGGGCGCTGCAACATTTCGCTGCCCTGACAGGGGGCCCGCACCGGCACCTCATGGTTTCCGTACACAGCCTGCCCGACCAGGTGGAGGCCGCCATGCGCACGGAGCGGGCCGCCGAGGCCGGGCCGGCCGCCGAGAGTTTCGCGCGGTGGACCGGGGCCACCGGAACCGCGTGGGCGAGGGCGGTGGAGCTGCGCTGTCGCGCCCTGCTCACCGCCGACGCCGCAACTGCGGAGGAGTTCTACGAGCGGGCGCTCGCCGCCCACGAAGGGGACGGCCGCCCGTTCGAGGAGGCGCGCACCCGGTTGCTGTACGGGGAGTGGCTGCGCCGGGCGAAGCGGCGGGCTGACGCCCGGGAGGAGCTGACCGTGGCGTTGAAGACGTTCGAGCGGATGCCGGCCGCCGCGTGGGCGAATCGGGCCCGCGCGGAGTTGCGGGCCGTCGGTGTCGCCCCGGCCGCGTCAGTGGCGGGGGTGGCTCTCGTGGACCGGCTGACCGTGCAGGAGCTGCGAGTGGTACGGCTCGCGGCAACTGGCCTGAGCAACCGGGACATCGGCGCGCGCCTGTTCCTGAGCCCGCGCACGGTCGGCTATCACCTGTCCAACGCCTACCCGAAGCTCGGCGTGACATCGCGGGCCGCCCTGGGAGCGCTCGACCTGGGCTGACCTCCACCCGGTCCCGCCTCCGGCGTCACCTCCTCGCCGTCGGTCTGGTCGGCCCGGTCAGCCCTACGGCGCCCCCCTTTGCGGCTGAACGCCGGTACGCACCCCGGTCGTTCGACGGATCCGCGAGTGCGGGCGCGGTTCCTACGGTTCTCCTGTTCGAAGAACGTCTGCTTGGAGGGTTCATGAGGGTTCTGGTGCTCGGTGCCACCGGTTACATCGGCTCCGCGGTGGTGTCCCGTCTGACGCTGGAGGGCCACGACGTGGTGCCCCTGGTCAAGGACGCGGCCGCGCTCCATCCGGACGTGCCGGTGCGGGTCGGCGATCTGACCGACCCGGCATCGCTGCGCGCGGCGGTGACGGACGACGTGGACGCGGTGGTGAACCTGGCCACCCCGACCGGCGACGAAGCGGTGGACACCGCCGCCCTCGAGGCTCTGCTCGCACCGTTGCGCGGCACGAACCGGGCGTTCGTCTACACCAGTGGCGTGTGGGTGCTCGGTGCCACCGGCGACACCCCGCTGACCGAGGACGCGCCGACCGACGCCATCGCCATCGTCGGCTACCGTCCGCGGATCGAGCAGCGCGTGCTGGCCGCCGCCGGGGACGACGTGCGCGCCGTCGTCGTGCGGCCCGGCATCGTGTACGGCCGCGGGGGCGGTATCCCCGGTCTGATGACCGACTGGGCACGCGAGCACGGCACCGGCCGGTACGTCGGCTCGGCCGCGGTCCGCTGGCCCATGGTGCACGTGGACGACCTCGCCGAACTCTTCGTGCTGGCGGTGACCAAGGGCGATGCGGGCAGCGTGCTGCACGGCGTGGCGCACGAAGCGGTGCCGGTCGCGGCACTCGCCGCAGCCGCCGACATCGCCGCGGGCGGCACGGGCCGAGTCGAGCCCTGGCCGGTGGAGCAGGCCGCCGAGGCCCTGGGCGGCCCGTTCGCCGAGGCCCTCGGCCTGAACCAGGTGGTGTCGGGACGGCGCGCCGTCGAGGAACTGGGCTGGCGGCCGAGCCGTCCGTACGTCCTCACCGAACTCGCCGGAGGCAGCCGTGGCTGACACCACCGCCCCGGCACGTCCGATCTGCCGCACCTGCGGCACCCAGTACGCCGCCGCGCGTCCGGACTGTCCGGTCTGCTTGGACGAACGGCAGTACGTGGGCCGGGACGGCCAGCAGTGGACGACACTGGCAGGCTTGCGGGAGGAAGGCCACAGTGGCCGCTTCGAGGAGCAGGGGCCCGATGTGCTCGGCGTGGGGGTCACCCCGGAGTTCGCCATCGGCCAGCGGGCCCTGCTGCTGCGCACCGCCGCCGGGAACGTGCTGTGGGACTGCGTGCCGTACCTGGACGACGCGATGGTGCGCGCCGTCGAGGAGCTCGGCGGCATCGACCACATCGCGATCAGCCACCCGCACTTCTACTCCGCGATGGTGGAGTGGGCGCACGCCTTCGACGCGCCGGTCCATCTCCACGACGCCGACCGGCAGTGGGTGAGCCGGCCGGACCCGGCCGTGCGGTTCTGGAGCGGGCGCACACTCCAGCTCACCGACGAGGTGACCCTGATCAACCCGGGCGTGCACTTCCCGGGCAGCGCGGTGCTGCACTGGAGCGCCGGCGACGGGGCGCTGTTCACCGGCGACGTCGTCAACGTCTGCCCGGACAGCCGCTGGGTGACCCTCATGCACAGCTATGCCAACCACATCCCGGAGCGCCCGCAGGCGGTCCGCGCGGCGGCCGACCTGCTCGCCGGCTACCGTTTCGAGCGGATCTACGGCGCCTGGTGGGACCGGGTCGTCACCTGCCACGGCAACGAAGTCCTCGCCCGGTCCGTCGAGCGCTACCTCCGCTTCGAGGAGGGCACCGTTCCGGGCGACTGACACATCCCACCGCACAACTGCCCCGTCATCAGGACGCAGGAGCACGCGGGGAGTCCTGCGATCCGGTGCCGGCCTGGCGGGCGGTGTCGGCGGCCACTGCCG
>NZ_WWJT01000275.1 GCF_009865385.1 Streptomyces sp. SID486 | reverse complement strand
GGTGTTGGCGATGGACCCGCAGCAGCGGTTGCTGCTGGAGACGTCGTGGGAGGCGTTGGAGCGGGCGGGTATCGATCCGGCGTCGGTGCGCGGCAGCCAGACCGGCGTCTTCGCCGGGATCATGCACCACGACTACGGGTCCTTGTCGGTCCCGGACGGTGTCGAGGGTTACATCGGCAACGGCACCGCCGGCAGCATCGCCTCTGGGCGTATCTCGTACACGTTCGGGTTTGAGGGTCCTGCGGTGACGGTGGACACGGCGTGTTCGTCGTCGCTGGTGGCCCTGCATCTGGCTGTGCAGTCGCTGCGTCAGGGTGAGTGTTCGCTGGCGTTGGCCGGTGGTGTGACGGTGATGGCGACGCCGGCGTTGTTCGTGGAGTTCAG
>NZ_WWJT01000274.1 GCF_009865385.1 Streptomyces sp. SID486 | reverse complement strand
GGGCGGCGCGCGGGCGACGCGGGCGGTGCGGGCGGCGCGGCCGGCGCGGCCGGTGTGGCCGGTATGGCCGGGGAGGGGTGCCACGATTGCCGGGCGGAGGCGGCCGACGCGGAAGGGGAGCCCGCCGGGCCGGCGGCGGTCATGGGTGGCGGGCAGGACGACGATGCGTGTGCGGCGGAGCCGCTCACCGGCGCCGTGCCGGATGGTGACGGTGTGGTGCGGGGGATCGGTGCCGTGTCGGATGGTGACGGTGTGGTGCGGGGG
>NZ_WWJT01000273.1 GCF_009865385.1 Streptomyces sp. SID486 | reverse complement strand
GGCCGCTGCCGCCGGGAGCCGTCGCGGCCCGCCCGCGGGCGCCCTCGGCCGCGCCGGGCGTCCGCCGGTCGCGGGGGGACGGCAGGTGAACCGACGGCAAAGACTGTGTATCGGACGTGCGTGCCGGTGAAGAGCGGAACAACTGCGCGAGCCGCTCGTGCGAGGGGTGGTGGGACGGGTGGTGCGGGGGCCCGCCCGTCCCCGCCCACCTGCGGTTCCACCCCTCATGCGGCATGCGGTGGGGCAACCGGCCGCAGGGGCGGGCCCGTTCGACCGCTGGATGCGTGTACGGGTTCCGGAACGCGCGGCGGATACGGGACGGTTAATGCTCGCTCACGAGCTGGTTGCGGGCGGGTGAGCGCGCCATGATGGGCCCATGACGTTGGCCTCGCGTGCGCTCGCGCAACTGGCGACCTGGCCGGATCTCAGACTGACCGTACCGAGCTGCGGCCTGGGCCGGGCACTGAGTTCGGTCCAGGGTGAGATCGTCCACTTCCACTCCGAGCGTGATGTCGATCTGCACCTCACCGACCGGGCCGTCCGGCGGTTCGCCAAGGACCTCAAGGACTCGGGCGCGATCAGGATCGTGCCCGGCTCACAGTGGGTGACCCTGCGCCTGGACGCCGCCAGCGACGTCGACCTGCTGCTGACCCTGGCGAGCGTGGCGCTCCAGGCCCCGCAGACGTGGCCCGACCCGGCCGACCGGCCGTTCGTCGGCTGCAACGACCAGCGGGGCGCGGGGTTCGTGAAGGCCGACCTCAGCGGCTACTGAGCCGACGGGTCCGGGCGGCCGTCGTCTTCCTCGATCCGGCGGCCGGGGTGTGGCCGTG
>NZ_WWJT01000272.1 GCF_009865385.1 Streptomyces sp. SID486 | reverse complement strand
CGTCGCGTGCCGGCTCGCCGCCCGCACGCGGTGGCCGGCCGCCACCAGCCGCGCGGCCGTGCGGCTGCCGGTGGTGCCGGTGGCGCCGGTGACGAGGGTGGTGCCGATGGCCCGTGTGACGCGGGGGGCCGGTGCGCCGCGGGTGTCCGGTGCCGCGCCGGTGGTCGGCGTGACGTCGGTGGTCGGTGCGGCGCGGGTGGTCGGCGTGACGTCGGTGGTCGGTGCGGCGCGGGTGGTCGGCGTGACGTCGGTGGTCGGTGCGGCGCCGGTGGTCGGCATGACGTCGGTGTCCGGTGCGGCCCCGGTGGTAGGCGTGGTGCCGGCGGTGTTCATCGCCCGCTCCCGCTGCCCGTGAAGTCCGCGCCCGGTTCGAGGGCGGCGAGGGGGTTCCAGTAGTCGCGGTAGGCGGTGATCCGCCCGTCCCGCACGCTCACGACGGCTATGTAGGTCATGTCGAAGGGTCCGTCGGTCCTCACCAGCCGGCCGGTGGCGCGCATCTCCACCACGATGGTCTCCGGCTCGGTCGTCTCGTGGATCCGCAGTGCGGGGAAGTCCCGCAGGTCGATGTGGTCGGGGTAGGCGCGCATGTAGGCGGCGACGGCCTCCCTCCCCTCCAGGCGCGCGGGCCATCCCGGAGGCGCGAAGGGGAACTCCATGACGCCGTCGTCGGACCACAGTCCGGCCCAGGCGGCGACGTCCTTGTCCAGCAGCAGTCGCAGGCCGTGGCGGAAGAGGTCCGCAGGAGCGGTGGGCACGGGCATGGGTATGCTCCCTCCGAGAAGAAACGGACCCTGGGTCCACTTCAGTGGGCCCGACGATACGGACCCGTGGTCCGTTTTGCAACCGGAGGAGAGACCCGTGCCCGAGCGCAAGCCCCGTAAGGACGCCGTCCGCAACCGGGAGGCCGTCCTCGCGGCGGCCGACGGCCTCTTCGCGCGCCGCGAGTCACCCGAGGACGTCACGATGGCCGACGTCGCGGCGGCGGCCGGGGTCGGCAAGGGGACCCTCTTCCGCGCCTTCGGCGACCGCACCGGGCTGCTGCGCGCCCTGTACGAGGCCCGGCTGGAACCGGTCCGGGAGGCCGTCGAGGCGGGCCCGCCCCCGCTGGGCCCCGCGACACCCCCGGCGCGCCGGGTGCTCGCCGTGCTCGACGCCCTCCTCCGCTTCAAGCTCGACAACCGCCGCCTCGCCCTGGCCCTGGAGGGGGGAGGGGGCGGCGGTCTCTACGGCGCCGGCCATTACGAGCGGTGGCACGGCCTCCTGCGAGGGGTCCTGGAGCAGGTTCCCGGACTCACCGCCGACAGCGGCTTCACCGCCCACGCACTGCTCGCCGCCGTCCGGGCCGACCTCGTGGAGCACCTGGCCGGACCGGCCGGCGTGCCGCGTGACGAACTGCGCGCCGCGCTGGCCGAGTTCGCCGCCCGGGTGCTGGGGGCCGACGGCCCCTCACTCGAACCGGACGGTGTTCGCGCCGCCGGCCCCCGCTGACGCCCCACGCCCCCCACGCGTCGGCCACGGCGGTGGGCGGGGCCAGGCCCCGGCCGACCTCCGGGCCGGAGTGCGGAGCGGCCCTTCTTGCGGGGAGCCGGGCGGCATCCCCGCCGGAGCGGCCCTTCTTGCGGGGAGCCGGGCGGCATTCCCGCCGGAGCGGCTCTTCTTGCGGGGAGCCCGGCGGCGCCGCCGGTCATCTCGGCGCGCACACCGGCCGCCCGCCCGCGCCAGGACGGACGTGCGGCGGCGGCCGGGTGCGTGCCGTCCGCCCCGGTGACCGGTTCGGCCCCGCCGGCCCCGCC
>NZ_WWJT01000271.1 GCF_009865385.1 Streptomyces sp. SID486 | reverse complement strand
CAACTACGCCGCCGCCAACGCCTACCTGGACGCCCTCGCCGAGCACCGGCGCGCGGCCGGACTGCCCGCCACCTCGGTGGCCTGGGGCCCGTGGGACGGCGACGGCATGGCCGCCCACGGCACCGTCCGCTCGGCCGCCCGCGCGATGGGCATGTCCCTCCTCGACCCCGGCCGCGCGCTCACCGCGCTGCGCCGCGCCCTGGACGGCGGCGACACCACCGTCACCGTCGCCGACGTCGACTGGTCCGTGTTCGCGCCCGCGTTCACCTCCTCCCGGCCGAGCGCCCTGCTGTCCGCCCTGCCCGAGGCCCGGCGCGGCACGGACGGCCCGGCCCAGGCCGGCACCGCCGACGGCTTCGCCGCGAAGCTCGCCGGGCTCACCGGCGGCGAACGCGAGCGCGCCCTGCAGGAGTTGGTGTGCGGACAGGCCGCCGCCGTCCTCGGCTACGCGAGCGCCGACGCGGTCGAGCCGACCACCGCCTTCCGCGACCTCGGCTTCGACTCCCTCACCTCCGTCGACCTGCGCAACCGGATCAGCGGCGCCGCCGGGGTGCCGCTGCCGGCCACCCTCATCTTCGACTACGCCACCCCCGCCGCCCTGGCCAAGCACCTGGGCTCCGAACTCGCGGGCGCCGACACCTCCGTGGACTCGGTGGTCGCCGAACTCGACCGGGTCGCCGCCCTCCTCGGCGGCCTCACCGCCGAGGACATCGAGCAGGGCCGCATCACCACCCGCCTGCAGTCCCTGCTCACCGACCTCAACAGGACCCTCGGCCAGGACGCCGACGTCGTCGCCGGACGGCTGGAGGACGCCTCCGCCGACGACGTCTTCGCGTTCATCGACAACGAACTCGGCTCGGCGTGAGACGGACCTCCCCCGACGCCCCGGTCCCACCGCAGCCCACCTCTTCGCACAGGAGTGGCGACACCCGATGACCAACGACGAAAAGCTGCTCTCCTACCTCAAGCGGGTCTCCGCCGATCTGGCCCAGACCCGCCAGCGGCTGCGCGAGGTGGAGACCCAGGACCGGGAACCCATCGCCATCGTCGGGATGGCCTGCCGCTTCCCCGGCGGCGTCACCACCCCGGAGGAGTTCTGGCGGCTCGTCCACGACGGCACCGACGCCATCGGTGACTTCCCCGACGACCGGGGCTGGGACGTCGACGCCCTCTACGACCCCGACCCGGACGCCACCGGCAAGAGCTACGTCACACGCGGCGGCTTCCTCACCGAAGCCGCCGGGTTCGAGCCGGACTTCTTCGGGATCAGCCCCCGCGAGGCGGTCGCGATGGACCCCCAGCAGCGGCTGCTGCTCGAGGTGTCGTGGGAGGCCCTGGAACGGGCCCGGATCGCCCCCGACTCGGTGCACGGCGCCCGCGTCGGCGTGTTCGCCGGCACCAACGGCCAGGACTACAAGGACCTGCTGGCCAGGTCGCCCCAGGACGCCGAGGCGGCTCTCGGCACCGGCGTGCTGGCCGCCGTCATCTCCGGCCGCGTCTCCTACACCCTCGGCCTGGAGGGCCCCGCCGTCACCATCGACACCGCCTGCTCCTCGGCGCTCGTCGCGGTGCACCTCGCCGTACAGGCGCTGCGCGACAAGGAGTGCACCCTCGCCCTGGCGGGCGGCGCGACCGTGATGTCCACCCCGGGCAACTTCATCGCCTTCTCCCGGCAGCGCGGCCTCGCCCCGGACGGCCGCTGCAAGTCCTTCGCGGACGCCGCCGACGGCACGGGCTGGAGCGAGGGCGCCGGCATGCTGGTGCTGGAACGGCTCTCCGACGCCCGCCGCAACGGCCACGAGGTGCTGGCCGTCGTGCGTGGCTCGGCCGTCAACCAGGACGGCGCCTCCAACGG
>NZ_WWJT01000270.1 GCF_009865385.1 Streptomyces sp. SID486 | reverse complement strand
CACCCCGAAGGCATCACCCGGCCCCGCCACTCCGACCGCTCAGGCTCTGACCGCCTCGGCCGACGCGACGGGCCCCGCCGCCCCGACCGCCCCCGCCGCCTCAGGGGCCGCTCCCGCCGCCTCCGGCCCCGCCGCCTCAGGCACCGGCCCCGCCGCCTCGGGCACCGCTCCTGCCCCCTCCGACTCCGCCGTCTCGGGCACCGTTCCTGCCCGCTCCGGGCCCACCCCCGCCGTGTCCCTTGCCGTCGGCCCGCACGACTGGGTCGTCGCCGAGCACGTCGTCGCGGGCACTCGGCTGCTCCCCGGTGTCGCCGTGTTCGAACTGGCCGCCCGCGCCGCCGGGCGGGGCACACCCATCGGCATCCGGGGCGTGCAGTGGCTGCGCCCCTTCGCGGTGCCGGCCGCGAACGTGGCACAACTGCGCCTGGAAGACGGGCGGTTCGTGCTCACCGACGGTCCTGGCGGCGCGGTCTGCGCCCGCGGCCGGATCACGGAAGACGTGCGCCCCGAGCCCGAGACGCTGGATGTGGCGGCGGTCGCCGCGAGGTGCCCGCGGCACCGCACGGGCACCGACCTTTACGACGGCTTCACGGCGGCCGGCATCGCCTACGGCCCGTCCTTCAGGGCGTTGCGAGACGTACGGTACGGCGCCGACGAGGCGCTCGGCAGACTGCTCGTGCCGCCCGCCCGCGCCGCCGAACTGCCCGGCCGTCCCCTGCACCCGGTGCCGCTCGACGCCGCACTCCAGACCGTCGCCGTCCTGTGCGCCACCGAGGACGGCCGCCCGCTGATCCCCTTCGCGCTCGGCCGTTTCGACTCCCTCGCACCGGTGCCCGCCGACGGGTACGTCCACGTCCGCCGCGAGGGCGCCGGTCTCACCGTACGGCTGGCCGGCCACGACGGCCGCGTCGTGGCCCGCTTCACCGATCTGGTGCTGCGTCCCGCCTCCCCCACGGCGCCCGTCCACCCCGGCCCGGTCACCACCCGGGACGAGGCGCTCATCCATCTGCCCGAGTGGCGCCGGGCCGGTCCCGCACCGGCCGCCCCCGGCCCCGTGGGCGCCCGGGTGCGGGTGGTGCACGGTCCGGGCACGGCCGAACTGGCCGCCGCACTGGTCGCCGAGCACCGGTCCGCCGGTGACCACGCCACGGCGGCGGCCGGACCGGCGCCCGGCGACTGCCCGGACGTCGTCTACGTCCTCGCCTGCGAGGCGTACCGAGGCGGCGCCGCGGAAGCCGACCCCGCGCCCTTCGATCTGCTGCGCACGCTGCGCTCCCTCATCGGGTGGGGCACCGGCCGCCCGGTCCGGGTCAAGGTCGTGCTCGCCGGTGCGGCGGACGCCGGCGACGGCCCGGTGCGGCCGCACACCGCCGGCATGGTGGGCATGGCCGCCTCCGCCGCCGCCGAGTATCCGGCGTGGTCGGTCGGCTGCGTCGACATCGGGACCCGCCCCTGGGAGGCCGCCCGGCTGGCCGCGCTGCTGCGGCGGGAACCGGCTGCCGAACGCCTGGTCGTCCTGCGGCCCGGCCGGCGTCTGGTCCGTGCCGTCCGCCCTGCCGCCGGTCCCGTCGCCGACCTCGGCGGCGGCCACCCCTACCGGGACGGCGGCAGCTACCTGATCGTCGGCGGCACCGGCGGTATCGGCCGGGAACTCGCCCACCACCTGGCCCGCACCGTGGGAGCACGGCTGACGCTGGTCGGCCGTACGGCAGCCGACCCGGGTGTCCGCGAGCTGCTGGCCGACGTCGAACGGCTCGGCGGCCGGGCGGTCCACGAACAGGCCGACGTCAGCGACGCGGTGGCCCTGCGCGCCGTGGTGCGCCGCGCCCGGCGCCGGTTCGGCGCCCTGCACGGCGCCTTCCACGCGGCGATGGTCCTGGACGACCGGACCCTGGCGCGGTTGGACGAGCCGGGGCTCGCCCGGGTGCTCGCCCCGAAGACGGCCGGTGCGGTCGCCTTCGGTGAGGTGCTGCGCACCGAACGCCTGGACTTCATGGCGTTCTTCTCCTCGGCGGTGTCCTTCACCGGCTCGGCCGGTCAGGCCAACTACGCGGCGGCGAGCACCTTCGAGGACGCCTGCGCCGCACAGTTGCGCGAGCGGTGCCCGTTCCCGGTGACCGTCGTCAACTGGGGCTACTGGGGCAGCGTGGGAAGGGTGGCCGACGAGCGGTACGCGCGGCGGCTGGCCGGCTTCGGCGTCAGCCCCCTCGAGCCGTCCGAGGGCCTCGCCGCACTCGACACGCTGCTTCTTCACGCCGTCCCGCAGGCGCTCGTGGTCCGTGCCTCCGCCGCCGGACTGGCGCGTCTGGGCGCCGTACCCGGCGAGGAAACCCCCGTCTCCGACCCCGCCGCGCCCCCCGGCGCCCTCCGCGGCACCGCCGTGCTCCCCAGCGCCGCCTCCGGCACCGCCGT
>NZ_WWJT01000269.1 GCF_009865385.1 Streptomyces sp. SID486 | reverse complement strand
GGGGTGGTGGGCTGCGCCGGCGCGGCGGCGGGCTGCTGGGCAGCGGGCGCCGTCGCGGGCTTGGGGGCCGTCGGCGGCTTGGGAGCAGCCGGACGGGCCGCCTGCGCCGGAGAGGGCGCGGCGGGCTTGGGGGCAGCCTTGCGCGGGGCGGGCTTACCGGCGGACTTGCCGTTGCCACCGCCCTGGAAGGCGTCGGTCAGCTTACGTACAACCGGCGCTTCGATGGTCGAAGACGCCGAACGGACGAATTCACCGAGTTCCTGGAGCTTGGCCATGACGACCTTGCTCTCGACACCGAACTCCTTGGCGAGTTCGTAGACCCGGACCTTAGCCACTTCGCTCCTTTGAGGTCCGGGTTGAAGCCGGACCGTCGCTAGTTCATGGGCGTACTCATCGCGTACTCATCGAGTGCTCATCGCAATCTCGACCTGCTTTCGACTCGCGAGGTACCAAGCCGCACGGGGTTCCGTACGACACGTCTTACGGTGTTGCCTGCTCGGCAACTGTCGTCTGCTCGACGTATCGGCGCAACGCCTTTGTGTCGAGCGCTCCCGGGACGCGCAGTGCCCGCGAGAACGCCCGGCGGCGTACCGCCTGGTCGAGACAGACCGGAGCGGGGTGCACATAAGCACCCCGGCCGGGCAGCGTACCGCGAGGATCGGGGACGCATGCGTCCTCCATCTTCACGATCCGCAGGAGATCGTTCTTGGCCGCCCGCTCCCGACACCCCACACAGGTGCGTTCAGGGCATGCTCGGGTGTGCGTCCGGCCAGACACGGTTAAGTCTACCTCCCCGTAGCGACCTCACCCCTTCGGGGCAAGAATCGAACGGTCGTTGTCGTGATCTCAGCGACGTTCGGCTTGGATCTATTCCCCGGCCTGCTCGGTGTCGGGCCGGATGTCGATCCGCCAGCCGGTCAGGCGGGCCGCGAGGCGGGCGTTCTGGCCCTCCTTGCCGATCGCCAGCGACAGCTGGTAGTCCGGCACCGTCACCCGTGCGGAGCGGGCGGCCATGTCGACGACCTCCACCTTGCTCACCCGAGCGGGTGACAGGGCGTTCGCGACCATCTCCGCCGGGTCGTCCGACCAGTCGACGATGTCGATCTTCTCGCCGTTCAGTTCGCCCATCACGTTGCGCACCCGGCCGCCCATCGGACCGATGCAGGCGCCCTTGGCGTTCAGACCCGAACGGGTGGACCGTACGGCGATCTTCGTGCGGTGACCGGCCTCACGTGCGATGGCCGCGATCTCCACCGAGCCGTCGGCGATCTCCGGCACCTCGAGGGCGAAGAGCTTCTTCACCAGGTTGGGGTGCGTACGCGAGAGGGTCACGGAGGGGCCGCGGACGCCCTTGGCGACCCGGACGACGTACGACCGCAGCCGCATGCCGTGCGGATAGGTCTCGCCGGGCACCTGCTCCTGCACCGGCAGGATGGCCTCCAGCTTGCCGATGTCCACGAGCACGTTCTTCGGGTCGCGGCCCTGCTGGACCACGCCGGTGACGATGTCGCCCTCACGGCCGGCGTACTCGCCGAGCGTCGCGTCGTCCTCGGCGTCGCGCAGCCGCTGCAGGATCACCTGCTTGGCGGTGGTGGCGGCGATACGGCCGAAGCCGGACGGGGTGTCGTCGAACTCGCGGACCTCCTGGCCCTCCTCGACGTCCTCCGGGTCCTCCTTCGCCCACACGGTCACGTGACCGGTCTGCCGGTTCAGCTCCACGCGCGCGTGACGGCGGCTTCCCTCGGTGCGGTGGTAGGCGATGAGGAGGGCCGACTCGATCGCCTCGACCAGCAGGTCGAAGGAGATCTCCTTCTCCCTGACCAAGCCCCGCAGGGCGCTCATGTCGATGTCCACGGCTACGCCTCCTCCTCTTCCTTCATGTCCTTCTTGTCCTTGCGGTTGAACTCGACCTGCACGCGCGCCCGGTCGATCTCCGGGAATCCGAGCCTGCGGGTGGTGGCCTTGCGGCCCTTGACCCCGGGGACCTCGACGTCGAGACCGTCCTCGTCGACCCGCAGGATCCGGGCGGTCAGCTCGCCGCCCTCGGTCAGCTGGAACTTCACGAGCCGGTCGGTGGCACGCACGTAGTGGCGGTGCTCGGTGAGGGCGCGCTCGGCGCCGGGGGTGCCGACCTCCAGGTCGTAGGCCGCGTCACCCATCGCGTCGGTCTCGTCGAGCTTCGCCGAGAGCGCGCGGCTCACATCGGCGATGGCGTCCAGGTCCGCCCCGGTGTCGGAGTCGACGACCACCCGCAGCACCCTCTTGCGTCCTACCGAGTCCACGGCGATCTCTTCGAGATCCAGCCCCTGGGAGGTGACGAGCGGTTCCAGCAGCTCTCGCAGCCTCTCGCTCTGGGTGGTGCTCATCCGGGTGACTCCTCGGCCGCGTCTGCTGTTGTGGGATGGGTCGCGTGTCCGGTCAAAGGGTATCCGGTCGCGGAGGCTGTTGCCGTCCACCCATGGCCGGGCGGTGCCGGTGAGTGGTGCGCGAGGGACGCGCGGGTACGGTGATCACGGGCGTGCCGCCCGCCGGCTGTGCCGCCTTCGCCGTTCCCTCCGTACGAGTTCCCGAGGACGTCTGCAGTGCCGTATTCCCCACCGCCGCGCGCCCGCTCGGGGCCGCGCAGAAGATCCCTGCTGGCCTCGGCCGCCGGCGCCGCCCTGCTCGCGGGCTGCTCGGCCGGTCCGGACTCCGGCGGCGACGACCCGTCGGCCGCCGCTGCCGCCCGCGCGGGTGCGGCCCGGGACAGCCGTGGGCTGCTGGAGCGGTACGACGCCGTGCTGGCCGCGCATCCCGGGCTGGCGAACCGGCTGCGACCGCTGCGCACGCAGGTCGCCGCGCACGTGACGGCCTTCGAGGAGGTGGCGCCGGCCGCCGCGTCGAAGACCGCCACGCCCACGGCGCGGG
>NZ_WWJT01000268.1 GCF_009865385.1 Streptomyces sp. SID486 | reverse complement strand
GGCCCGCGTCCCGGCGTCCCGCGTCCCTCGTCCCGCGGAGCGACGCGGTCGCGCAACCGGCCGCGGCCGCCGGCCCCTTGCTCCGGGCCCGCGTCCCGTGGAGTGACGCGGGCGCGCGGCCGGGACGTGACACACCCCGTCCGGCGTTCCCCGGCCATCGGACGGCCGTGCCACCGCCGGGGCCCGACCGCTCCGTCTTCAGCGGGCGGCGGTCCCGATGAAGTCCAGCAGATCGTCGTTGAGTTGCTCGGCGTGGGTCATGAAGAGTCCGTGGCCGGCTTGGGGGTACTCCTTGTAGATCCCGCCCGGCACCAGTTTCGCCAGCTGCCGCCCGCACAGCTCGACGGGAGCGGAGGCGTCGGCGTCGCCGTGCACGATCAGCACCGGTACCCGCAGCGTGCCGGCCTCCTCCCGCAGGTCGGTACAGCATCCCGTCCGGATCACCTCCACGGCTGCCTTGGCCGAGCAGTCCAGGCATCGCTGCACCGTCCACTGCACCAGCTCGCTGGAGACGCGGTTGCCCAGGTGCGTGGCGAAGAACGCCTGCGCGTTGTGCGCCATCCACTGCGGGCGGTCCCTGGTCCGCTCTGCCAGCAGGGCGTCGAAGGCGCTCTGCTCGATCCCCTCCGGATGGTCCGGCGTCCGGATCATCAGCGGTGCCGTGGACGAGACGAGCACCACCCGGCTCACCCGGCCGTAACCGTGCCTGGACAGATAGCGGATCACCTCTCCGCCCCCCATCGAGTGCGCCACCAAGGTGACCTCGCGCAGGTCGAGGTGATCGAGCAGCGCCGCGAGGTCATCCGCGAGGGTGTCGTAGTCGAAGCCATGGCCCACCCAGTCCGAGCGACCGTGGCCCCGCTTGTCGAACGCGACGCAGCGCATGCCCGCTTCGGACAGCGGAAGCATCTGGAACTCCCAGGCACTGCTGCTGAGCCAGGCCCCGGCCACGAACACCACCGGCGTGCCCTGACCCCAGTCGGTGTAGAAGAGACGTGTCCCGTCAGCGCCTTCGAAGTACGGCATGGTGAGCGGATCCTTCCCCGTCGGTTACGACACTGCTGTGTGCGCCGCCAACTCTTCCCCACGCGAGGTCACTTCGGCGATTACGTCGGAGGTAACCCGTTCCGGCCGGCTGCCGCATCCCGGCAGGCCCCCCACGGCCCCGGCCGTTACTTGGCGGCCCAGTAGCCGAGATCGTTGACGCCGATCGCCTCCGCCCGCTGTACGGCCTGGGGCGAGCCCAGCAGCTGGTCGGGCAGGTAGCCGGAGTGGACGTCGAGCTCCCAGCCGTGCACTTGGACGGCGAGGGCGGCGATGGTCAGCGCGCCGAGCGGGAGAAGGGAACCGGGAGCCGCGTCCGGCCGCGCGCTCCGCCGGTGTTCGAGGAGATGAGTGGTGAGCGCCTGCTCGAAGGCGGTCCGGTCATCGTCGAGGAGTACGCGAAGCAACCGGTGATCGGGCGCCAGGGGGCCCGCCGCGTCCAGGTTCCGGGCTGCTTCGGCGCGTTCGACGGCGTCCGGCTTGCACAGCGGCACGGTGGGCCAGTCATGGGGCAGATGCCCTGCCGCCCGGGTCAGGTAGCCGCACAGGGCGTCCATCGCCGCCAGATCCGCCAGATCCGCCAGATCCGCCAGATCCGCCTGATCGACCTGATCACGCAGATTCACCAGATCCGCCAGATCGACCTGATCCGCCTGATCAGGCAGATCCACCAGATCGGCCAGATCGACCTGATGCGCCTGATCGGCCTGATCTGCCGGACCGGAGGCGGAGGTCGGCGCCGCCGAGTACGGCACCGCGTCGCGGACGGCGGGCGCGTAGTCGTCACGCAGGAGCAGACCGGTCACCCGCTGCCAGTCCCACACCAGGCCGCTCACCAGGCACAGCGCAAAGGCGTCGAGCCATGTCCTGGCCGTCGGGGCGCGGTCGACGGCGCGACCGAACGCCCCGTCCTCACTGCTGAGCCGCTCGCCGATGAGGGGGAGGATGACCTCCTGGTCGCCGTCGGGGAAACAGCTGATGCTCAGCACTCCCAGTGCACACTCCGCCGCGGTGCGCAGGGCGAGCCGCGCGGCTTCGTCGAGCGCGGGCGCACGGACCGTGCGTGCGGCGACGTGATCGAACAACTCGACTGCCGACTCGTCCAGTTGCCGAGGGCCGCAACCGTCGTGACGCAGCCGGTGCCAGCGCCGCCGAAGCCGTCCGGTGATGTCGTCGAGAGCTTCGTCGATGAGTTGCTCGCTGATGTCGTGGCGCGTCAGATCCGGCACAGCCACCGTCCCTTCGTGATCATGATCGGCAGGAGGCGGCACGCTATCAGTGACCACCGCCAGCCCGGCACACAGCCGATTCCGTCGCCGTCGCCCACCTATGGATCGCCCTCGCCGCCGACGGCTGTGCCCTCCCGCGCTCGACGCCCACCCCTCCCCGTGCCCGCGCCGTTCACGCGAGGCGTTCGACGCTCCACAGCGGAAGGTGTTCGAAGAAGGCGACCGCCTCCGCGCGCCAGCGCGACCGCCAGCCGGCGGCGACCTGGGACGCCTGCTGCGCGTGCCGTCGCATGTCCGCCTCCAACCTCTCCCGCACCCCGTGGCGTTCAGCGATCGCGCGGACGGCTGCGACGGTGTCCGGTGTGCAGGAGGCATCACCCAGAGCGGCGTCGACCACCGCGCGGTCGGCACCGTCGACCGCGCTCAGCAGTGCGCTGACCGTGTAACTGCGCTTGCCGTCACGGAGGTCGGTGCCGGCCGGCTTGCCCATGGTGGTCGAGTCCCCGAACAGGTCCAGGTAGTCGTCCCGCATCTGCCCGCAGATCCCCACCAGGCGGGCGTATGAGCGTAGTTCGTCCCCGAAGAGCGCCGGCTGCTCGCCCGCGGCCAGGAGCCCGAGCTGGAGGGGGGCGAGGATCGAGTAGCGGGCGGACTTGTAGTCGGCCACGGTGTGCAGGACCTCCTCGTCCACGGAGGCGAGGACATCACGCTCCAGGTCGGTGATCTGCCCGACGAACGTGTCGGCCGCCGCGCGCGTGTGCACCTCGACCATGGCCTGCCGCACCGGCACGGGCACGTCCGCCTCCAGCAGCACCTGCAAGGACAGCGCGAGGGCGAGATCGCCCGCGAGCACCGCAAGCCCAAGGGCGGTCCGCGGTCGTCCGGGGAACCGCTCGCGGTAGGCGTAGTAGGTGGACGGACCGCCGCGGCGGGTGGGGCTGTCGTCGATGAGGTCGTCGTGGACCAGGCCATGGGTCTGCAGCAGTTCGATGCTCAGAGCGGCGGAGTCCAGTGCGACGTGGTCCGGCTCGGCGGTCACCAGACGGGCTGCCTCGTGCAGCAGCACGACACGTATCCGTTTGCCGCCCCGCATCGACAACTCCCGCAGCAGCTGCACACATTCGGGGGTGAAACGGCTGAACGACGGCGCGTCGATCCTGGTGCGCAGCCTGTCGAAGTACTCCTCGAACACCGTGTTGAACCGCTGCTCGTGTCCTGCGACACGCTCGAGAACCTGCCGGGCCATGACGACGGCCTCCTCCTCTGGTCAGGGAAGTGACTGTAGACGCGCCACGGCACGACGCGGCGCCCGGGATGCGACCGACGGTGCGGCGCATGCGGGCCGACATGGCCGCAGAGCGTGCGCGAGCCGATTTGCCGGTGCGGCGCATGCGGGTCGGTACGGCGTTCACCTGTGGGCGGCATCGAAGAGGGGATCGAGTGGCTCGCCCTCGTATCCCACGACGAGACAGGTCTCGGCTACCGGTCCCCGGGAGAGTTCCGCGAGCCGGTCCAGGACCGTCGCCTCGGACGGCAGGCCGGCCGGGTCGATACCGAGGGCCTGGGCCGCCCGGTCGCGTCGCTGGTCGAGGTCGGGCACGTCCTCCCGATACTCGTCGGCGACCCCCTGGAGTTCGCCGGTCGTCCGTCCGGGAGCATCCCGCCACCACGGTGCCACCAGACATAGACGCACCAGCTCCGGCAGGCCGAGAGCGAGTGGTCCGGACTCGCCGTCGAGGCTGACGTACACCACTGGCCGTTCCTCTCCGCCCTCGCCGACGAAGCAGAACGCGTCTCCTGAACCCGCCCGCGCGAACTGCTCCAGCCGGGCCCCGGAGGCGAGCCGGACCCCTTCCTCCAACAGATGGTCGGCCGGGTCGGTCGCGTCGAGGTCCGCGACCCCGGCAAGGAAGGCGACGACGTCCTCGTCGGTGCCCAGGAGAGGCAGCAACGCGCCTGGGTGGGCAGGTATGCCGGCTGACGCTTTTGATCCGTTCACCCGGCAACCGTAACCGGGGGCCTCCGACACCGGCCGCGGCAGACCGCCAGGGGGGCGGGTCGATGCGCAGCCGTGGGTGCGGCACACCTGATCCACAAGGCGGTGGTCGACCTTCGACGAGACGGCAGGGGCGGTCGCCGAACTTCGGCGAGACCGGTCAAGGCTCGATGAGACAGGACTTGCAGCCGCGGGCCGACATGACGGCGTCGAGTGCACGGCCCGATGTATCGATGTGGCGACGAGTCGATGTGGCGGCGTCGGCAGCGGTCGCCGATACTGGTGAGACGTCTCAGTGCGTCCCCGTCACGGTGTCACGGACGACGACGATGACGGCCACTACGACGGCCACTACGACGGCGACTATGACGGCGACGCGCTGCGGGCCGTGGCTCGCGGTCGTTTCCGCTGCGTCTGCTTTCAGCTGCTGCACGGCCGCGTCGCAGCGGAGCCGAAGGGGCCCGCGGGTGGCGGCGCTGTGGGCGCGGGACGCGCCGCCCGCTCATCGCCCGAGACTCCGACGAGAGTGAGGATCATGACCGGCACCATCGCAGGGGTGGAGATTCCCGACACCGCGGCGGCGGCGGAGGCCACCGGATTTCTGCGGGAGACGACCGACCCACTCATTTTCCACCACTCACGGCGCGTGTTCCTCTTCGCCTCGTTGCACGCCCGAAACCTGGGCCTGCGGCCGGACCCGGAGCTGCTGTACGTGGCAGCGATGTTCCACGACACGGGCCTCTCCCGCCCGTTCTCCGAAAAGGAGCAGCGTTTCGAGCTGGACGGCGCCGACCACGCGCGTGCGTTCCTGCTCGACCGGGGGTTCTCCGAGCGTGCCGCCGAGGTGGTCTGGACGGCGATCGCACTGCACACGACACCAGGGATTCCCGGACGGATGGGCCCGGAGACGGCTGCCACGAACTTCGGCGTCCTGACCGACGCGGTCGGCTGGGGCCTCGACGGGCTGGACGACGCCCAGGTGGACGAGATCGTCGGCGTCCACCCGCGCGGTGAATTCAAGAAGGAATTCCTGCAGGCGTTCCTGGAAGGGCTCAAGGACCGCCCGGACACCACGTACGGAACCGTCAACGCCGACATCCTCGAACACTTCCTGCCGGAATTCCGCCGTACGACCATGGTCGAGCGCATCACCCAGGCACCCTGGCCCAGCTGATCCACGCGCGACGCGGCCGCCCCGGGCCACTCCGGGAGAGGGCAGCGGAACAGACGTCCGCCGGCGCCCGGCACACCACTTCCGGACACCCCACGAGAAGCACCCCACGAGAAGCACC
>NZ_WWJT01000003.1 GCF_009865385.1 Streptomyces sp. SID486 | reverse complement strand
ACCCGCGACGGCGGGTGGCGGCGTCCGGCCGGCGGGACGCACGGGGTCCGGTCAGCCCAGGGCCGCGACCTTCTCGCGGTAGCCCCGTACCGGCGCCGCGTCCCGGTACGGCTCCAGGCGGCGTTCGAAGTCCCGCACGTACTCCACCGCGCGGGCGCTCCGCATCTCCGCCGCCTGGCTCGCCGCCTCCGCGGCCAGCGCGCACGCCTGGTCGAGTTCACCGAGGCCGAGCCGGGCGGTGGCGAGGACGATCCGGCAGAACAGCCGGCTGCGGGCATAGCCGGCCGCGCGCAGCTGGAGGGCGCGCTCGGCGTGCTGCGCGGCGGCCCGGTACTGCTGCAGATCCCGGTGGCAGTGCCCGAACTCGTCGGCGAGCTGTGCCTCGTCGAAGAAGGCGGCCCAGTACGGCACCTCGTCCCCCGGCCGGGCCGCGTCGAGCGCGCGCTCGGCCCGCACCAGCGCCGAGGTGCACGCCCGCACCTCGCCGAGGACACCGTGCGCCCGCGCCTCGGACGCGTGCAGCAGGGCCTGGACGACGGGCGGGGCACCGGTGCCGACGCCCTGCTGGGCGACCCGCGCCAGCTGCACGGCCTCCCTGCCGTGGCCGAGGTAGACGGCCTGGCGGCTCATGGTCACCAGGACGTAGGAGCCGTAGGCCCGGTCGCCGGCCGCCTGGGCGAGCCGGAGGGCCTGCACGAAGTACCGCTGGGCGAGCCCGTGCGCGGCGATGTCGTACGACGTCCAGCCCGCGAGCCGGGTCAGATCGGCGGCGGCGCCGAACAGCCGGCGGCCGGTCTGCTCGTCGTAGCTGCCGCGCAGCATCGGCTCGCACTCGTGCTCCAGGTAGCGCACGAGCGCCTGGCGGGCGTGGCCGCCGCCGAACCGGTCGTCGAGGGTGCGGAACAGCTCGCCGACCGAGCGCAGCGCGGCGATGTCACCGCCGCTGACCCGGTGGCCGCCGACCCGCTCGGCGTGCCCGCGCACCCGGGGCAGCACCGGCACCCCCGGCCGCGGCTGGGGCCTGGCCGCGCCGGGCCGGCCCTGGGGCGGCACCCGGGGCGCCGGCTCGCGGGCCACCCGGTCGTCGGGCTTGCCGATCAGCCAGTCCCGGCTGGGCACGACCAGCCCCGCCGGGGTGAAGGCGATCTTGCGCAGCTCCGCGTGGCTGCCGGAGTCCTTGCGCCACAGCCCGCTGACGATGTCCACGGCCTCCTCCGGGGTGGCCGCGAACTCCAGCCCGGCGTACACCGGCGCACAGGCGTCCAGGCCGAGATCCTGGGCGGTGAGCCGGCGGCCGAGCCGGCGGGTGAAGACCTCGGCGATCAGGGCCGGCGTCGTACCCCGCGGCTGCTGCCCGCGCAGCCAGCGGGTGACGGACGTCTTGTCGTATCTGAGGTCCAGCCCGTGCTCCAGGCCGAGCTGGTCGACGCGACGGGCCAGACCCGCGTTGGAGAACCCCGCTTCTGCGATGAGCGCGGCGAGCTGGCGGTTGGGGGTGCGCTGCGCGGGTCGGTCCGTCATCTGCGGTGCGGTCTCCTGCCTTCCGGGCCTGTCGACGTGCCCGGATTGCCTTTGAGCAGCCCTTATGGCCTCACGAACGGCGCGAATGTAGCGGAGAGTGAGCAGGCGATCGCACACTTCGGCGTGCATTCATCCGATCGTGTGAGGAACGCCCGCAGGGCTGACGTACTCCGGTCGGACGTACAGTGGCGTGGGCGCTTCACGCGCCTGACACCGGTTCGCTGAGGGAGGCGCTTGCCGTGAGTGAGTTGCGGTTCGTCCGTATGGGGTTCGGTGCGGACGCCGTCGAGTACCAGGAGGCCTGGGACGAGCAGCGCCGGGTGCACGCGGCCCGGTTCGCCGACGAGGTCCCCGACACGGTCATCCTCCTGGAGCACCCGCCGGTCTACACGGCCGGGCGGCGCACCGAGGACAGCGAGCGCCCGCTGGACGGCACCCCGGTCGTCGACGTCGACCGCGGCGGCAAGATCACCTGGCACGGCCCGGGTCAGCTGGTGGGCTATCCGATCCAGAAGCTGCCCCGCCCGGTGGACGTGGTCGCGCACGTGCGGCGGCTGGAGGAGGCGATCATCCGCGTCTGCGCCGAGTTCGGCCTGGAGACCACCCGGGTCGAGGGCCGCAGCGGGGTGTGGGTGCTGGGCGACCCGGTGGAGCGGCGGTCCGCCCGGCCGGACGCCGGGGGAGGTCTCTCCCTCGACCTCGACCCGCGACTGACGGACGAGGAGTTCGACCCCCGCCTCAACGGCCCCGAGTACGCCCCCTCCAACGCCGGCCAGCGGCGCGAGGACCGCAAGATCGCCGCGATCGGCATCCGGGTCGCCAAGGGCGTCACGATGCACGGCTTCGCGCTCAACGTGAACCCCGACAACAAGTGGTTCGACCGGATCATCCCCTGCGGGATCCGGGACGCGGGCGTGGCCTCCCTCGCGGCCGAGCTGGGCCGGGACGTCACGATCGAGGAGGTCCTGCCGGTGGTCGAGCGGCACCTCAAGGACGTCCTGGAGAACGCCGACCTCAGGCCCCGGGTGGTCGAGCGGGCCTCCGCCTGATCCGTCCGGCCCCCCCGGGAATGCGCCCTGCGACAGCGAGGTTGGTCTCCCCGGCAGGGCGCAATGAGTACGGGCGTACCCTGGTGTACGCCGAAGAATCGAAGTCACAGGGAGCCGGTCGTGTCCGCAGTCGCACCCGACGGACGCAAGATGCTGCGCCTGGAGGTCCGCAACAGCCAGACCCCCATCGAGCGCAAGCCCGAGTGGATCAAGACCCGGGCGAAAATGGGTCCCGAGTACACCAAGATGCAGAACCTCGTGAAGAGCGAGGGCCTGCACACGGTCTGCCAGGAAGCCGGCTGTCCCAACATCTACGAGTGCTGGGAGGACCGCGAGGCGACGTTCCTCATCGGCGGCGACCAGTGCACCCGGCGCTGTGACTTCTGCCAGATCGACACCGGCAAGCCCGAGGCGCTCGACCGCGACGAGCCGCGCCGCGTGGGTGAGTCCGTGGTCACCATGGACCTGAACTACGCCACCATCACCGGCGTCGCCCGCGACGACCTGGAGGACGGCGGCGCCTGGCTGTACGCCGAGACCGTGCGCCAGATCCACGCGCAGACGGCACAGCGCGAGGGCGGCCACACGAAGGTGGAGCTGCTGGCCCCCGACTTCAACGCGGTCCCCGAGCAGCTCGCCGAGGTCTTCTCGGCCCGCCCCGAGGTCTTCGCGCACAACGTCGAGACGGTGCCGCGCATCTTCAAGCGCATCCGCCCCGGCTTCCGCTACGAGCGCTCGCTGAAGGTCATCACCGAGGCCCGTGACTTCGGGCTGGTGACCAAGTCCAACCTGATCCTCGGCATGGGCGAGACCCGCGAGGAGGTCAGCGAGGCGCTGCGGCAGCTGCACGACGCGGGCTGCGAGCTGGTCACCATCACGCAGTACCTGCGCCCCTCCGTGCGGCACCACCCGGTCGAGCGCTGGGTGAAGCCGCAGGAGTTCGTGGAGCTGAAGGAAGAGGCCGACCAGATCGGCTTCTCCGGCGTGATGTCCGGCCCGCTGGTCCGCTCGTCGTACCGGGCCGGGCGGCTCTACCAGATGGCGATGGAACAGCGCCGCTCCGCCGCCCCGCGGCAGGACGACACCTACGTGGCCGCACAGGCCGTGTGAATTCCCGCACAAGTGATTACTGGCCAGTAATGGCCGATCCGACGCGGTCCTGGCCGTCCTCGCTGATGAGGACGGGCGCCAGGGCCGCGTCGGCGTTTCGCCCGGACGCATCAAGGTTTCATCGGTGTTTGACCGGTCGGACATGCCCTGGTAACACCAATCAGTGACTCTGGTGTCACACCCCGTATCTCCATCGCTTCCGAAGGGGACCTCGATCATGCAGGCCGCGCCCGTCCGCGCCACCGCCATCCCGTCCTTCACCGACGCCCTCCGCGCCGTCGAGTCCCTGCTGATGAGCGGCGGCCAGCGCACCGCCCGCCGCAACGCCTGGAACTCCGTCCTGGAGGACCGCCGTCGCGCCAAGGACCGGACCGAGGCGCAGCGGGTCCTCGATCAGGCCGCCGGCCGCCCCTGACCCCTGCCCCGCCGGGCACTGCCGTCGTCCGCGCTTCCGGGGGCACGTAGACTTCGTGGCATGGCGAGGAAGGAAACCGCGGCGGACGCCGCGAACGCAGGGCGACTGAAGCAGATCGCCCTCACGTACAAGATGACCCGCAAGGCCGACAAGACGATCGGCCTTGTACTCGCGGCCGTCGGCATCGGCACGTTCGGTGTGTTCCTCGCGATCGGCTTCTTGATCGGCCACGAGTACTTCCTGGGCATCTTCGGTCTGCTGATCGCCCTGCTGGCGACGGCGATCGTGTTCGGCCGCCGGGCGGAGCGGGCTGCCTTCGGCCAGATGGAGGGTCAGCCGGGCGCCGCCGCGGCCGTGCTGGACAACGTCGGCCGGGGCTGGACGACGACTCCGGCGGTGGCGATGAACCGCAACCAGGACGTCGTGCACCGGGCCGTCGGCAAGGCCGGCATCGTCCTGGTCGCCGAGGGCAACCCGAACCGGGTCAAGAGCCTGCTGGCCGCCGAGAAGAAGAAGATGAACCGCATCGTCGCCGACGTACCGGTGCACGATCTGATCGTCGGCACCGGCGAGGGCCAGGTCGAGCTGAAGAAGCTCCGCACGACCATGCTGAAGCTCCCGCGCGTGCTCACCGGCCCCCAGGTGACGACCACCACCGACCGGCTGCGGGCCATGGGCGACCTGATGAGCAACATGCCGCTGCCCAAGGGCCCCATGCCCAAGGGCATGAAGCTGCCCAAGGGCGGCCCGCGAGGCCGCTGAGCGGTCCGCACCCACCACCCGGCCGAGCGCCCCTTCGGGGGCGCTTCGGCGTTTCCGGACCCGTTGACACGCCGCCGAACGGCGTATCCAGCGGGTAATCAGCTCATGCACTCCTAGCCTTCGGGGTGTGACAAAACGCCATATTACGTACTTCACGTGCACCACGGTCCTCGTCGGTGCGTTCCTCGGCACCACCCCCGCCTCGGCCGCCCACCAGACCCTCGTGGTGCGTCCGGGTGAGTCGATCCAGAAAGCGGTGAACGCCGCCCGGTCCGGCGACACCGTGCTCGTGATGGCCGGTACCTACCGCGAGAGCGTCACGGTCAGGACGCCCGGGGTGACCCTGCGCGGTGCGGGCCGGGAGACCGTCCTCCAGCCGCCCAGGAAGACCAAGGCCACGCCGCACGGGAAGAAGGGTTCCGTCAGCTGCCGCGAGGCCGGCAACGGCATCTGCGTGATCGGCGGGAAGGACAAGGCCCTGCCGGACGTCACCGTCGCCGACCTGAAGGTGACCGGCTTCGCCACGACCGGCGTGTGGTCGATGGGCACCGACCGGCTGACCGTGTCGCGGGTGACCGCCGACGACAACGGCCAGTGGGGCATCGCCCAGGAACACTCCACCCGCGGCGTCTTCCGGGGCAACACCGCCCGGGGCAACGGGGACGCGGGGCTGTTCCTCGCCAACAACGTGAAGGCCGAGGAAGGCGCCCGCGACACCAGGGGCACGCAGGTCATCGGCAACCACCTGGAGGGCAACCGGATCGGCCTCACCGTCCGCCGGCTGCGCAACCTCTCCGTCACGTACAACCACGTCCTCGGCAACTGCGCGGGCGTGTTCGTCGTCGGCGACGAGAACAAGCCGAGGACGGGCGCGCTGACCGTCAGCCACAACCTCGTCGAGCGGAACAACAAGTACTGCCCGAAGACCGCCCGGCTGCCCTACCTCCAGGGCTCGGGCATCGTCCTGACCGGCACCGAGAAGACCCTGGTGACGCGCAACACGGTCACCGGCCACTCCGGCGGGTCCCCGCTGTCGGGCGGCATCGTCCTGTTCAAGAGCTTCGTGGGCGCCACGAGCGAGCAGAACCGGATCACCCGCAACAGCCTGAGCGGCAACTCCCCCGCGGACCTCGTCAACCAGGAGGCCGCCAAGAGCGGCAACGCCTTCGACGGCAACTCCTGCCGGGCCTCCAAGCCCTCGGGCCTGTGCTGACCGGCCTGCCGTTCCCGACCCACCCAAGGAAGGAAGGCGGCTCATGACCGCACCATCCCCCGCCGTGCCGGCTCCCACCGAGCCGGGCGCGCCCCCCTCTCCCCTGCCGTCGATGCGGCTGCGCGAGCTGGTGTTCGGGGCCGCCTGCGCCGCCGCCGTCCGCGCCGCCGCCCGGCTCGGCCTCGCCGACGCGCTCGGGGACGCCCCGATGACCGTCGAGAGCCTGGCGACCGCGGTGCGCGCCGAGCCCAAGCCGCTGCGCCGGCTGCTGCGCACCCTGTCCTGCTACGGCGTCTTCACTGAGCGGCCCGACGGGACGTTCGGCCACACCGAGATGTCCCGGCTGCTGCGCGTGGACGACCCGAACAGCCTGCGCGACATCTCCCTGTGGTGCACCGAGCCCTGGACCTGGGACGCCTGGCCGAAGCTGGACGAGGCGGTGCGCACCGGCCGCAACGTCGTGGAGGGCCTGTACGGCAAGGAGTTCTTCGCCTACCTGAACGAGGACGCCCCGGAGTCGGCCGACGTCTTCAACCGGGCGATGACGACGTCCAGCGAGCAGTCGGCCCGCGACGTCGCCGCGCTGCTGGACCTGTCCGCCAGCGCGTCGGTCGCGGACCTCGGCGGCGGGCAGGGGCACGTGGTGGCCTGCCTGCTGGACAAGTACCCGGCGATGCGGGGCTATCTGCTGGACCTGCCGCGAGTGGTGCAGAACGCCCTGCCGCGGCTGCGCGAGGGCGGGGACCTGGCCGACCGGACCTGCATCGTGCCGGGCGACATCCGCGAGGCCGTCCCCGTCGACGCCGACGTCTACATCATCAAGAACATCCTGGAGTGGGACGACGACTCCACCGCCCGGCTGCTGCGCAACGTGGTCGAGGCGGGCGGTCCCGGCGCCCGGGTCGTGGTCATCGAGAACCTCGTCGACGACACCCCGTCGATGCGGTTCAGCACCGCCATGGACCTGCTGCTGCTCATGAACGTCGGCGGGGCCAAGCACACCACCGACAGCATGGTCGGGCGGCTCGGCGCGGCGGGCCTGGAGGTCGGCGACGTCCGGCCGGTCAACCCCTACCTGCACGCGTTCGACTGCAAGGTGGCCGGGTGAGCGCACCCCTCTCGCAGCACGCCGGTGCCGGGTCCGCGTCCTCCGCGGGCCCGGCACCGGTGTTCCGGACGGGGGATCAGGCGCCGGCGTCGCGCTCCCACAGGTAGAAGCGCTGTGCCATGGCGTCCTTGGGGGACCGCCAGGTCTCCGGGTCGTACGCGCTGACGTACGCCGACAGCCGCTCGCTGACCTCCCTGAACTCCGGGTGCGAGGTGACCTTGGCGATGGCCGGTCCGGGCTCGCGCTCGGACTCGATGAGGTGCATGTACACATCGCCGAACTGGAAGAGGCTGCGCCGGACGACCCCGACGAGGTGCGGCAGCTCTCCCCGGTCGGACTCCGCGAACACCTTGGCGATGTCGGTCGCGGAGCCCGGGGCCATGCGGGCGACGATCAGGGCCTGGTGCACGGTCGTCTCCTGTCGTCCGGCTCAGTCGGCCAGGGCCGGGGCCGGTCGCCGGCCGGCCGCCGCCTGCTCGATCTTGTCGCGGATCAGGGCCATCTGGACCTTGGAGTTCTTGTTGATGTTGTCGGTCATCCAGTCGTCGTCGACCGGGGCGTCCGGCTTCATCGCGAAGTCCTGGGTCCAGACCATCCGGGTGCCGGCGGGAACCTCCTCGTAGCTCCAGTGGATGTCCATGTGGGCGAAGGGTCCGGTCTCCACCCGGCGCGCCTTGACGGTGCGGGACTCGCGGTGCGGCTCACGCTCGGAGACCCAGCTCCAGACGGTGCCGTTCTCGTCCGGGTGCATGGTCAGCCGGAACGTCGTCTTCTCGCCCTCCCGCTTGAGGACCTCCACCGCCGCGTACTCGCTGAACAGCTGCGGCCAGCGCTCCAGGTCGTTGGTCATGTCCCAGACCAGGTCCAGCGGGGCGGCGATGGTGATCTCGTTCTGGGTGTGTCCTGCCATCTCAGGCTCCTGCCATCAGGGTGGTGTTGACGAGGTTGAGGAACTGCTGCGGTGTCTTGCAGCGCTCCGCGTCGACCGGCATCGGGGTGCCGTGCGTGTTCTCCAGCTCGCCGACGATGCCGAGCAGGCCCAGCGAGTCGACGCCGAGGACGTCGAAGCCGGTCTCCGGCTTGTCCACGAGCTGCTGTGGGCTGACGGTGACCCCGGCAGCCTTCTTCATCAGCGCGGCGAGTTCTTCCACGGTGATCTGCGGCATGTGCTTTCCTCCTTTGCTGTACTCACTGCGCGGTGCCGCGTCGCAGCACCAGCGCCGAGTTCGACCCCATGAGTCCGCGGCTGAGGACCAGTGCCGTCCGCAGTTCGGCGACGCGGGCGCGGCCCGTCACGAGGTCGAGTTCGTGGCAGACGTCGAAGACGTTCGGCGTCGGCGGGATCAGACCGTGCTCCATCGCCAGCACGGCCGCCGCGGTGTCCAGCACGGGGGCGGCGCAGTAGCCGCGGCCGATGCCGGTCTTCGGGGCGGTGACCGGGACCCGGGTGCCGTGCTCGCCGAGGGCGTCGGCGAGGGCCAGGGCCTCGGCGCGGTCCGCCTCCGGCACCCCGAGCGCGTCGGCGAAGACGACGTCGATCTCCTCGGGGGCGCAGCCGGCCTCGCGCAGGGCCTGCCCGATGGCGTGGGCGAGGCCCGCCCGGGAGTCCGCCCAGCGGGAGGCGCCGGTGAAGGTGGCGCCGTGGCCGGCCACGATGGCCCGGATGTCGGCGCCGCGGTCCCGGGCGGCGTTCGCCGCCTCGACGACGAGCATCGCGCCGCCCTCGCCCGGTACGAACCCGCAGGCCCCCTCGGTGAAGGGGCGATAGGCCCGGGACGGATCCGGCTCGTGGCTCAGCTCCCGGTAGCCGAGCTGGCAGACCATCGAGTACGGCGCGAGCGGCGCCTCGGTGGAACCCGCCACGATGACGTCGGTGCCGCGCCGTACCGCCCGTGCCGCGTGCGCGAGGGCGTCCAGGCCGCCGGCCTCGTCGGAGGCGACGACCGAGCAGGGCCCCTTGAGGCCGCGGCGGATGGACACCTGGCCGGTGCTCGCGGCGTAGAACCAGGCGATGGACTGGTACGGCCCGACGAACCGGCTGCCCTTGCCCCACAGTCGCTGCAGCTCACGCTGGCCGAACTCGCCGCCGCCGGAGCCGGCGGCGGTGACGACGCCGATGGAGTACGGCGCGTCGGGGATGCTGCCCTGCCCGATCCGGGCGTCGTCCAGCGCGAAGTCGGCCGCGGCCATGGCGTAGTGCGTGAACCGGTCGGTCTGGACGAGGAAGCGCTCCTCGATCGTCGCGGCCGGGTCGAAGGCGCGGACCTCACCGGCCACCTTGAGGGGAAGGTGCTCGCAGCCCTCGCGGGTGACCCGGTCGAGGACGCTGAGGCCCTCCTGGGTCGCCTTCCAGAAGGTGTCGGTGCTGGTGCCGTTGGGCGCGACCACCCCGATGCCGGTGACGGCCGCCTGCCGGTCCTTCGGTTCGCTCATCGTGTCCTCACTCCCTCGGCCGGGTCAGGATCACCGCGGACTGGAAGCCGCCGAACCCGCTGCCCACGGACAGCACGCTGGACAGTTTCCGTTCACGGGCCACGCGCGGGACGTAGTCCAGATCGCACTCGGGGTCGGGGATCTCGTAGTTCGCGGTCGGCGGTACGACCTGCTTGGCCAGGGCCAGCACGCAGGCGACCAGTTCGATGGCGCCGATCGCCCCGAGGGAGTGCCCCACCATGGACTTGATGGAGCTCATCGGGGTGTCGTAGGCGTGGTGGCCGAGCGCCCGCTTCACGGCCGCCGTCTCGTGCCGGTCGTTCTGCCGGGTGCCGGAACCGTGGGCGTTGACGTAGTCGATCGCCGTCGGGTCGAGCCGCGCCTGGTCGAGGGCGGTCTCGACGGCCCGCGCCATCTCCAGGCCCTCCTTGGTCAGGCCGGTCATGTGGTAGGCGTTGCCGAAGGTGGCGTAGCCGCCGAACTCGCAGTACACGTGGGCACCGCGGGCCCTGGCGTGCTCCAGTTCCTCCAGGACGAGCACCGCGCCGCCCTCGCCCATGACGAACCCGTCACGGTTGTTGTCGAAGGGCCGGGAGGCGTGCGCGGGGTCGTCGTTGTTCGGCGACGTGGCCTTGATCGCGTCGAAGCAGGCCATGGTGATCGGGGATATCGGGGAGTCCGAGGCACCCGCGATGCATATGTCCGCCCGGCCTTCCTGCACGGTGTGGAAGGCGTACCCGACGGCGTCCAGTCCCGAGGTGCAGCCGGTGGAGACGGTCTGCACGGGACCCTGGGCGCCGAAACGTTCCGCCACGGCGGAGGCCACGGTGCTCGGCGAGAAGGCCCGGTGCAGCTGCGGCTCCGCCTCGGTGTGGTCGACGTCCCACCGCTGCCCGCGGTGGGACACCAGGACGTAGTCGTGCTCCAGACGGGTGGTGCCGCCGACGGCGGTGCCCAGGGAGACACCGACCCGCCAGGGGTCCTCACCGGCGAGGTCGAGACCGGAGTCCCGGACCGCCTCCTCGCCGGCCACCAGCGCGAACTGTATGTACCGGTCCGCCCGCTGGACCTGCTCGGCGTCCAGGCCGTGCGCCGCCGGGTCGAAGTCGCACTCGGCGGCGATCCGGGACCTCAGCCCGGCCGGGTCGAAGAACGTGATGCCCCGCGTCGCGGTACGGCCCTCGGCGAGCAGGTCCCAGAACGCCGGTACGCCGATGCCGCCCGGGGCGACGACACCTATGCCGGTGACCGCCACGCGCCGGCTCATGAGCGGACCTGTTCCCGCTCGGTCGGCTCCGCGGCGACGGCCGCGCAGCCCGTCTCCTCCGTGTCGACGTGGCCGAGGGCCGGCCGCGGGGCCAGCGGACCGAGGTGGAAGACGATCCGCGCCTCCACGTTGCCGGTGTTGCGGAACCGGTGGCGCATGTTCATGGGGATCATCAGCCCCTGCTCGGGCCGCAGCGGGTGCGGCTCGCCGTCCAGGTCCACCTCCAGCTGGCCGCAGACGACGTAGACGAACTCCTCGGAGTACGGGTGGTAGTGCTCACCGATGCGGTCACCGGGCCGCACGATGGCCACGCCCATGAAACCGCTGGTGGAGCCCACCGTCGCCGGGGTGAGCATGGCGCGCAGGTCCCCGCCGCGCCGGGTGTTGGGCTCGACCTCGCTGAGGTCCACGATCTTCGGAAGGGGTTGAATCACGGCGTTCCTCCGTTGGTGTGCTGGGCCGGCCGGGGTCAGGCGTCGGGCGAACGGCGGTCGGTGACGAGGTCCATGCCGACCGGCTCGCCGTCCAGCAGGGCGCTCAGCGCGGCCTGCCGTCCGGGCTCGGGCAGGACGGCCTGCCCGCCCGCGCCGGGTCGTACGTCGACCAGCCGTACGACGACGTCGTCACGGTGGAAGATCGTGCTGCGCAGCACCGGGCTGTCCGGATCGTCCGCCGCCGCCTCGTCCTGCTGGGCGAGCAGCTCCGCCAGCCGCATGCCGCAGTCCGGCCGGGCCGGGTAGTACAGGGCCTGCCGCTCCCCCTCGGTGAGTTCGTCCGCGGTGAGGTGGTGCACGGCGGGCAGCGCCGCCCGGGTGAAGAACACCCGTGCGGATTCCTGGTCGTCGAGGTCCCGCTCCTGCTCCAGGTACGGGTTGATGGCCTCCTCGACGGCCCGTACCTCGGGCTGCCGGGCGACGTGCCGCAGCGCGGCGAGCAGGTCACCGCGCACCTCGATGGCCCGCACCACCCGGTTGCCGTGCATGAACAGGGAGGTACGGCACAGCCGGGTGGTCTCGTCGACCTTCGCCCGGGGCGAGGAGTAGTCCGCGAGGATCCGCGCCACCTCACGCTCGCTGCCCGGCTTGACCGTGAAGGTCAGCGCGTGCCGGATCACACCGTCGCCGATCCGCGGGGACGCCTGGAGCCGGCGGCGCGAGGCGGAGGCGGCGGCCTCCTCGGCGCCCGTCTCGCGAACGATGTGGAAGCGCAGCGACCGGGTGTCCCGGACGCAGGAGTGCAGCGGCTCCACCATCCGCACGTGCTCCTCGCTGTTCACCCAGGTGAGGAAAGGCGGGGCACTCTCCCACTCGCTCGTGATGAGCCACTGGGAGGGGTTCTCGATCGACTGGCACAGCTGGTCGCTGACGTGGCCGGGCACCTGAGCCACCTGGTTGCACAGCTGCTCGTACGCCTCCAGGAACTGCTGCTGGGCGCCGTCGTAGACGTCCACGAGGAGGACGACCCGGAGGCGGGAGCCGTCGAACACGGACTGGGAGACCCGTTTCGACTGGCGCGTCAACTGGTCCGAAAGCTTTTCCGACATGGTGGTCATGCTGCGCACATCTCCTTCACGGGGGCAGAGGCGAACGCCGGCGGCCGAATGACGCGACGTCAGCGCTTCTTGATCCTGTGCCTCTCCCCCCGGTGCGCGCGACTCGCGTGAACCACGCGGGTGATTGCGCACGCGAAAGCCCTCCCAGAGGGCACAGAAACACCAATGCGCCCCACATCCCGACCCCAGCCCCTGGAGCCTTGATGCAGCACAAAGCCGATCACCAGGTGCCCGTCCTCGTCGTGGGCGGTTCTCTGGTGGGCCTGTCCCTCTCCCTGTTCCTGGGCCGTCTCGGCGTGCCGCACATGCTCGTCGAGCGGCATTCGGGTACCTCGATCCACCCGCGTGGCCGCGGCAACAACCTGCGGACGATGGAGTTGTTCCGGGTGGCCGGCATCGAGCCGGACATCAAGGCGGCGGCCTCGCTCCTGGCGGACAACCACGGCATCCTGCAGACCCCCACGCTGGTCGGCGACGCCGGCGAATGGCTCTTCCGGAACATCGACCCGGGCGGCGGGCTGGCCAAGTTCAGCCCCACGGGGTGGTGCCTGTGCAGCCAGAACGACCTCGAACCGGTCCTGCTGAACGGAGCCCGCTCGCTCGGCGGCGACCTGCGGTACTTCCACGAGCTGGAGTCCTTCTCCCAGGACCCCGAAGGGGTGACGGCGTTCGTCCGCGACCGGGACAGCGACGAGCTGTACACCGTCCGGGCGGACTACCTGGTCGCCTGCGACGGTCCGCGCAGCCCCGTCCGGCGCAGGCTGGGCATCGGGCAGAGCGGCCCCGGCGACCTCTTCGCGAACGTGAGCATCACCTTCCGCTCCAAGCTGCTCGCCGAGACCGTGGGCGACCGGCGCTTCATCTGCTGCTACCTCACCAGCCCCGAGGCCGACGGCGCCCTGCTGCCCGTCGACAACAAGGAGCACTGGGTCTTCCACGCGCCCTGGCACCCGGAACACGGCGAGACGCTGGAGGAGTTCACCGAGGAGCGGCTCCAGCGGCACATCCGGCTGGCGGTCGGCGTGCCCGACCTCGACGTGGAGGTCACCGGCAAGGCGTCCTGGCGGGCCGCGGAGCGCGTCGCCGAGCGGTACACGGCCGGCCGGGTCCTGCTCGCCGGCGACTCCGCGCACGAGATGTCCCCCACCGGGGCCTTCGGCTCCAACACCGGCATCCAGGACGCCCACAACCTGGCCTGGAAGCTGTCCGCCGTGCTCGGCGGCTGGGCCGGACCCGGCCTGCTGGAGACCTACGACACCGAGCGCCGGCCGGTCGCCATGGCCACCAGCGCCCGCGCCTCGGCCCGCTCCGTGGAGCACAGCCACCCCGGCTTCGCCCCGACCCCGGGCGTCGGCACCGGGCCGCGCAGCGGAATCCTCCCCGTCGTCCTGTGCTACCGCTATCTGGAGGGCGCCGTCCTGGGGGCCGACCCGGCCCAGCCGGTCGTACCGGACGGAGTACGGCTGACGGGCGACCCGGGCAGCCGGGCCCCGCACCTGTGGCTGCGCCGGGCGGGCGAACGGATCTCCACGCTCGACCTCTACGAGCGGTCGATGGTGCTGCTCAGCGACGCGGGCTCGGCCGCGGGCCGGGCCTGGCACACCGCCGCCCGGCACCTCGCCGGCGCGGACGGGATGCGGCTGGAGGCGTACCGGATCGGCGCGGGGGCGGACGCGGACCTCACCTACGACGGGGACGGGCCGGCGGCCGGCGGCGACTGGGCGGCGCTGCACGGGACCACGGCCGACGGAGCGGTGCTGGTACGGCCGGACGGATTCGTCGCCTGGCGCACCCGGGCCGCGGCGGCGGATCCGGAGGCCGAGCTGCGGGAGGTCCTGGAGACGGTGCTGTGCCGGCGCTGACGACGGTGTGACCATGCACACAGGCCCCCCGCGCCCTACGGTGCGGGGGGCCTGTGGGCCGTACGGCGGGGGCTGTGACCCGTACGGCGGGGGCCTGTGGGCCGTACGGCGGGGGGCTGTGGGCCGTACGGCGGGGGGCTGTGGGCCGTACGGCGGGGCGCGTCGGATGCGGGCGTCCGGGAGCGTCAGACGCGGACGCCCGGGAACGTCAGAGGGCGGGCGCCCGGGGGCGTCAGATGGCGGACGGCCGGGGGCGTCAGATGCGGACTTCGACCGTCTTCGCGAGCCGGTCGTGCAGACCGCGGCCGTCGCGGTCCCAGACCAGGGGCGGGATGGCGAGGAAGAACAGGACCGTGCGGAGCAGAGCGCGCGCCGGGCTGACGCGACCGGTCTCCAGGGCGACCACCCGCAGCCCGAGGAGGCGCTTGCCCGGGGTGGAGCCCACCGTGCCCAGGGTGAGGACCAGCAGCACGAACAGGACGAGCGGCGCCCAGACCTGCGCCGCGTCGTGGTAGCTGTCGGCGATGAGACCGTATGCGATCAGGAGGCAGAGCCCCCAGTCGACGACGAGCGCGCCGAGCCGCCGTCCGGGCCGCGCGATCGAGTTCGGCCCCTCCTCGGGGAGGCCGAGCTGCTCGCCCCGGTAACCGAAGTCGGCGCCCGCCTCTTCCATGGCCGCGCGGGGCCCGGAGAGCCACGATCCGATTGCCTGCCTGTTGTCCACCCGTCCACGGTACTGCGCCCGGTTTCGGGCACTACGCGCAGGGGTGTGTCCGGGCTACGGTGGACACGTGGCCGGTTAACTTCTGCGAAACAAACGGGTCACGCCCGAGAAATCACCCGTCCCTAGTGTCGGGACCAGCGTGTGCCACCGCACTGGCCGCACGAACGATCTACCACCCCGGCGCGGACGGTCGGGAGTAGGAGGAGCTGGATGTTCCAGAACGCCGACGAGGCCAAGAAGTACATCGCGGACGAGGACGTCAAGTTCGTCGACGTCCGCTTCTGCGACCTTCCGGGCGTCATGCAGCACTTCACGTTGCCCGCCGAGGCGTTCGACCCCGACGACGAGCAGGCCTTCGACGGGTCGTCGATCCGCGGTTTCCAGGCCATCCACGAGTCGGACATGGCCCTGCGCCCCGACCTGTCCACCGCGCGCATCGACCCGTTCCGCCGGGACAAGACCCTCAACATCAACTTCTTCATCCACGACCCGATCACGGGCGAGCAGTACTCCCGTGACCCGCGCAACGTCGCGAAGAAGGCCGAGGCGTACCTGGCGTCGACCGGCATCGCCGACACGGCCTACTTCGGCCCCGAGGCCGAGTTCTACGTCTTCGACAGCGTCCGCTTCGCCACCTCGGCGAACGAGTCCTTCTACCACATCGACTCCGAGGCGGGCGCCTGGAACACCGGCGCCCTGGAGGACAACCGCGGGTACAAGGTCCGCTACAAGGGCGGCTACTTCCCGGTCCCGCCGGTCGACCACTTCGCCGACCTGCGCGCCGAGATCTCCCTGGAGCTCGACAAGCAGGGCCTGAAGGTCGAGCGCCAGCACCACGAGGTGGGCACCGCCGGCCAGGCGGAGATCAACTACAAGTTCAACACCCTGCTCGCCGCCGCCGACGACCTGCAGCTCTTCAAGTACATCGTGAAGAACGTCGCATGGCGCAACGGCAAGACCGCGACCTTCATGCCGAAGCCGATCTTCGGTGACAACGGCTCGGGCATGCACGTGCACCAGTCGCTGTGGAACAACGGCGACCCGCTGTTCTACGACGAGGCCGGCTACGCGGGCCTGTCGGACACCGCCCGCTACTACATCGGCGGCATCCTCAAGCACGCCCCGTCGCTGCTGGCCTTCACCAACCCGACGGTGAACTCGTACCACCGCCTGGTGCCGGGCTTCGAGGCGCCGATCAACCTGGTGTACTCGCAGCGCAACCGCTCGGCCGCGATGCGTATCCCGATCACCGGCTCGAACCCGAAGGCCAAGCGCGTCGAGTTCCGCGCCCCGGACTCCTCCGGCAACCCGTACCTGGCCTTCTCCGCCCTGCTCCTCGCGGGTCTGGACGGCATCAAGAACAAGATCGAGCCGGCCGAGCCGATCGACAAGGACCTGTACGAGCTGGCTCCCGAGGAGCACGCGAACGTCGCCCAGGTCCCGACCTCGCTGAACGCCGTCCTCGACGCCCTCGAGGCCGACCACGAGTTCCTCCTCCAGGGTGACGTCTTCACGTCCGACCTGATCGAGACGTGGATCGACTTCAAGCGCACCAACGAGATCGCCCCGCTCCAGCTCCGCCCGCACCCGCACGAGTTCGAGCTGTACTTCGACGTGTGACGGACGCGTGAGACGGGCGCGTCCGGCACGGACGCGTACCTGAGCGCCGCAGAGGCCCGCCGTTCCCCCGGAGCGGCGGGCCTCCGCCGTTGCCGTCCCGGCGCCGCTCCGGATGTCGGCAGCCTCCGGTAACTTGCGGATCCGGACATGCGGGCGGGGACGCGGCTCCGCGTCGGCGGCCGAGGGGAGAGGGCATGAGCGGGGTGCGGCGGTTCATCGTCGTGATGTTGTTCGACGGGGTCGATCTGCTGGACGTCACCGGGCCGCCGGAGGTGTTCGCGCTGCTGCGGCGGGAGACCGAGGACGCCACCGGTTACGAGGTGGTCCTGGCCGCCGAGACCATGGACCCGGTCACCACCGCCGCCGGCGTCCGCGTCCTGCCGGACGTCACCTTCGAGGAGGCGTCCCGCAGGGCGATCGACACCCTGCTGGTGCCCGGCTCGGTCGAGGTCGACGAGCAGCGCCGGGTGTACGCCCTGACCGATCCGGCCGTCGTCGGCCGGGTGCGGACCCTCGCCGCGCGGGCCCGGCGCGTCGCCTCCGTCTGCGTCGGCGCCCACCTGCTCGCCGCCGCCGGTCTGCTCGACGGCAGGCGCGCCACCACCCACTGGTCGACCGCGCAGCAGCTCGCCGCCGACCACCCCGAGGTCGAGGTCGACGCCGACCCGATCTTCATCCGCGACGGCGGGGTGTGGACCGGTGCGGGCATCACCGCCTGCCTGGACCTGTCCCTCGCGCTCGTCGCCGAGGACTTCGGCGAGGCCGTCGCGCTGCGGGTCGCCCGCCAGCTGGTCATGTACCTGAAGCGGCCGAGCGGGCAGAGCCAGTTCAGCGTGCCCGTCGAGCCCGTCTCCACCACCCGGCGTACGGCCGAGCTGCGCCACTTCGTCACCGAGCACATCGCCGGGCCGCTGACCGTGGCCGACCTGGCCGAAAGCGCCCATGTCAGCGAACGCCAGCTCACCCGGATCTTCAAGACGGAACTGGGGATGACCCCGGCCGCCTACATCGAGGCGGCCCGCGTCGAGGTGGCCCGCAACCGGCTGGAGACCTCGGACGACACCCTGGAACGGGTCGCCTCCGCGTGCGGTTTCGGCACCTCCGACACGCTCATCCGGGCGTTCCGCCGCAAGCTCGGCACGACGCCCACGGAGTACCGCAGCCGTTTCCGCCGGTCCGGCTGACCGGCTCCGGCCCCGGTGCAACCTTTCCCGCTTCCCAGACTTCCTATTGTCAGGGGATCATCCTCCCGAACCGTGTCGGACGAGAGAGGTTGAACGGGGATGTCGCAACAGGACGAGTGGGAGCGCGAGTTCGATCATCGCTGGGCGAACTCGGCCGAGCACAAGGAGCCCTCCGCCCGGGCCCGGATGCTCGCCGCCCGCTGGAAGGAGAACCCGCCGGAGCCGGCCCCCTTCCGTGCCGACCCGGACCGTCTCACGCCACGCCGGTCGTCGTGGGTGTCGACGGCCGTGGTGCTCGGCTGCGTGGCCGCGGTGATCGTCCTGCTGGGGTACGCCCAGATGCGCTCCTCCTACTAGGACCGCGTCATCAGCCACTCACCACGGCGGACGCAGACGCAGACACAGACGCAGACGCAGACGCAGACGGGGGACGGGACCGCGGCGGCACTGCGGCTCGCCGGGGGCGCGGTCCTGCGGGACGTCCTCGGCACCGGTGGCCCGGCGGCCTGGCTGGAGCTGGACGAGGAGGCCCGGGCGGACCACTGGGACCCGGAAGGCGTGTACGGGGAGGCCGCGGGCGGCGGCGGACCCGCGGACCGCGGGTACTGGGCGCGCGCGGACGGCGGTCGCGCGCTGCTCGCCGCCCTGGCCGCCGGCGCTCCGCTCACCGACGGCCGGCTCGCCCTCGCCCTGTGCCACCGCGACGGCAGGGTCCGGCACCGGGCCCTGGGCCGGGCGGCCGGCCGGCCGGAGCT
>NZ_WWJT01000267.1 GCF_009865385.1 Streptomyces sp. SID486 | reverse complement strand
CGGTTGAACGTGTCGTGGGTTATCAGTGGGCAGCCTTGGCACGATCCCGTTGCATTCGGTCCGCCGGTCTTCCCGACATCGCAGTAGTCCGTCCGTCGCCTAGGACCCCTGTTTTGCCAATCCGTGCAGGTCAGGGACATGTTCCGAGTGACGATGCTCAGAAGTTGCTCAACTCTGCTTTCGGCGCCGTACCGGCCGGGCATCCCCCCGGCACCGCGCGAGACGCGGTGCCGGCGAGGCGCCCACGGGGGGCCGCTTCGGGGGAACGGAAGGAGGGGGACGCCGTGAGCGACAGCGTGATCGGGGGCATCATCCTGGCGGTGGCCGTGGTGGGCATCATCGCGGCGAGCCAGGCCCGGCGGAACCGGCGGGCCAGGGTGTCGCTGGGCAAGGGCGGCGGCGGACGACGGGGCTCGTACCGGCGGTCGTCGTCCTCGTCGTCCTCGTCGTCCTACGCGGGCGACGCGGGCGCGGCCGGCTGGTGGGTCGGTGGCGGTGACTCCGGCTCCTCGGGGGGCCACGGCGGACACCACGGCGGGCACTCCTGCGGAGGTTCCTCATCCTGCGGTGGCTCCTCGTCCTGCGGCGGGGGATCGTCGTGCGGTGGGGGTTCCTCGTGCGGCGGCGGGGGCGGATGCGGCGGAGGCAGCTGACACGGGGCAGCTGAGCTTCCGGAACGGGGGGACCGCATCCGGGCCGCACACGGGCGGGCGGCCGCCGGGCAGGACGTCCGGCGGGCGCTCGCCACGCTTGTTCCCCACACTCGCCACGCTTGTTTCTCGCGGCCGGCCTTGCGGGCCCGTTCGCCCGCGCTCAGCTGCCGGGCGCTCGTTCCCCGCGCTCGCCACACTTGTTCCCGGCGCCCGCCTCGCTCGTTCCCGGCGCCCGCCTCGCTCGTTCCCCGCGCTCGGCGCGCGCTCTGGTTGAACAGTTGAACTGTGCAGCCCTCTGAGGGATGGAAACCGCACGAAGTTGGGTAAAAACGCTGTGGCGTCGCCTCTGTTCATGATTCCCTCTAAATCGCCAACGCAGCCCCTCGGACGTCCCCACTGACTCCCCACCCGGCCGGGCCGGCTGGGCTGACATGGCCGAACTCCCCCTCATTGCGTGTTAGCGGAGCCGATCCATGCTCACGACCCTGAACACCTCCTACACCGATACGCGCGCTGCCGACCTCGCCTGGACCCTGGGCCGCGAACCGCTGCCCGCCCTGGCCACCCTCGACCTCGAACTCACCGGCTCCAAACTCCAGTTGCGCCTGCTCGGGGCATCCCACCAGGTGCTCCTGGAGGAAGAGGGCGGCCGCTGTTCGGAGACGGTCGCCTGCATCCCCGGCTCCAGCACCCCGCTGCCGCTGGGCGTCGCCAAGCGGGTCGACGACTGGGAGTACGAGTTCGCCGCCCGCGTGGAGGTGCTCACCCCCGGATCGTTCGCCGGCCGAGCCCAGGAACTGCTGGCCCTCGTCTCCGACCACCCGCACGGCCTCGCCGGCGTCTTCCCCGGCAGCCCGCACGCCTTCACCGCGATGCTCGCCCAGCGGCACGAGGGACAGGTGCACTGGCGGACCTGGCACGCCTACCCGCAGGACGGGCAGCTGGTCGCCACCCGGACCAGGGTCGGGAGGCGGGTGCCCGTGGCCCGGCCCGCCGATCACTTCGCACCGATATAAACCCGCCGCGCGTCAACTGCCCGCTTTTCCACACGTGTGGGTGACGAAGCGTCGCGAGTGCGTGACGTAACGTCGCAGCGTGATCGAACCGCACGCCCCCGCGCCTCCGGGCGCCCCGCCAAGCTGGACAGGCCCCGCACGGCTGCCCGTCCGGCCCGGCACCGGGCGGTTCCTGGTCCTCGTCTGCGTCTTCGTCTGCGCGGCCTGCGGACTCGTGTACGAACTCGAACTGGTCGCGTTCGCCTCGTACCTGATCGGCGACTCGGTCACCCAGGCGTCCGTGGTGCTGTCCGTGATGGTGTTCGCGATGGGCATCGGCTCCCTCGGCGCCAAGCGGCTGCGCTGGCACGCCGCGGCCGGCTTCGGGGCGGTCGAGTCGGTCCTCGCGCTGGTCGGCGGATGCAGCGCGATGGCGCTGTACGCGGTGTTCGCCTGGACCGCCGGCTGGGGCGGGATGTGGGCCGACGGGCCGCGCTGCCTGCTGGTCGCCTTCTCCCTCGCCATCGGCCTGCTCATCGGCGCCGAGGTCCCGCTGCTCATGGAACTGATCCAGCGCATCCGCCGGCAGGACGCGGGCGGCGCGGTGGCCGACCTGTTCGCCGCCGACTACGTGGGCGCCCTGGTCGGCGGCCTCGCCTTCCCCTTCCTCCTCCTGCCGTTCCTGGGCCAGCTGACCGGAGCGCTGCTGACCGGAGCGGTCAACGTGGTCGCGGGCGGCGCCCTCGTCCTCGGCCTCTTCCGCCGCGACCTCAGCCGGCGCGCCCGCTGGACGCTCCTGGTCGCCGGGCTCGTCGTCCTGGGCGTCCTCGGCTCCGCCGCCGCCCTCGCCGACGACTTCGAACGGGCCGCGCGCCGCGCCGTGTACGGCGGTGACGTCCGGGTGGCCGTGCGCACCGGCGTCCAGGAGGTCGTCCTGTCCGGCGGCACCCACGGCCGGCCACTCGACCTCTTCCTCGACGGCCGCCTGCGCGTCGGCGGCCGGGACCAGCACCGCTACCACGAGGCCCTGGTCGACCCGGCCCTGGCCGGCCCGCACGCCCGCGTCCTGATCCTCGGCGGCGGGGACGGCCTGGCCGCCCGCGAGGTGCTGCGCCACCGGGGGGTGCGCCGGGTCGATGTCGTCGACCTCGACCCGGGGCTGGTCGGCCTCGCCCGCCGGGGCCCCGGCCTGACCGCCGCCAACGGCCGCGCCCTCGCCGACCGGCGGGTCCACGTGGCCACCGCCGACGCCCTCGCCTGGCTGCGGACCGCGCGCGGGCCGGCGTACGACGTGGTGATCGCCGACCTGCCCGACCCGGGGATCACCGCCAGCACCAAGCTGTACTCCCAGGAGTTCTACGGCCTGGCCCGCCGGGTGCTGGCCGCGGACGGCCGCCTGGCGGTGCACGCCGGCCCCGTCGGCACCCGCCCCCGCGCGTACTGGACGGTCGCGGCGACCCTGCGCACGGCCGGCTTCGCGGTCTCCCCCTACCGGGTGACCGGCCGCGACTCCGGCTCCGCGACCGGCCCCGACCGCCCGACGGGGGCCGCCCGGCCGCCGTGCGACTGGGGCTTCCTGCTGGCGGCGCCGGGGCCCACCCCACCGCCCCTGCGGCTGGGCGCGGACCGCCCGCCCACCCTGACACCGGCCGGGCTCGCGGCGGACGGGCAGGCGGCGCGGCGGACCCGGATCACCGGACTGCCCGCGTCGACGCTGGTGCATCCGCGCTACTGAGCGCTTGTCGCCTTCACGGCCGGGTGAGTTCCGGTCACTACTGGGTAGGCTCAGCGGACATGGAGCACCAGGTGTTCGTCCCGGTCCCCGCCCAGAGGCTCGGCGCCGCGCTGGCCGACCCCGGACGCGTCGCGCGGGCGGTCCCGGGCCTGCAGCAGGACGCCGGTGCCGAACCGATCGCCGGACGGCTCAAGCTGCGCGTCGGCGGGCACTCCGTCACCTACCGGGGCGCCCTGCGGGTGACGGCCCGGGAGGACGGCACGTACGCCGTGGAGGGCGACGCCACCGAGGCCCGCGGCACCGGCTCGGTCAAGCTCGCCCTGACCCTGCGCCTCGCGGACGCCGACGGCGGCTGCACGGTCACGGTCGAGGGCACGGCCGACGCGGACGGCCGGATCGCCGAACTGCCGTCGGACGCGGTGACCTCGGCGGCCACCAGGCTGCTGGACCGGTGCGTGGAGGGCCTGGCGGCGGACCGGGACGAGCGGCGGCCCGAGCCGGACGAAGCCGGGGCCGAGCCCGGGAGCACGGACGCCGTGCCGGGTGCGGGTGGTGACTCCGGGGCCGGACGCCCTTCCGTCTTCGACACGGAGGTCCCCCCGCCGTCCCTGGACCCGGAATCAGACCCGGACCCGCAACCGGACCGGCGGCCGGAACCGCAACCGGATCGGCAGCCGGAACCGCAACCGGATCAGCGGCCGGAACCGGAATCCGACCCGGAATCGGACCCGGACGGGGAGGCGGGTGCCGGCGCCGGTGCCCAGTACCCGGACCGGTCCACCGGGGACTTCGCCGACACCGGTGAACCGCCCGCCGAGGCCGCGCACGCGCGCCGCACGATGATCGGCCGCAGCGCCGAGGAGGTCGACCACGCCCCGCCCCGGGGCCGGTACGCCCCCGTCCCCGCCCCCCAGCCGATGACGGCGACGTCGGCACTGCGCTGGGCGGCACCGGCGGCGGCCCTCGCCGTGGCGTCGGCGATCGTCGTGTCCAAGGCACTGCGCAGACGCCGCTGAGCGCGGGCCCGCGCGGACACCGCCGAGCGCGGGCGCCGTCCGGGGCCACGGCCGGCCGCACGGGCGACCGCCACATGCCCGCATGCCCCGGCCGGTCCCCGCAGTACTGTCATCCCGTGAGTAACGAAGACATCACGCTGACAGCGGGCGGCGCCGAGGTACGCGTCAGCCCCGGCAACGGCGGCCGTATCAGCGGCCTCGAGGTCGACTCCCTGGAACTGCTGAGGCAAGGACAGCGCTACGGCTGTTTCCCGATGGTGCCCTGGTGCGGGCGGATCCGGGACGGACGCTTCCTGGACGGCGCCACCGTCCGCCAGATGCCGCTCAACGCCCCGCCGCACGCCATCCACGGCACCGCACGCGACGGCGCCTGGCGAACCGCGCGCGTCACCGGGAACGAGGCGGTGATCACGCACGAACTGTCGGACCCCTGGCCGCACGCCGGCCGGGTCACCCAGATCGTCACGCTCGCCGAGGACGCCCTCACCCTGACGATGTCCGTGGAGACGTACGACGACTCCTTCCCGGCGCAGATCGGCTGGCACCCCTGGTTCAACCGCGGCCTCGGCGGCACCGACGTCCGGCTCGACTTCGCGCCCGCCTGGCAGGAGGAGCGCGGGGACGACCACCTGCCCACCGGCAACCGGATCGACCGGAAGCCGGGCCCCTGGGACGACTGCTTCGGCATGCCCGACGGAGTCGACGTCACCCTCACCTGGCCGGGACGGCTGGAGTTGAAGGTGACGAGCCGCGAGCAGTGGGTGGTCGTCTACGACGAGCAGGCCGAGGCCGTGTGCGTCGAACCGCAGACCGGCCCGCCCAACGGCCTGAACACCCACCCGCGCCTGGTCACCCCGCTGGAGCCGCTGGAGGCCACGACCACCTGGAGCTGGCGCCGCCTCTAAGCTGGTCGGCATGACGGACGTACGAGCTGACCTCCTGCAGCAGATCAAGGACAAGGCCGTGGTGCACGGCAAGGTGACCCTCTCCTCCGGTCTGGAGGCCGACTACTACGTCGACCTGCGCCGCGTCACCCTCGACGGCGAGGCCGCCCCGCTGGTCGGCCAGGTGCTGCTGGACCTGACCGCGGACCTGGAGTTCGACGCCGTCGGCGGGCTCACCATGGGCGCCGACCCGGTCGCCGGCGCCATGCTGCACGCCGCCGCCGCGCGCGGGCGCAGGCTGGACGCCTTCGTCGTCCGCAAGGCCGCGAAGGCGCACGGGATGCAGCGGCGCGTCGAGGGCCCGGACATCGCGGGCCGACGGGTGCTGGTGGTGGAGGACACCTCCACCACCGGCGGCTCCCCGCTGACCGCGGTGGAGGCCGTGCGCGAGGCCGGGGCCGAGGTCGTCGCCGTCGCGACCATCGTGGACCGGGCCACCGGCGCCGCCGAGAAGATCGAGGCCGGCGCGGGTGTGCCCTACCGCTTCGCCTTCTCCAAGGACGAACTGGGCCTGGACTGACATCCGGGCTGACACGCCTCCGCGGACCGGACCCGGCGGGGGCATGGACCAGCGCCCCGTGTCTGGAAAGATGGGGGCGACGATGACGTCACCCCCAAGGTCTAGGTCAGGGCCGTAACGCAGCACGCCGACCCGCACACTCAAGGAGCGGACAGATGCCCATCGCAACCCCCGAGGTCTACAACGAGATGCTCGACCGGGCGAAGGCAGGCAAGTTCGCCTACCCGGCCATCAACGTCACCTCGAGCCAGACCCTGAACGCGGCGCTGCGCGGCTTCGCGGAGGCTGAGAGCGACGGCATCGTCCAGATCTCGACCGGCGGTGCCGAGTTCCTCGGCGGGCAGTACAGCAAGGACATGGTGACCGGCGCGGTCGCGCTCGCCGAGTACGCGCACATCATCGCCGAGAAGTACCCGGTCAACATCGCGCTGCACACGGACCACTGCCCGAAGGACAAGCTCGACGGGTACGTGCGTCCGCTGATCGCGCTCTCCAAGAAGCGCGTCGACGCCGGTCTCGGCCCGCTGTTCCAGTCGCACATGTGGGACGGCTCGGCCGAGACGCTCGCCGACAACCTGCAGATCGCGCAGGAGCTGCTGGAGCAGGCCCGCGCCGCCCGGATCATCCTCGAGGTGGAGATCACCCCGACCGGCGGTGAGGAGGACGGCGTCTCCCACGAGATCAACGACTCCCTCTACACCACGGTCGACGACGCGATCCGCACCGCCGAGGCCCTCGGCCTGGGCGAGAAGGGCCGCTACCTGCTGGCCGCCTCCTTCGGCAACGTGCACGGCGTGTACAAGCCGGGCAACGTCGTCCTGCGTCCCGAGCTGCTGAAGGAGCTGAACGAGGGCGTCGCCGCCCGGTTCGGCAAGGAGTCCCCGTTCGACTTCGTCTTCCACGGCGGCTCCGGCTCCACCGAGCAGGAGATCCAGACCGCGCTGGAGAACGGCGTCGTGAAGATGAACCTCGACACCGACACCCAGTACGCCTTCACCCGCCCGGTCGCCGGTCACATGTTCGCCAACTACGACGGCGTCCTGAAGATCGACGGCGAGGTCGGCAACAAGAAGGCCTACGACCCGCGGACCTGGGGCAAGCTGGCCGAGGCGAGCATGGCCGCGCGTGTCGTCGAGGCCACGCAGCACCTGCGCTCGGCGGGCACCAAGATCAAGTAAGCGGTGTCCCGCAACGGGCCCGGCGGCTGTCACGGCCGCCGGGCCCGCTGTATACCTGGGAGCATGCCCGATGTCCGGCTGGCCTCGTCCCAGGGCAAGTGGATCCTGCTCACCACGATCCTCGGTTCCAGCATGGCGCTGCTGGACTCCACCGTGGTCAACGTCGCCCTGCCGCGCATCGGCCGCGACCTGGACGCCGACCTCGCCGCGCTCCAGTGGACGGTCAACGCGTACATGGTCACGCTGGCCGGTCTCATCCTGCTGGGCGGCTCCCTCGGGGACCGGTTCGGCCGCCGCAAGGTCTTCGTGCTGGGAGTCGTGTGGTTCGCCGCCGCCTCCCTGCTGTGCGGGCTCTCGCCGAACCCGCCCGTACTGATCGCCGCCCGGGCGTTGCAGGGTGTCGGCGGCGCCCTCCTCACCCCCGGCTCCCTCGCGCTCATCCAGGCGTCCTTCCACCCCGACGACCGCAGCCGGGCGGTCGGCCTGTGGTCCGGCTTCGGCGGCATCGGCGCCGCCGTCGGCCCGTTCCTGGGCGGCTGGCTGGTGGCCGGGCCCGGCTGGCGCTGGGTGTTCCTGCTCAACGTGCCGCTGGCGCTGCTGTGCGTGCCGGTCGCGCTCCGGCACGTGCCCGAGTCGGGCGACGGCCGTGTCCACGGCCGTTTCGACATCCTCGGCGCCGGGCTGGGCGCCCTGGCCCTCGCCCTCGTGACGTACGCGCTCATCGAGGCCAGGACCGGTTCCCCGGCGGTCGTCCTGAGCGGGGTGGCGGGTCTCGCGGCGGCGGGGGCCTTCGTGTTCGTGGAACGGCACCGCGACGAGCCGATGCTGCCGCCGGACATCTTCGCCTCGCGCCAGTTCACGGCCGTCAACCTCGTCACCCTGTGCGTGTACGCGGCCTTCGGCGGCTTCTTCTTCCTCACCGCGCTCCAGCTCCAGGTGGTGGCGGGCTACTCGCCGCTCGCCGCCGGTACCGCCCTGCTGCCCACCACGGCCCTGATGCTGCTGTTCTCGTCCCGCTCGGGTGCCCTCGCCGACCGCACGGGCCCGCGCCTGCCGCTGACGGTCGGCCCGCTGCTGTGCGCGGCGGCGATGCTGCTGATGCTGCGGGTGGGGGAGGACGCGGACTACCTCACCGACGTGCTCCCCGCGCTGCTCGTGATGGGGGCCGGCATGGTCACTCTGGTCGCCCCGCTGACCGCCACGGTCCTCGCCTCCGTCGACACCGCCCGGGCGGGTCTGGCCAGCGGCATCAACAACGCGGCGGCACGGGCCGCGGGCCTGGTGGCCGTGGCGGCACTGCCCCTGCTGGCCGGGATGGGGCCGGAGGCGTACCGGTCGGCCCCGGCGTTCGACGCGGCGTTCGACCGGGCCATGCCGATCTGCTCCGGGGTGCTGGTGCTGGGCTCGGTGCTGGCGTTCGCCCTGGTCCGCCGTCCGGGACCGGAGTGCTGCCGCCCGCAGTGCCGCACCCACGGCAGCGTGACCGCGCCGCCGCTGGAGGGTGGGCGACGGGGGTAGGGGTACGCCCGGAGACGGGAACGGGCGCGGGGGCGCGCGGTCGTGGGGGCCAGGGCGGGCGCGGGGTGGGCGTCGGGGTGCCGGCGGGGCGGTGACGCGGGCGCGGGACGGGCGACCGTACCCCGCGCCTCGGCCGTGCAGGTCGCCGTGCGCCAGACTGAACCCATGACGATTCACCAGAACCTCCTGGGCGGTCCGCCCCCGACCCACCTGCCCGACGAACCGGAGCCCCGCGAACTGCTCGCCCAGGGCACCGCGCCGGCCGACGTCGCCGCCAAGTGCCCCACCTCCTCCCTCGCGTGGGCCCAGCTGGCCGACGAGGCGTTCGAGCGGGGCTCGGTCGTGGAGTCGTACGCCTACGCCCGCACGGGTTACCACCGGGGCCTGGACGCCCTGCGCCGCAACGGCTGGAAGGGCCACGGACCGGTGCCGTGGGAGCACGAGCCCAACCGCGGCTTCCTGCGCGCCCTGCACGCCCTCGCCCGCGCCGCGCAGTCGATCGGCGAGCAGGAGGAGTACGAGCGCTGCTCGCAGTTCCTGAAGGACTCCTCCCCGACGGCCGCCCAGACCCTGGGCTGACCCGGAGCGGACACCAGGGGCACCGGCGGGGCCCGTCCGGCGGCGGACGGACCCCGCCGGTGGCCCGCCCGGCGCCT
>NZ_WWJT01000266.1 GCF_009865385.1 Streptomyces sp. SID486 | reverse complement strand
GGCGGCGAGAGCCACGTCGGTGCCATGTCGGAGCCACATCGGTTCACTGCCCGGCACGGACAGGCCGCCCTGGACGCGGGCAGGCCGCCCTGGGCACGGCCAGGCCGCGCGGGCACGGGTCGGGCCGCCCGGGCACGGGCGGGGCCGCGGGGACCGACGGGGATCACCTACCGCTGCCGCACGTTCCGGCGCGGCCGGGTCTCCGCACCCCCGGGGCTCCGCGTCTCCGCACCCCCGAGCCTCCGCGCCTCCGCGTCTCCGCGCCCAAGGTCTCCCGGTTTCCGGTGTCCGCGTCTCCGCGTCTCCGCGTCTCCGGATGCGCGCGTAGCCGTACGCGGTGAGCGGCCCGGAAGACAGGCCGCCGGGCCCGGAGCGAGAGCCCTGGCGGCGTTCCCCGGCAGGTCTTCGGCCGTAACGGCGGCCATGGCGTTTTCCCTCGTCCGGCGGTGGAAATCCACATCCGAGCCTGACACGGGGTCCCCGGTTCGGAGTAATCCAACGCGAGATCATCGCCCTCCCGGGTGACGGTAGGTGGAGCACCCACAGAGGTGGCCCCACCTTCTGACCGGTGGGCGGAGGTCTTCCGGAACACGGAAAGCAGGGACGGTTCATGGCGACTTTGTGCAGGCCCACGGTGTCGGTCCCGGAGTACGTGATCACCATGGAGGAGACGCTGGAGCTGGCGCGCACCCATCACGCGGACCACCCCCAACTGCCACTGGCCCTCAGGCTGATCGAGAACACCGGCGTCCGGACGAGACACATCGTCCAGCCCATCGAGGAGACCCTCAAGCACCCGGGCTTCGAGGACCGCAACAAGCTGTACGAGGCCGAGGCCAAGGCCCGGGTACCCGCGGTGATCCAGCGTGCGCTGGACGACGCGGAGCTGCTCACCAGCGACATCGACGTGATCGTCTACGTGTCGTGCACGGGCTTCATGATGCCCTCGCTCACCGCATGGCTGATCAACGAGATGGACTTCGACAGCACCACCCGCCAGCTGCCCATCGCACAGCTGGGCTGCGCGGCCGGCGGTGCGGCGATCAACCGGGCGCACGACTTCTGCACGGCCTACCCGAACGCGAACGCCCTGATCGTGGCCTGCGAGTTCTGCTCGCTGTGCTACCAGCCAACCGACCTCGGCGTCGGCTCGCTGCTCTCCAACGGCCTGTTCGGCGACGGCATCGCCGCCGCCGTGGTCCGCGGGCAGGGCGGCACGGGCGTCCGCCTGGAACGCAACGGCTCCTACCTGATCCCGAAGACCGAGGACTGGATCGCGTACGACGTGCGGGCCACCGGCTTCCACTTCCTGCTGGACAAGCGGGTGCCGGCGACCATGGAGCCGCTCGCGCCGGCGCTGAAGGACCTGGCGGGCACGCACGGCTGGGACGCGTCCGACCTGGACTTCTACATCATCCACGCGGGCGGTCCCCGCATCCTCGACGACCTCAGCAAGTTCCTGCAGGTCGAACCGCACGCGTTCCGGTTCAGCCGGGCCACGCTGACCGAGTACGGCAACATCGCCAGCGCCGTCGTCCTGGACGCGCTGCGCCGGCTGTTCGACGAGGGCGGCGCCGAGGAACGGGCCCGCGGACTGCTCGCCGGGTTCGGTCCCGGCATCACCGCCGAGATGACGGTGGGCCGCTGGGTCAACGGGGACGGGGCCGCTGGATGACCGACGAGTCGACGCTCACCGAGGCGCGGCCCCCGGTGCGGCACTGGCCGGCGCTCGACCTGCCCGGGTCGCAGTTCGACCCGGTGCTGGCCGAGCTGATGGCCGAGGGCCCGGTGACCCGCATACAGCTGCCCAACGGGGAGGGCTGGGCGTGGCTGGTCACCCGGTACGACGATGTGCGCCGGGTGGCCAACGACCCCCGCTTCAGCCGTGAGGCGGTCATGGACAAGCAGGTCACCCGGCTTGCCCCGCACTTCATCCCGGACCGCGGCGCGGTCGGCTTCCTCGACCCGCCCGACCACACCCGGCTCCGCCGCTCGGTGGCGCCCGCCTTCACCGCGAAGGGGGTGGAGCGGGTGCGGGAGAAGGCGCGCGTCATGCTGGACGAACTGGTCGCCGAGCTGGTGCGGGGCGGTCCGCCGGCGGACCTCACCGGCGCGGTGCTCAGCCCGTTCCCGATCGCGGTCATCTGCGAGGTGATGGGGGTGCCCGCGGGCGACCGGCACAGCATGCACGTCTGGACCCAGCTGATCCTGTCCTCCGCGCACGGCAAGGAGGTCAGCGAGCGGGCGAAGCGGGAGATGGCCGCGTACTTCTCCGACCTGATCGGGCTGCGCGAGAACAGCACCGGCGAGGACGTCACCTCGCTGCTGGGTGCCGCGCTCGGCCGGGGTGAGGTGACGCTGGAGCAGGCCACCGGTCTGGCCGTCCTCCTGCAGATCGGCGGAGAGGCGGTCACCGCCAACAGCGGGCAGCTGTTCTACCTGCTGCTGACCCGCCCCGACCTGGTGGAGCGGCTGCGGGCGGAGCCGGGGATCCGGCCGCAGGCGATCGACGAACTCCTGCGCTACATCCCGCACCGCAACGCCGTCGGGCTGTCCCGCATCGCCCTGGAGGACGTCGGGATCGGCGGGGTCCGCATCCGCGCGGGCGACGCGGTCTACATCTCCTACCTGGCCGCCAACCGCGACCCGGAGGTCTTCCCCGACCCGGACACCATCGACTTCTCCCGCTGCCCCAACCCGCATGTGGCGTTCGGCTTCGGTCCGCACTACTGCCCCGGCGGGATACTGGCCCGGCTGGAGCAGGAGCTCCTGACGGACGCCCTGCTGGACCGGCTGCCGGGCCTGCGGCTCGCCGTACCCCCGGATCAGGTCTTCTTCAGGAAGGGCGCCCTGATCCGGGGCCCCGAGGCCCTTCCGGTGACGTGGTGAGCGCCCCATGACGACCGAGGGACTGTATGTGCCGCCGGGGCAGGGCCGTGTCGTGCAGACGCCGGCCCAGCGGGTGACGTTCAAGGTCACCGGCACCCACTCGCGGATGGCCTCGACCTTCGAGGTGGAGGTCCCGCCGGGCTTCGACGTGGGCGCCCATGTGCACACGCGCAGCGAGGAGCTGTTCTACGTCCTCGACGGCGAGCTGGACGTGCTCGCCTTCGAGCCGCGTATCCGCACCCCCGACAACTGGCAGCGCTGGGAGTCGAGTTCAGGCAACCGGGTGGTCCGGGCGACACCGGGCACGGTCATCGTCGTACCACCGGGCTGCCCCCACGCCTTCTCCAACCCCACGGACACCCCGGCGAGGATGTTCTTCCAGTCGAGTCCGCCGCCGGACCACGAGCTGTACTTCGAGGAACTGCTGGAGATCCTCGGCAACGGGGGCCCGCCGGACCAGGAGGCGATCGAGGCGCTGCGCGCCAAGTACGACATCGAACAGCTCACACCGCTCAGGCACCGCTGAGCGGGCCGGCCGCGGGCACGGCGACCAGCGGCCGACCACCACCGAGCGGCCGGCCACCCCCGGGCGGCCGGCCACCCCGGGGCAGTCGGCCACCCCCGGGGCGGTCGGCCTCCACCGGACAGCGGCCCCGCGGCCGGCCCGCTCAGCGGCCCCGCACGCTCCGCCGGACCCACCGGACCCACCGGACCCACCGGACCCGCCGGACTTAGCGGACTTAGCGGATCGGCGCTCCGGACAGCGTGCGCGCGATGACCAGCCGCTGGATCTCGCTCGTCCCCTCGAAGATCGTGTAGATCGCGCTGTCCCGGTGCATCCGCTCGACCGGGTATTCGCGCGTGTACCCGTTGCCGCCCAGAATCTGGATCGCCTGCGCGGTCACCTTCTTCGCGGTCTCGCTCGCGAAGAGCTTCGACATCGATCCCTCGGCCGCGGTGAACGGCTTGCCGTTGACCGCCATCCAGGACGCGCGCCAGACGAGGAGCCGGGCGGCGTCGATCTGCGTGCGCATGTCCGCCAGCTGGAACGCCACACCCTGGTTGTCGATGATGGGCCGCCCGAACTGCTCGCGGGTCACGGCGTAGTCGAGGGCGACCTCGTATGCGGCACGGGCGGTGCCGACCGCCATGGCGCCGACGGCGGGCCGGCTCGCCTCGAACGTGGCCATCGCCGCGTTCTTCACACGCTCTCCCCCGGGCGCCTTGGCCCGCTCCCGGGCCCGGGCGAGCCGCTCGTCCAGCTTCTCCTTGCCCCCGAGCAGGCAGGAGCCGGGCACCCGGACGCCGTCGAGGATGACCTCGGCGGTGTGCGAGGCGCGGATGCCGTGCTTCTTGAACTTCTGGCCCTGGGCCAGCCCGGGCGTACCCGCCGGCACGATGAAGGAGGCGTGGCCCTTGGAGCCGAGTTCCGGGTCGACGACGGCGACGACGACGTGGACGTTGGCTATGCCGCCGTTGGTGGCCCAGGTCTTCGTGCCGTTGATCACCCATTCGTCCGTGGCCTCGTCGTACACGGCACGCGTGCGCATGGAGGCGACGTCGGAGCCCGCGTCGGGCTCGGAGGAGCAGAACGCGGCGACCTTGACGTCGTTCGGGTCGCCGTACATCTGCGGGATCCAGGTGCCGATCTGTTCCTCGGTGCCGTTGGCGAGCACGCCCACGGCCGCGAGACCGGTGCCCACGATGGACAGGGCGATGCCCGCGTCACCCCAGAACAGCTCCTCCATGGCCATGGGGATGCCGAGACCGGTGGGGTCGAAGTACTGCTGCGCGTAGAAGTCCAGGGAGTAGATGCCGACCTTCGCGGCCTCCTGGATGACCGGCCAGGGCGTCTCCTCGCGCTCGTCCCACTCGGCCGCCGCGGGGCGGATGACATCCGCGGCGAAGCCATGGAGCCAGTCCCGGACTTCCTTCTGTTCGTCGTTCAGCTCCATGGTGAACTCGGCCATGTCCCCTCCAGCGGCGGTACGGTGTTACTAGCGGTAACGGAAGTGTGTTACTCACCGGTAGTAAAAGTCAACCGTTGATGACGCCTCGGCATCCCGTTCGATGTCAGGGGCCCGGTCAGTGTTACTTTGCGCAGGCGTCACCGAATCAGCACGGGTGGGGAGAGCACATGGACACCACACAGCGGACCGATCAGCAGCGGTCCGCCGACCGCCGACGGCGCGAGCTGCTGGAGGCCGCCGACCGGGTGGTGCTGCGCGACGGCCCGCAGGCGTCGATGAACGCGATCGCGGCGGAAGCGGGCATCACGAAGCCGATCCTGTACCGGCACTTCGGCGACAAGGGCGGCCTTTACGCAGCCTTGGCCAAACGGCACACCGACGCCCTGCTGGACTCGCTGCGAGCGGCGCTGGACGCTCCGGCCGGCCGGCGGGAGCGGGTCGAGTCCACCCTGGACACCTATCTCGCCGCGATCGAGGCCCGGCCCCAGGTGTACCGGTTCCTGATGCACCCGGCGGAAGGCGGCCAGGGCGGCGACCAGGGCTTCGACGTCGGCAAGCACAGCGCCCCGCTGCTGCGCCGGATGGGCGAGGAGCTGGCCCAGGTCATCGAGGAGCGGGTGGACCTCGGCCCGGGAAGCCAGCGGCTCGCCCGGGTGTGGGGGCACGGCATCGTCGGGATGATGCATGCCGCCGGCGACTGGTGGCTCGGCGAACGCCCCTGTTCCCGGGCCGAGTTGGTGCGGTCCCTCGCCGACCTGCTGTGGGGCAGGCTCGCGGCTGCCGGGGACCGGGTCGGCGGTCCGGGATTCTGACGGCCGCCACCCGGCCGCGGACGGACGGCCGCCGGCGGCGCGGTCGCCCTCACCCCCCGCCCGGACCACGCGTGCGCGGTCGCCCTCACCCCCCGCCCGGACCACGCGTGCGCGGTCGCCCATACCCCCCGCCGGACCACGCGTGCGCAGTCGCCCTCACTCCCCGGCCGGACCACGCGTGCGGTGCCACGGCGCCCGCTCGACCTGCCGGTGCAGCCTGCGCCTGCGCAGGCCCGTCAGACGGTCCGCGTACACCCGGCCCTCCAGGTGGTCGCACTCGTGCTGCAGGCACCTGGCGAAGAACCCCGTGCCGTGCACGGTGACCGGCTCCCCCGTCACCGTGCGGCCCTCGACGACCGCGTGGTCGTAGCGCTCGGTCCCCGCCTCCAGACCCGGCAGCGACAGACAGCCCTCCGGACCCCGGATCACCACGCCGTCCGCCGTCACCAGCCGCGGGTTCACCACGTGCCCGAGGTGCCGCACGTCCTCGTCGTCCGGACAGTCGTAGACGAACACCCGCAGACCGACACCGATCTGGTTGGCGGCCAGGCCCACCCCCTGGGCCGCGTACATCGTGGCGAACAAGTCCTCCACGAGGGCCGCGAGGCCGGGGCCGAAGTCGGTGACGTCCTCGCACGGCTCGCGCAGTACCGCGTCGCCGAACAGGGTGAGAGGCCGGACGCGCCCGCGGGCGCCCGGAATGGAACCGTGTCGCATGGCGGCAAGGGTACGGTTCCTTCAGGCCGTGCCCGCCGCTCGAGGCGTGGGCCGGGATTCGGGTGTGCGAATGGATCTCGATAGGCTGACGTTCACACCACGCTGCCGGATGGCCCCCAGGCGCGGCGCGTACGCAAGGAGGATCGAGAACTGATGGCAGGCAACTCGGACCCGCTCTCGCCGCGGGCCAAGCTGGCCGTGACCGCGGGCAAGGCGGTCGCTGCGGCATCGCGCGCCGCGGGACGCGGCAGCGGGTCGGTGATCGGTGGCCGGGTCGCGCTGAGACTCGACCCCGACCTGCTCGGGCGGCTCGCCCAGAACCTGGACGTCACCCTGGTCTCCGCCACCAACGGCAAGACCACGACCACCCGGCTCATCGCGGAGGCGCTGCGCGCCGCGGGCCCGGTCGTGTCGAACGCGCTCGGCGCCAACATGCCGGCCGGCATCACGTCCGCGCTCGCGGGCGGCTCGGAGGCGAAGTTCGGCGTCATCGAGGTCGACGAGAAGTACCTGGCCGGAGTGGCCCGGGACACCGACCCCAAGTGCATCGCGCTGCTGAACCTCTCCCGCGACCAGCTGGACCGCGCCGCCGAGACCCGGATGCTCGCCGAGAACTGGCGTGAGGGCCTGGCCGGCACCAAGGCCGTCATCGTCGCCAACTGCGACGACCCGCTGGTGGTCTGGGCCGCCTCCTCCTCCCCGAACGTGATCTGGGTCGCGGCCGGGCAGATGTGGAAGGACGACGCCTGGTCCTGCCCGTCGTGCGGCGGCGTCATGCAGCGCCCCGGCGACGACTGGTTCTGCGGGGAGTGCGGCTTCCGCCGGCCCACGCCGACCTGGGCGCTGTCCGGTGACCACGTGCTCGACCCGCACGGGTCCGCCTGGCCGATCCACCTCCAGCTGCCCGGCCGCGCCAACAAGGCGAACGCGGCCAGCTCGGCGGCCGTCGCCGCCGTCTTCGGGGTGCCGCCGCAGGTCGCCCTGGAGCGGATGTACCAGGTGCAGGCGGTGGCCGGCCGCTACGACGTCGTGCAGTTCCAGAACCGCGACCTCAGGCTGCTGCTGGCCAAGAACCCGGCCGGCTGGCTGGAGACGTTCTCCCTGATCGACCCGCCGCCCGCCCCGGTGGTCCTGTCCGTCAACGCGCGCGGCGCCGACGGCACCGACACCTCCTGGCTGTGGGACGTCGACTACACGCGGCTCACCGGTCACCCGATCTTCGTCATCGGCGACCGGAAGCTGGACCTCGCCGTCCGCCTGGAGGTGGCGAACCAGCACTTCCAGGTCTGCGAGAACCTCGACCAGGCCGTGCAGATGTGCCCGCCGGGCCGGATCGAGGTCATCGCGAACTACACCGCGTTCCAGGACCTGCGCCGCCGCGTCGGCAACTGATCTTCGAAGGGGATCACCTCATGAGCGACAACCAACTGCGGCTGGTGTGGATCTACCCGGACCTGCTGAGCACCTACGGCGACCAGGGCAACGCCCTCGTCGTGGAGCGGCGGGCGCGGCAGCGCGGCCTGGACGTGGCCCGGCTGGACGTGCGCAGCGACCAGCCGATCCCGACCTCCGGTGACATCTACCTGATCGGCGGCGGCGAGGACCGCCCGCAGCGGCTCGCGGCCGAGCGGCTGCGCCGGGACGGGCATCTGCAACGGGCCGTGGAGAACGGCGCGATCGTCTTCTCCGTCTGCGCCGGCTACCAGATCCTCGGCCACGAGTTCATCAACGACCTCGGCCAGCGCGAGCCCGGCCTCGGCCTGCTCGACGTGGTGTCGGTGCGCGGCGAGGGCGAGCGCTGCGTCGGTGACGTCCTCGGCGACATCGACCCGCAGCTCGGCCTGCCGCCGCTGACCGGTTTCGAGAACCACCAGGGCGTGACCCACCTCGGCCCCGGCGCCCGTCCGTTCGCCCGGACGCAGATCGGCAAGGGCAACGGCACCGGGGACGGCACGGAGGGCGCGTACAACGGGACCGTCTTCGGGACGTACATGCACGGCCCCGTCCTCGCCCGCAACCCGCTGATCGCCGATCTGCTGCTGAAGCTGGCGCTCGACGTCAACGCGCTGCCGCCGATCGACGACCGCTGGTACGAGGCCCTGCGCAACGAGCGCATCGCCGCCGCCCAGCAGCCCGCGTAGGACGGCTGCGCGGCCCCGCGCGGGCACGGTTCTCCGGCACCCCGCGCGGGCACGGCTGCCCGGCGCCCCGCGCGGGCACGGCTGCCCGGCGCCCCGGCCGGGTGCGGCTACGGGCCGCCTGCGCGGGTACGGACGCGCGGCGGCCCGCGTGGGTACGGCCGGACAGCGGCCCGCGCCGCAACTGCCGGGCGACAGTGCGCGTAACCGGCGCTTCAGGCGGATTTCCATGTGGTCCGGCAGGACCCCGGCGGGCCCGCCTGACGGCCCGTCCGCTCACATGTGCGGGCGCGTCCAGCAGGCGGACGCCCGCTACGGAGCCACCCCCTGACGCCGGTAGGGTGGCCGGGAATCCGCCGGACACCGTGGTCCGGTCTACCCGGCCCACGTTGAGAAGGTATTTCGGGCTATGCGCATTGGTGTCCTCACGTCCGGCGGCGACTGCCCCGGCCTGAACGCCGTCATCCGGTCCGTCGTGCACCGCGCCGTCGCCGACCACGGCGACGAGGTCATCGGTTTCCGGGACGGCTGGAAGGGCCTCCTGGAGGGCGACCATCTCAAGCTCGACCTCGACGCCGTGGGCGGCATCCTGGCCCGCGGCGGCACCATCCTCGGCTCCTCCCGGGTCCGCCCGGAGCACCTGCGGGACGGGGTGGAGCGGGCCCGGGGGCATGTCGCGGAACTCGGCCTCGACGCGATCATCCCGATCGGCGGCGAGGGCACGCTGAAGGCGGCCCGGCTGCTGTCGGACCACGGGCTGCCCGTCGTGGGCGTGCCCAAGACCATCGACAACGACATCGCCGTCACGGACGTCACCTTCGGCTTCGACACCGCGGTGACCGTGGCGACCGAGGCGCTGGACCGGCTGAAGACCACCGCCGAGTCCCACCAGCGCGTGCTGATCGTGGAGGTCATGGGCCGGCACACCGGCTGGATCGCGCTGCACTCCGGCATGGCGGCCGGCGCCCACGCCGTCGTCGTACCCGAGCGGCCCTTCGACATCGAGCAGTTGACGAAGAAGGTCGGCGAGCGGTTCGAGGCGGGCAAGCGGTTCGCGATCGTGGTCGCCGCGGAGGGGGCCAAGCCGCGCCCCGGTTCCATGGAGTTCGACGAGGGCGGCAAGGACGTCTACGGCCACGAACGGTTCGCGGGCATCGCGCGGCAGCTGTCGGTCGAGCTGGAGCAGCGGCTCGGCAAGGAGGCCCGGCCGGTGATCCTCGGGCACGTGCAGCGGGGCGGCACGCCGACGGCGTACGACCGGGTGCTGGCGACCCGTTTCGGATGGCACGCGGTGGAGGCCGTGCACCGGGGCGAGTTCGGCATGATGACGGCCCTGCGCGGGACGGACATCGTGCTGGTGTCGCTGGCGGAGGCCGTGGAGACGCTGAAGACGGTGCCGGTGGAGCGCTACGACGAGGCGGAGTGCGTCCTCTGACGTCCGGATGAGCCGCCGGGTGCGGGTGCCCGTGGCTCGTCGCGCCGGCCCCCCGCGGCCCTTCGGGTGTCGCGGTCGCCCCCGGTCGCGGTGGTGACCGGGGGCCGCTCTACTCTTGTGGGCGGACAGACTCGCACAACCCCCACGAAACAGGAGCCGGCGGATGGATCACAGCGGGCACGGCATGACCATGGATCTGCCGCCGTTCACGCTGGCGCGAGGGCTCGAGTGGTCGGCCGACCCGTTCTTCCTCCTCGCCTGCCTGGCCGGTCTGGGCCTGTACGGCTGGGGTGTGCTGCGGCTGCGGCGGCGCGGGGACTCCTGGCCGGTGAGCCGGACGGTGCTGTACGTCGTCGGTGTGCTCACCATCGCGCTGGTGATGTGCACCAGGCTGAACGACTACGGCATGGTCATGTTCAGCGTGCACATGGTGCAGCACATGGTGATCAGCATGCTGTCGCCGATCCTTATCCTGCTGGGCGCCCCCGTCACGCTGGCGCTGCGTGCCCTCCCGACCGCGGGCAAGGGCCGCAAGGGGCCCCGTGAGCTGCTGCTGATGCTGCTGCACAGCCGGTACATGCGGATCATCACCCATCCGGCGTTCACCATCCCGCTGTTCATCGCGAGCCTGTACGCGCTCTACTTCACGCCGCTGTTCGACTTCCTGATGGGCTCCAGGGGCGGACACATCGCGATGATGGTGCACTTCCTCGCGGTCGGTGTCGTGTTCTTCTGGCCGATCATCGGGGTCGACCCCGGCCCGCACCGGCCGGGCTACCTGATGCGGATGCTGGAGCTGTTCGCGGGCATGCCCTTCCACGCGTTCTTCGGGATCGCCTTGATGATGGCGTCGACGCCGATGGTGAAGACGTTCGAGAACCCGCCCGCCTCGCTCGGCATCGACGCGCTGTCGGACCAGAACGCGGCCGGCGGCATCGCCTGGGCGTTCAGCGAGATCCCCTCCGTGCTGGTGCTGATCGCGCTGCTCTTCCAGTGGTACGGCTCCGAGCAGCGGCAGGCCAGGCGCAAGGACCGCGCCGCGGACCGGGACGGCGACAAGGAGCTGGCGGCCTACAACGCCTATCTGGCCTCGCTGAACACCCGCGAGGGCTGAGCCGCCCCGCCCCGGCGGTCCGGCGACCGCACCGGCCCCGCCTCGGGCCCCGGCCGGCGGCACCGCCCCCTTCCGGACGGGAACACCTGACCCGGGCCCTGGCCGCTTCCGCTGCCGCGTGGGAATCCGCGGCCCTATCCCCTCCCGGCGGGAATCGGGGCACCATGGTCAGGGACGGACCATGAGGAGGGTGTCGCGATGCCCGGTTCCACGAACGGTTCCATAAAAGCGATGGGGGCTCTCACGGTCGGCGGGCTGGTCGTCGTGACCGCCTACACGGTCGCGCTCGGCAGCAACGGCTGGCTCTGGTTCGGCTGGGTGGTGCTGGGGCTGCTGACGATCGGGCTGGTCGTCACGCAGTCGTGAGCCGCGGGGTACCGGCCGAGCTGGCTACAGTGCCCGCATGAACAGCAGGACGTCCTCGTTCGACGAGCTGGACCGCCAGATCATCACCGCTTTGATGGGGAACGCCCGGACCAGCTTCGCCGAGATCGGCGCGGCGATCGGGCTGTCCGCCACGGCGGTCAAGCGGCGCGTGGACCGGCTGCGGGAGACCGGGGTGATCACGGGGTTCACGGCGACGGTGCAGCCCTCGGCGCTCGGCTGGCGCACGGAGGCGTACGTCGAGGTCTACTGCGAGGGGGCGGCCCCGCCCCGGCGCCTGGCGGAGGTCGTGCGCGACCATCCGGAGATCGCGGCGGCCATGACGGTGACCGGCGGTGCCGACGCGCTGCTGCACGTGCGGGCCCGGGACGTGGAGCACTTCGAGGAGGTGCTGGAGCGGATCCGCGCCGAACCGTTCATCCGCAAGACGATCAGCGTGATGGTGCTCTCCCATCTGCTCCCCGACAGTCCGGAGGCGGGAGCGGTCCACGCGGCCCCCGAGTGACCGCGAGGGCGCGCAGCAGACCTGCGTCCCACGTGCTCACGACGCAGCGATGCTGCGCATCTGCGCAGCCTTTCGCGCTTGTCGGGCGTCGGCTTCGCTTCTTACCGTGGTGTCAGCCCTCAGTGACACACAGGAAAGCGGAGGAAACCCTCTGTGTCCGAATCTCGTGTGCCGCGTTCCCGGCGTTTTCTCGTCTGCGAACCCAGACACTTCGCCGTCCAGTACGCGATCAACCCCTGGATGCATCCCGACCGGCCCGTCGACGTGGACCTGGCCCAGGACCAGTGGCAGGCGCTGATCCGCGCCTACCGGGCCCACGGCCACACCGTCGACACCGTCGATCCCGTCCCCGGCCTGCCGGACATGGTGTTCGCCGCCAACGCGGCGTTCGTCGTCGGCGGCCGGGTCTTCGGCTCCCTGTTCCACGCTCCGCAACGGCGACCCGAGTCCGAGCACTACGACACCTGGTTCAAGGCGGCGGGCTACGACGTCCACCGTCCCGAGTCGGTGACCGAGGGTGAGGGCGACCTGGTGTGGACGGGCCGCTACGTGCTCGCCGGCACCGGATTCCGCACCACTCGCGAGGCGCACCGGGAGGCGCAGGAGTTCCTCGGCCATCCGGTGATCGGCCTGACCCTGGTGGACCCGTACTTCTACCACCTGGACACGGCGCTGTTCGTCCTCGACGACGACAACATCTGCTACTTTCCCGAGGCGTTCTCGCCGGGCAGCCGGGAGGTGCTCAAGCGCCTGTACCCGGACGCGGTGCCCGCCACCCGCGAGGACGCGCTCGCGTTCGGCCTGAACTCCGTCTCCGACGGCCGGCACGTCTTCATCGCGCCCCGAGCCGAGGCGCTGGCCGAGCGCCTCACCGGCCACGGTTACGTCCCCGTCCCCGTCGACCTGTCCGAGTTCCACAAGGCCGGCGGTGGCATCAAGTGCTGCACCCAGGAGATCCGCTGATGACCGCACCAGCGCGCACCCGTACGACCGGCGATCTGATCCGCGCGGAGGAGCCGGTTCTCGCGCACAACTACCACCCGCTGCCCGTGGTCGTGGCCCGGGCCGAGGGCGCCTGGGTGGAGGACGTCGAGGGCAACCGCTACCTCGACATGCTGGCCGGCTACTCGGCCCTGAACTTCGGCCACCGGCACCCGGCCCTGGTCGAGGCCGCGCACCGCCAGCTCGACCGGCTGACGCTCACCTCCCGCGCCTTCCACAACGACCGGCTCGCGGAGTTCGCCGAGCGGCTCACGGCACTGACCGGCCTGGACATGGTGCTGCCGATGAACACCGGCGCCGAGGCGGTGGAGAGCGGCATCAAGGTGGCCCGCAAGTGGGCCTACGACGTGAAGGGCGTCCCGGCCGACCGGGCGACCATCGTGGTCGCGGCGGACAACTTCCACGGCCGTACGACGACCATCGTCAGCTTCTCCACGGACGAGACGGCCCGCACCGGCTTCGGCCCCTTCACGCCGGGCTTCCGGGTCGTGCCGTACAACGACCTGGCCGCGCTGGAGGCGGCGGTCGACGAGACGACGGCGGCGGTGCTGATCGAGCCCATCCAGGGCGAGGCCGGGGTGCTCATCCCCGACGACGGCTACCTCGCGGGCGTACGCGAGCTGACCCGGCGCAAGGGCTGCCTGTTCGTCGCCGACGAGATCCAGTCGGGCCTCGGCCGCACGGGCCGCACCCTCGCCGTCGAGCACGAGGACGTCGTCCCGGACATGGTGCTGCTCGGCAAGGCGCTGGGCGGCGGCATCGTGCCGGTGTCGGCTGTGGTGGCCCGGCGCGAGGTGCTGGGTGTCCTGCATCCGGGTGAGCACGGCTCCACGTTCGGCGGCAATCCGCTCGCCGCGGCGGTCGGTACGGCCGTGGTCGGGCTGCTGGAGACCGGTGAGTTCCAGCGCCGGGCGGCCGAGCTGGGAGTGGTCCTGCGGGACGGTCTGACCGAGCTGGTCGGCAGGGGCGTGGTCGGTTTCCGGGCGCGCGGGCTGTGGGCCGGCGTGGACGTCGACCCGGCCCTCGGCACCGGCCGGGAGATCAGTGAGCGCCTGATGCGGGAGGGGATCCTGGTGAAGGACACCCACGGCTCCACGATCCGGCTGGCGCCACCACTGACCGTCACGGCGGAGGAGCTGCGGTCGGCGCTGGCGGCTCTGGAGAAGGTACTGGCCTGAGGGAACGGGCGGGCGGGGGGGCCGGTGGCGACACCGGTCCCCCCGCCCGCCGTGCCGTCAGCTCGTGCCGAGGAGCTGCCTCATCTCCTTGATCTCGGCGCTCTGCGCGGTGACGACGGCGTCGGCCATGTCCTTGGCGGTGCCGCTGCGGCCCTTGTCCTTCTCGGTGGCGGCCATCTCGACGGCGCCCTGGTGGTGCCGGACCATCAACGCCAGGAACCTGGTGTCGAAGTCCTTGCCGTCGGCCTTCCTGAGTGCGTCCATGTCGGCGTCGCTCATCATCCCGGACATCCCGGCCATGCCGGACATCCCGGTGTGGCCCGTGTGGTCCGTGCCGGGCGCGGGGGTCTTCTCACCCCATGCCTTCAGCCAGCCGGTCATGGTGCGGATCTCCGGGTCCTGGGCCTTCTCGATGCGGGCGGCGAGGTCCTTCACCCGCGCCGACGAGGCCCGGTCGGCGGCGAGTTCCGCCATCTCCAGGGCCTGCCGGTGGTGCGGGATCATGCCCTGCGCGAAGGCGACGTCCTGCGCGTTGTGCGGGGAGGCCGACCTGTCGGGCGCGGCCGCGGTGGCGGAGGAGCCGTGTCCGGGGTGGCCGCCGCCGTGGCTGTCGCCGCCGCCGCTGCAGGAGGAGAGGACGAGGGCGGTGGTCACGGCGGCCGCGGCGAGGGCGGCCCGGCGCGTCAGGGTACGGCTGGTCATGCGGGGAACTCCTGTTTCTGTGAAGGGATTTCGGGCACGCCTGAGACGGCCGTAGCAGGTGCTCCGGCCGTCGGCGCGGCTAGATCCGCAGGAGTTGGAGTTCCGCCAGGGAGGGTGGCGCGCGAGCGCTGTCCGGTGCCGTGGGCAGGCTCGGGGACGGGACGCCGGCCGGTACGGCGCCACCCGCCGGAGCGGGAGCGAGTGCGGGCAGCTGGGGGCCGTCGGCCAAGGCGCCGGACGCGCAGGTGGGGTCGGCGTGGTGCAGCCGGCCGCCACCGCAGTGCCCGTCCCCGCCGGGGCAGTCGTCCATGGCGCCGAGCGCCATCGCGCCGTGCTCGGCGCGGATGTGCTCGACGGGGGCGTGCTCGACGCGGGCGTGCTCGACGCGGGCCTGCTCGGTGTGTTCCGTCCCGCCGCCGGGCGCGAGGGCGTGCATGCCCAGCAGTCCGATCAGCACCGCCAGCACGGACAGCACACGGCACCGCCGGAGCGGTCGCCGAGGGTGCTGTCCGTGGCCGTGCATCGGGACCATCGTACGGGCGCGGGGGCCGGCTCACGCCGAGGCCCGGCGACGCCGGCGCGCGCCCCCCGGTCCCCCGGCGCACCGCGCCGGGTACTGGTCCGGCGGTACCGGGCAGCAGATGATGACAGGGGCACGCGGGCCGGCAGTCCGGCCCGCGGGCCGGGACCGCCGGTCCGCAGCCGGCCTGACGGAGTGAGGGCGAGCCGTGTTCTACCACCTGCTCAAGTACGTCCTGCTGGGCCCCCTGCTCAGACTGTTCTTCCGCCCCCGGATCGAGGGCCTGGAGCACGTGCCCGCCTCGGGCCCGGCGATCGTCGCCGGCAATCACCTGTCCTTCTCCGACCACTTCCTGATGCCGGCGATCCTGAAGCGCCGCATCACCTTCCTCGCCAAGGCGGAGTACTTCACCGGCCCGGGGGTGAAGGGCAGGCTCACCGCGTTCTTCTTCCGCAGCGCCGGACAGATCCCGGTGGACCGCTCCGGCAAGGAGGCGGGGCAGGCCGCGATCCGGGAGGGCCTCGGGGTGCTGCGCAAGGGAGAGCTGCTCGGCATCTACCCCGAGGGGACGCGTTCGCACGACGGCCGGCTGTACAAGGGCAAGGTCGGGGTCGCCGTGATGGCGCTGACGGCGGGGGTCCCGGTGGTGCCCTGCGCGATGATCGGCACGTTCGAGGCACAGCCGCCCGGCAAGGTCGTACCGAGGATCCGCCCGGTGACCATCCGTTTCGGCGAGCCCCTCGACTTCTCCCGCTACGCCGGCATGGAGCGTGAGAAGGCCGTGCTGCGGGCGGTCACCGACGAGATCGTCTACGCCATCCTGTCGCTGTCCGGGCAGGAGTACGTCGACGAGTACGCGGGCGTCGTCAAGGAGCGCGAGGCCGCCGGGCAGAACCCGCGGGAGCGCAGGTTCCCCCGGGCGCCGCTCGGCTGACCTCCGCCACCGGCGGCAGGACCGTGCCCCCGGCGGCCCGCGTACCCAGGCTCGCCGGCATGACGCGAGCGGTGGTGACAAGGGCGCGCGGTCAGCCGGGCCGACCCGGAGGCGCGAAGCCGGCCCGGTGGCCCGGAGCCTGCCCGGAGGCGCGAAGCCGACCCGGTGGCCCGGAGCCTGCCCGGAGGCGCGGATGCTGCCCGGTGGCGCGGGGCCGGCCCGCCTGGGCGGCGCCGGCGGGGCTGCGGGCGGGCGCGGTGCACGGCCCGTACAGCCCGTTCCCGCGTGAGCCGCGCCACGCCGTTCAGCCGAGGCGGTGCAACGCCTCGTCCAGCAGCCGCCGCAGTCGCAGGGCGTCCGGGGCCACGGCGCTGACGAGCACGGCGGGTCCGGCGAGCGGCACCACGGCGGCGCACTCCCCCAGCATCTGCGCGGCCGGCCGGTGCTCGGTGAACTCCGGGCGGACCAGAACCAGTTGACCGACGGCACGGTGGCCGGAGAGCACGGCCGGGCCGTCCCAGCCACCGGGCGCGCCGGGTCCGCAGGCCAGCTCCTGGTCCAGCAGGGTCCGGCCGGCCACCCGCACGGTCAGCCGGCTGGTGAGCCGGCCGGGCTGCTCGCCCGCCCGCCCCAGCACCTGTTCCTCGCGCAGCACGAGGTGGGCGCCGGTGCCCAGTTCGGCCCGGGTGGTGACATCCAGGTCGCTGCCGTCGGCCGAGATCAGCTGTTCGGGCAGCCAGTGCAGTTCGCCGCCGTCGGCCACGTCGAGCCGGACGTCGTAGCGGGCCGCGCCCTTGACCTGGCCCGGCAGGGCGAGGGTGGCGGCGGCCGAGCCGACGTGCAGCCGGGCGCCGGTCTCCACCCCGACGTCCACCGTGAAGCGGTCGCCGCCGAGCGGCCCGCTCATCGCGCCGACGAGCATGACCTTCGCCTCGGATCCGCTCGCCCGGGTACGGCGCGGCGCCAGCGGGCCCTCACCGTCCAGGACGGGCAGCGCCGTGCCGCCGCGCCCGTCGGAGCGGGCCACGATCCGGGCGTCGGCCCGGACCCCGGTCGGCGTCACGCCGTCCACGCGGCGAGCTGCCCGCGCACCCATGCGGCGACGTCGGCGACCCCGGTCTCGCCGCGCAACGACTGGAAGACCACGGGCAGTTCGGCCCGCTGGGCCTTGGCGTCGGCGGCCATCCGGGCGAGGTCGGAGCCGACGTACGGGGCGAGGTCGGTCTTGTTCACGACGAGGAGGTCGGCGGTGGTGACCCCGGGACCGCCCTTGCGCGGGATGTCGTCACCGCCGGCGACGTCGATCACGAAGATTTGGGCGTCCACCAGTCCTTTGGAGAAGGTGGCGGTGAGGTTGTCGCCACCGGACTCGACGAGGATCAGGTCCAGCGGGCCGACCGCGTCCTCCAGGTCCTCGACGGCTTCGAGGTTGGCGGAGATGTCGTCGCGGATCGCGGTGTGCGGGCAGGCGCCCGTCTCGACGGCGGTGATCCGCTCGGGCGGCAGCACGGCTTCCCGGCGCAGGAACTCGGCGTCCTCGCGGGTGTAGATGTCGTTGGTGACGACCGCGAGCGAGAGCCGGTCGCGCAGTTCCCGGCAGAGGGCGGCGACGGTGGCGGTCTTGCCGGATCCGACGGGTCCGCCGAGCCCGACGCGCAGAGCCCGCCGGGTTCCGTCGGGACGGCGCGCGTCCGCGCTGACGGCGGCGGGGCCGTGGTGGGTGTGGTCGAGGTGCATGGGGCGACTCCGGTCTTCAGCCAGGTCCAGCCGCCTCCGGCCCGTCCGTCGTTCGCGGGCGGGGCCGGTCCGGCCGGTTCACGGGTTGGGGGCAGGGCCCCCGGGGGCAAGGGAGGGAAGGGGTGCGCGGCACATGCCGGTCATGACGCGAACAGCCGCACGGGCCAGTCCGCGTGCCACTGCGCACCGACCTCCAGCAGGGGGCCTGAGGCGGCGGGCAGCGCGTCGACTCCTTCGTCGGGTACCCGGCGGGCCGCCTCCACCGCCCGGTCCGCCACGCGGTCCAGCTCCGGCGCGAGCCGGGCCAGCGCTCCCGTGGCGTCGAACGGGTCGAGGCTCAGCAACCGCACGGTGGCCGTCGCCGGCCCGCTCACGCTCTCGTACACCGCGCAGTGGGCGGCGTCCTCGGGTCCGAGCCCGGCCGCACGGGCGGCGAGTCCCAGCACGACCGGCTGGTGGGCGCCCTTGGGGAAGGCGCGGGCCACGGCGTCGAGTTCGTCCGACGGCCAGGCGGCCCGGGCGGCCCGCAGCAGTT
>NZ_WWJT01000265.1 GCF_009865385.1 Streptomyces sp. SID486 | reverse complement strand
CCGGTGGAGCCGGAGGTGTAGATGACGTAGGCCGCGTGGTCGGCGGCGGTGCCGGCACCGTCCCCGGCCACCGCCGCCGGCTCCTCCACGGCACCCGACTGCTCGCCGCCGCCCAGCAGTTGTGCCACCCGGGCCGGGTCGTCGAGGGTGACCGCGGGCGCGGCGTCGGCGAGCATCAGTGCCCGGCGCTCGGCGGGGTAGGCGGGGTCCACGGGCAGGAAGGCGGCACCGGCGCGGGTGACGGCCAGCTCCGCCGCTATCAGCTCCATGGAACGGGGCAGCACGAGGGCCACCACCCGGTCGGGTCCCGCTCCCCGCCGTACCAGGTGCGCGGCCAGCCGGTCGGCGCGGGCCGCCAGTTCGCGGTACGTCCAGGTGCGCCGGCCGTCGGTGAGGGCCGGCGCGTCCGGGGTGCGGGCCACCCAGGCGGTGAACAGCTCGCCGAGCGTCGGATGCGCCGGGGCCGCGGCACTCTCCGGCGCGCCGGCGGCGGGGCCGGCCTGCGGCAGGGAGGACGCCGGTGCGGGCTTGTCGTGCAGGTCCGTCATGGGTGAAGTCCTTTGGAGAGCGGGACGAAGCGGCGCGGACGGCCCCGGCCCGCCGCGGGGGCGGTGCGCTGGACCGGGACGGCGCACCGGGCGTGCGCGACGGTGCGGCGGTGTCGACGGCGGTACGGCGGTTCGGGGCCCGACCGGGGATCACCTGACCCCCGGGCGTGCCCGGTCGGCCGGGACGGCGCTACGGCGGCCCGGCGTGGCGGTGCGGGACGGACGGGCGGTACGGCACCGGTGGCCGCCGGACCGGGGAAGGTTCCGAGGGCCGGAGCCCGGGACTCGGACCGGGGAAGGTGCCGAGGCCGGGGCCCGGGACGGTTCCGTGGGGACGCCTCCGGGCGAGGAACCGAACCGGAACCGGTGGCCCTTGCAGGACCGGCACCGGCTCCCGGCCGCCCTGCCCGACGACGGGGGGACGTGGGGACGTGGGCGGGGACGTGGGACCCGAGGAACGAGGACCCGAGGACCCGACGGCCTCCTGCCGGACGGGGCCGGAACCGGGCGCCGGGACCGACCCGACGAAGACCGGGAGCGGAACGGTGACCGGGACGGGGATGCGGTCCCCGGCAACCGGCCGCGGCCGGTTCCCGTACCGCCGGCACCGCGGTTCAGCCGTCGTCGGTCCGGCGCGCCGTCCGTCCGGATATCTGCACCCGGTCGACCCGTCCGGTGGCCGGATCGCGGTGGAACCGGCCACCGGGCTCAGGACGCCCGGTGGCCGGATCGAGCAGATCGCACGACAGGTCGGCGTAGCAGACCAGCGGGAGCGCCAGGTCGCCGTCCACGGACAGGGCCGGCGCGCCGTCCGGTCCGGGCGCGATGCGGTACGTCGTGGTGCCGTTGCGGTACGTCCCCGCGCACTCCGGCAGGACGACGGGACGGCCCCGGTCGGTGGTGCGGGAACCGACGGGCACCCGTACACCGGTGACCCGGACCAGGTCGTCGGCGAGGTCGCGCCAGAGCGCGGTGGCGCCCCCGGCGTTGCCCGTGAAGGCGACCACCACACCACTCTCGGGATCGACCCGCAGATGGCAGGACGTGCCCTGGGCGTTGCCGTCGTGACCGCACCACACGCGGCCGTCGCGCTGGTAGAGGGCCAGTCCGAGGCCCCAGCCGTCGGCCAGCGCGCCCGGCCGGGCGGCGGTCTCGGGGCGGCGCATCTCCTTGGCGACGGCGGGCGGCAGCAGGTCCGAGCGGCCGGCCAGCGCGTTGCCGAACGCGGCCAGGTCCAGGGCGCTCGCGAGCAGCGCGCCGGCCGGTGCCTCCAGCGGTGCCAGGTTCTGCCGGGCCGGACGGGCCTTCCCGGTCGCCGTGTTGACGGCGTGCCCGGCGGCCACGGGACGGACCGGCGAGGTGTCGCCGATGAACGCGGGCACCACCCCGAGCGGTTCGAGGAGCAGCGCCCGGACCGCCTCGTGCCACGGCATGCCGGTGACCGTCTCGACCAGCCGTCCGGCGGCGACGTAGCCGGCGTTGGAGTAGGAGAAGTCGGTGCCCGGCGCGAACAGCAGGTCCCGGGCGGTGCAGACGGCCGTGAGGTAGCGGGTGGTGGTGGTCGCGGCGGCCGTGTCCGAGTCCGGTCCGGTGGGCAGACCGGCGGTGTGGCTGAGCAGTTGGCGCACCGTCACAGCGGGCGTCCCGCTCAGTTCCGGGAGGTGCTCGGCGGCCGGTTCGTCCAGGTCGAGATCGCCGTCGTCGGCCAGGAGCATGACGAGCGCGGCCGTGTAGGGCTTGGTGAGCGATCCCAGGGGGACCGCCGTCTGCCCGGTGAAGGGGCTGCCGGTCGCGGCGTCGGCCGTACCGGTGTGCACGGCGACGACGTCCGCCCCGGTGTCGAGGACGAGTTGGGCGCCGGGCACCCGGTGGGTCCGGGCGAGGGTGTCGAGCCGGTGCTGGAGGTCGCGGTGTAACAGGGACGGCGTTCGGGCGGCGGCCGGAGCGGCGGGGATGGTGTACGGCATGAGAAGGGGACTCCCGTTGGATGGGTCTCATGTGCGGGTGTACCGGTCCGGTCCGTGAAGAGCGGTGCGGGGGCCGGCCGGGGGCGCTGGGCGCGCCGGAGCTACGGTCTGCGGACCTCGACCGGCAGATGGCGGACGCCGATGATGACGGCCGGGTTCTGGTAGGCGATGTCCTCGTAGGAAGGGATCTCCAGGATGCGGAATCGTTCATGCAGCATCCGCAGGGCGATCCGGGCCTCGAGCCGGGCCAGTGGCGCGCCGAAGCAGAAGTGAATGCCGTGCCCGAAGGTCAGATGGGGATTCGGACTCCGGGTGACGTCGAAGACGTCCGGTGCGCTGAAGCGGGCGGGATCGCGGTTGGCGGCACCCAGATGCGCCATCATCAGGGCGCCGGCCGGGATGTCGTGACCGCCGAGGGTGACGGGCCTGGCGACGCGGCGGCCCAGTTCGGGGAAGGGCGGCAGCCAGCGCAGCACCTCCTCGACGGCGGCCGGTACGCGGGCCGGGTCGGCGCGCAGTGCGGCGTCCGTGCCGGGGTGGCGGTCGAAGGTGACGACCGCGTTGCCCAGCAGCGCGGTCGTGGTGATGTGGCCGGCGACCAGCAGCAGGGCCACGAAGCCGACCATCTCCTGGTCGGCGAGCCGGACGCCGTCCACCTCGGCGGCTATGAGTCTGCTGGTGAGGTCGTCCCCGGGATCGGCGCGGCGGGCGCGGATGTACTCCAGCATGTAGTCGTTCATCTGGCGCACCGTGGGGGCGATGGCCTCCAGCGCCCGCTCCAGATCGGCCATGTCGGGTGCCTCGCCGAGCTGGTCGCCGCCGAACAGGACGCTCGCCCACTCCTGGAAGAGCCGGTGTTCCTCGGCCGGGATGCCGAGCAGTTCGGCGATCACGATGATCGGCAGCGGATAGGCGAGCGCGTCGACCAGGTCGAACCGGTCGTGGTCGGCGACGGCGTCCAGCAGCCGGGCGGAGACCGCCTCGATGCGGGGTTCGAGTCCCCGCACGACCCGCGGGGTGAACGCCTGGCTCACCAGGGTGCGCAGTTTGCGGTGCTCCGGCGGGTCCATGCCGACGAAGTTGCCCTGGGTGAAGGTCTCGAAGTCGGCCTGGGTGGGCGCCAGGGCGGACATGTCCGATGAGTACGTCGCCGGGTCGGCGAGCACGGCGGCGACGGTCTCGTGGTCCAGCACCTGCCAGACGCCCTGTGCCTCGTCGTACCGGACCGGACCGGCTTCGTGCAAGCCCCGCCAGCGGTCGGGTAACTCGTCGAGGAGGGGCCGTGAGCCCGTCGGTTGCTTGCTGATCACCTTGTCTCCTTGCTTGCGCGTGCGGGCACGGTGGAGTCACGCACACCGAGGCATGTCGTGGACCGGGGGCGGTCCGGGCGTCAGGCGTTCCGGGACACGGCTGTGCCACCCTGCCGGGACATCCGGACGGAAAGAGCGCGTGACCCGCGTGGCCTTCCTCGTACGCGGCGGACGGTCAGTCGCCGTAGGTCTGCTGTCGGGACGGGCCGGAGGCCCTCAACACATGCGATGCAGGACGTGGCGACCGCGCGGCCGACTGCGACCCCGCGGCGAGCCCGCTCGTGTGGCGCGCCAACCCGACATAACCCATCCCCTCGGCGATACCTCCCGCGCGGCGAACACGCGGGACCCTCCCGGCTCGTGAACGGACGACGGGGCCCGAAGCCCCGACCGTTCGAAACGAGGTGTGAGAATACGCAGTCCCAGTCCGTGCCGCCCCATGATTGGCATGATGCGTACCTCGGGACACCTTCGTTTCGATGGAACTCGGCCACAGTCTTCACGGCGAGTCACATGCAAGCAACCCCCTGAAGTTGAACGGAGAGTACCCGCCCGGTGCTCTTGCGTCACCATCCGGCCACTTCGCCAGGTTCTCCGCGCACACGACTCGGCGGCCGGATCGTCGCCCCCGCGTGTGCCCCGGCGCCGTACCCGCAAACCGAGCGCGCGGGAAAAACATGGCGCCGCGGCGCGGCACCGCGGCGCCGGCCGGCGCCCCGTCGGCTTCCGGCCGCCCGTGTCCGGTACCGCGCCGTACCGTGCCGCCGGTTGGCCGAACCTCGCCTGAACTGGTGTGATGATCCGGACGGCGACACTCCGAGGCCGCCACCGGTGACAGCGGCACGACACGCCGTGGGCACCTGCGGGACCATCGACGACACCCCGCGTCCGACCCGTCCATCACCGCCTCCGAGCACCACCGATCCGGGCCACGGACGACGACGACCAGCCCCGCTGCGTACGTATTCGGCCATCCTGGCGCGAGGGGGGCGCACACGAGGCACCCGGAGATCGCCCGTGCTTCCCACGCACGACCGGGCGCCCCGGCCGGCCGACGCGCTCCCGGTGCTGGGCGGGTCGGACGCGGGGACGGCCGGGCGGTGGGTGCGAGGCACCCGCCACGCGGGGGCGCGGGCGGCGAGCGAGGAACGCTCGCCGTGCGCGGGGCGCCGCCCCGAGGGAGTCTTGTGCCCACGATGCCACGCACGGCCTAGGAGGAGGTGGTCGGCGTGTCGGACGGGCCGGGGCCGGTACCGGCGCCGGCGGCCCAGGAGGTGCCGGCCGGCCGGCCGGTGCTGTCGCTCGCGCTGGTCTCGATGATGCACGAGGTGCGCGCGCACTCCGGCGCGGTGTATCTGCTCGGACCCGACGAACCGGTCCTGCGGATGGCCGTGCACGCGGGCATGCCCCGGGCGTTCGCGGCGCCCTGGGAGCGGGTCGGGCTGAGCGCACCGCTCCCGCTGGCGGACGCGGTGCGCGAACGGCGGCTGGTGTGGGTCGGCGGCGAGGAGGAGATGGCCCTGCGCTATCCGCGGATCGCGGTGGTGCTGCCGTACCCGTTCGCGCTGGCCGCTGTCCCCGTGGCGACGGAGCGGAAGGTGTACGGCGCCGTGTTCGTGACCTGGCCCGGCGCCCATCCGCCGGAGCTGTCCGAGGACGAGCGGGACCATCTGTGGGCGGCCTGCGGGCGGCTCGCGCTCCGGCTGGAGCGGTCGGGGCAGGACGAGCGGCGGCTGGGCCGGGAGCACGACGTGCTGGCGTCGCCGGTTTCCGGGGTGGCGGACACGCTGGGCTCGGTCGAGGCGGCCCGGATGGTGTCCCGGCTGCCGTACGGACTGGTGTCACTCGATCTGCACGGCCGGATCGGCTTCGTCAACGCGACCGCCGCCGAGCTGCTCGGCAGACCGGCCGGGGAACTGCTGGGGGTGCAGCTCTGGGCGTCGGTGCCGTGGCTGAACGACCCGATGTACGAGGACCGTTACCGGGCGGCGCTGCTCAGCCAGCAGGTGGTGTCGTTCGTGGCGCTGCGGCCGCCCGGGGACTGGCTGTCGTTCCGGCTGTACCCGAGCACGAGCGGACTCAGTGTGCGGATCAGCCGGGCGCGGGCGGTGGCGGACATGGCGCGCGAGGCTCCGCGGACCGGCCCGGGGCCGTCCCGGCTGGTGACGATCTCCCAGGTGCTCAGCCTGGCGGGCGCGCTGACCGAGGCGGTGGGGGTGCACGACGTGGTGCAGCTGGTCTGGGACGAGGTGGCCCCGGCCGTCGGCAGCCAGGCACTGGCGATCCTCGGCTCGCAGGGCGGCCGGCTGCACGTGCTGGGGCACCGTGGCTACGCGGCCCCGCACATCGTGGAGCGGTTCGACGGGCTCGCGCTGTCCGAGCGCACGCCGGGGACGCAGGCGCTCAACACCGGCGTGCCGGCGTTCTTCGCCTCCCGCACGGAGCTGGAACGGCTGTACCCGAGCCGCCACGAGACCCCGGACGGCTTCGCGGCGTGGGCCTATCTGCCGCTGACCGCTTCCGGCCGGCCGGTGGGCACCTGTGTGCTGGCGTACGCCGAGCCGCACGTCTTCCCCGCCGACGAGCGGGCGGTCCTGACGTCGCTGGGCGGGCTGATCGCGCAGGCCCTGGAACGGGCCCTGCTCTACGACGCCAAGCACCGCCTGGCGCACGGCCTGCAACAGGCGCTGCTGCCGCACTCGCTGGCGCCGCCGGCCGGCATCGAAGCGGCGGCCCGCTATCTGCCGGCCACGCACGGCATGGACATCGGCGGCGACTTCTACGACCTGCTGCCGGCCCGTCCCCTGGCGGCGGCGGTGATCGGCGACGTCCAGGGGCACAACGTCACGGCCGCGGGCCTGATGGGGCAGATCCGCACCGGGGTGCGGGCGTACACCACGGTGGGGCAGGCGCCGCACGAGGTGATGAGCAGCACCAACCGGCTGCTGATCGATCTCGGCGCCGACCTGTTCGCCAGCTGTCTGTATCTGCGGCTGGACCCGGCGCGCGGCCGGGCCGTGATGGCGCGGGCGGGACATCCGCCGCCGCTGCTGCGCCGGCCGGACGGACGGGTGCGGGTGCTGGACCTGGCCGGCGGGCCGCTCCTCGGGATCGACGCCGAGGCGGTGTACCCGACGACCGAGGTGTCCCTGTCCCCCGGCTCGGTGCTCGTGCTGTACACCGACGGCCTGGTGGAGTCGCCCGGCATCGACATCGAGGACGCGCTGGTCGGCCTCGGCGAGCTGCTCGCGGACATCGGCGACCAGCCGTTGGAGAAGCTGGCGGACGAGGTGGTCCGGCACAGCGTGGCGGCGCGGCCGCGGGTGGACGACATCGCGGTACTGCTGCTGCGGGCCCGCGCCGACGGCTGAGCCCCGGTACGGCCTGCCCGCGCACGACCGTGGTCCGGCCCTCCGCCGGAGGGCCGGACCACTCCCCGCCGACCGGACCGAGGGGGGGCGGCCGGAGGGGGTACGGGGCGCCGGCCCCCTCCGGCCGCACGGTCGCCGTGGAGGGACGGCGTGCCGGTCGCCGGTGGGGGGACGGCTCGGGGGGCGCCGCCGCGGGACGGTCCGGCGCGCACCGGTCGGGGGACTGCTCAGCGGGCCCCGGTGGGACGGCCGGGCGGGTCCGGGCGGGACGGCTCGGCGCCTCCCGGTGGACGGCTCAGCGAGTCCGGGTGATCTCTCACCGGCTCCCGGTGAGGGACGACGACCCGTTGTCGGCCGTGCCGCTGCCGGACTGGGCACCGGAGGGGTCGGCCGGGGCGGCGCCGCCGCCGATCTGGTCGCCGCCGGCACCGGACTGGTCACCCGCGCCGGACTGGTCGCCCGCGCCGGACTGGTCACCGGCACCCGACTGGTCACCGGCACCGGACTGGTCGCCCGCACCGCTCTGGTCGCCCGCACCCGACTGGTCACCGGCACCACTCTGGTC
>NZ_WWJT01000264.1 GCF_009865385.1 Streptomyces sp. SID486 | reverse complement strand
GGCGGCCGGGGGGGCCGGGGCCGGGGCCGGAGCCGCGGGCTGGGCCTGCGGAGCAGCGGTGGTGGTCTCTGCGGCCCCCGCGGCCGCAGTACCCGCCGGAGCCGGGGTGGCAGGAGCACCCGGCTTGTAATCGGCGAAGAAGTCCCACCAGGCGCGGTCTACCGAATTCGGGTCCTGGAGGTACTGCTGATAGATCTCGTCGACGAGCCACTCGTTGGGACCGAACGCAGCCGCGGGGTTCTTCCCGGCTTGGTCGGTCGAGATGCTCGATGAGTTACTGGGGGACTGTGGCGACACGGCGGCAACCGCCCTCTTCCGCTTCACAAGGTGATGGACAGCGGGAATAAAGGCTACGCCTCCCTGACCGTGAAGGTCAGGTCGGGCCCGTTCATCGTCGCGTAAGTCACATCAGAAATCTTGTTTCAGGGCTTGATATGGCGGGAAACAAGCGTGGTTCCGCATGTGCGAGGGTGCGTCGGCCCGGACCCGGCGCGTCCTCGTCCGACGCACGGCGCGGGCCTGCCCGGATCACACGTGTCCAGCTGCGGATGAGGGCAGCGACCGTCGTGGATCTTGGTCTTCCGGTTCGGACCCTACGTCAACTCGGGACGGAAGTCAGTCCCGGAAGAGTGACGATGATCCGGCAGCCCCGCTCGGATTCGGCCACACCGATCCGGCCGCCGTGCAGATCCACGGCCCACCGGGCGATGGCCAGCCCCAGCCCGGTACCGCCGTCGCTGCCCGGGCCGTGCGGCCGGGTCACCGCTCCGCGGTTGAACCGCTCGAAGACCCGGTGCCACTCCGACCGGGGGATGCCGGGCCCCTCGTCCAGGACCTCCAGCTGCAGCGACTCGGGCTGCGGTCCGCGCCGCGCCTTCAGCGTCACCCGGCCGTGCGGCGGGCTGTGCTTGACCGCGTTGTCGACCAGATTGGCCACGACCTGGTGGATCCGCTCGGGGTCCGCGTGCGCGGTCAGCTCCGGCGGCGAGACGTCGAGGTGCAGATGGACGTCCGTACGGGTGTGGCTGCCCGAGCCGGAGGCGATGCCCGCGCGCGCCGAGGCGACCATGTTGGCCTCCTTCAGCACGCCCGACAGGTACGGCCACACCTCGAACCGGCGCAGCTTCAGCGGTACGACGCCGTTGTCCAGCCGGGACAGGTCCAGCAGGGTCTCCACCAGACGGCCCAGCCGCTCGGTCTGCTTCAGGGCCGTCCGCATGGTCTCCGGGTCGGCCTCGGTGACCCCGTCGACGATGTTCTCCAGCACCGCGCGCAGGCCCGCGATCGGGGTGCGCAGCTCGTGCGAGACGTTCGCCACCAGCTCCTTGCGCTGGTTGTCCTGGGCCTCCAGCTCGTCGGCCATGACGTTGATCGTCTGGCCCAGGTCGCCGAGCTCGTCCCGGCGGTTCTCCTGCACCCGGCGCGTGTAGTCGCCCTGCGAGATGGAGCGGGCCACCGCGTTCATCTCGTCCAGCGGCATGGTGAGCGAATGGGCCACGAACTGCGTGATCAGCAGTGTGGCGATCATCGAGAAGACCGTGATGAAGCGCAGCTCCGTCTTGGTGTGCACCGCGACGATCGACAGACCGGTGGTGATCAGCACCGCGATGACGACGAGAGCGCCCAGCTTGGTCTTGATCGAGAACGGGCGTACGCCGCCCCAGGGGTCCTCACCGAGGGTCCCGGGGCTCCTCCGTGCGGCCTGGCGCCCGCCGCCGCTCATGGGTTGGGTGTCTCCAGCGCGTAGCCCACGCCGTGCACCGTGCGGATCCGCTCGGCGCCGATCTTGCGGCGCAGCGCCTTGATGTGGCTGTCGACCGTGCGGGTGCCGGAGGCGTCCGCCCAGTCCCACACCTCGGCCAGCAGCTGCTCCCGGGAGAGCACCGCGCGCGGGGTGTTCGCCAGGCACACCAGCAGGTCGAACTCGGTGGGCGTCAGATGGACGTCGTCGGACTTCACCCGCACCCGGCGCTGCGCGTGGTCGATCTCCAGCTCGCCGAGGCGCAGGATCCCGGAGCGGGGCGTGGAGGCGGCGACGACCGCCCGCTCCACCCGCCGCAGCAGCACGTGCACGCGGGCCGCCAGCTCCCGCATGGAGAACGGCTTGGTCATGTAGTCGTCGGCGCCGACGCCGAGCCCGACCAGCATGTCCGTCTCGTCGTCCCGCGCGGTGAGCATCAGCACCGGCACCGGGCGCTGGGCCTGCACGCGCCGGCAGACCTCCAGCCCGTCGAAGCCGGGCAGCATGATGTCGAGGATCAGCAGGTCGGGCTGCCATGCCTCGGCCGTGTCGACCGCGGCCGGACCGTCGGCCGCCGTTTGCACCAGAAATCCCTCGGCGCGGAGCCGGGCCGCGATGGCGTCGACGATCGTGGTGTCGTCCTCGACGACCAGCACCCGGCGCTGTGCGCCCGGGGTGGTCGTCGCCGCGCCGCTCTGGGAGGTGTGTGTCTGCTCCATCGCCCGCCCCTGTTGTTGCTTTCCGGAATCCGTGGGGTGATCCCATGTCTGCGTTTGACGCTTGAATGATCCGCGTCAGGGCAGCACATTACGGGGACTCACCGCGCTGTCGCTATCCAGGTCGGACGGCGAGGTGGACGGCGTCGGGAACGCCCCGGGCAACGGGCACCTCTTCGGTACGCACCTGTCGGAACCCGGCATTCCACAAGGTTCCTTCAAAATCCGGAGAGGGCTGCGCGGACCATACCGAGAGCACCCCTCCGGGTCTCAACACCCGTGCGCAGGCGGCGAGTCCGGCCGGCGAGTAGAGGCTGCCGTTGGCCGCCGTGACGGTCCAGTCGGGGCCGTTGTCGATGTCGAGGCACAGCGCGTCGAACGTGTCCGATGTCTCATTGACGTAAGCCACGAGATCCGCTTCCACGATCACGGTGCGCGGGTCGGCGAGCGCGCCCGCGGACACCTCGGCCAGCGGGCCCTCCCGGTGCCAATCGATGACGGCCGGCTCCCGCTCGACCACGGTGATCCGTCCCCACCGGGGGTCGGCGGCGGCGTGCGCGAGCGAGAACCCCACGCCGAGCCCGCCGATCAGCACCTCCGGCTCCGGGCGCCCGTCCAGCGCGTCCCGGGCGGCGTCCACCAGCAGCCGTTCCGAGCGGCCGTCCGAGGTGTCCATCAGGAAACAGCCGTTGGCGATGATCTGCAGCAGTGCGCCGTGCCTGCGCAGCACCACCTCGCCGTACGGTCCGTCGCGCCGGTCCAGGACCACGGGGGTGTCGTACAGGGCAGTCATGAGCCCATCCTGATCGAACGCGGCCTGACGGGCACGGGAATTACGCATGACGTCCCCGGACGAGTGGCCCACGGCAGAGGGGGCGGACGCGGGGCCGGACGCGGCCGAGGGCTGGGAGGTTGCTGTGAATCCGCTCTCGCGTGGCGTCGGTCATAGACAGCGGCGTGCCGAACACGAAGGGTGGGGCGCGACGGAAGGAGCGCCTCACCCGTGGATCGGATCACGCCGGGCCCTGCGACGGACGCGTCCCCACCCCCCTCGGGCACACCCCTTCCGGACGGCACCCCCACCGCCCCGCCGCGCACCGGCCCCCCGGAAGGCCCGCCCACCGCCCCGGCGCGCACCGGCCCCGCGGACGGCACGGCCGCGGTCCCGCCGCACGCCGGGCTGCTGGACGGCATGCCACGCCAGCGCGGCACCGCGACCACACCGGAACCGGATCCCGCACTCGCCCCCGCCACCGATCCCGCACTCGCCCCCGGCCGGAATCCCGGCCTGGTCGCGGATCGCGCCTCCGCCCCGGGCTCCGGTCCCGTCCTGGATCCCGCTCCCGCCCCGGATCCCGCCCGTCTCGCGGATCGCGACGCCGGCCGCGCGCCCGGTCCCGGGCGTCCGCTCCGGTCGCCCCTCGCCGTGGCGCGGTCGCTGTGGCGGCTGCTGCCCACCCCGGCGGGCACGCCGTTCACCTTCGGCTACGCGGCCGTCCTCGCCGTCACCTCCCTGGTCGCGGCCCAGGCCGACCCCGCTGTGGTGTACGCCCTCCACCAGGGCTCCAGCACGGACGTGGCCCACCTGGTGGGCGCGCCCGTACCGGTGCTGCTGGCGAGCGCGCTGTGGATCGCGGGCGGCGTCCTGTCCCCGTACGCGCTCGCGTTCGTGCTGGCGCTGACGGCGCTGGAGCGGCGGACGGGCGGGGTGCGGGCGGCCGGTGTCTTCCTGGCCGGCCATGTCCTGGCCACCCTGGCCACCGAGGTCCCGGTGGGCCTGGCGGTCCTGTTCGGCCACCTGCCGCCGACCTCGCTGCACCGCCTCGACTACGGCATCAGCTTCGGCGTCGCCACCAGCGTCGGCGCCCTGGCGGGACTGCTCACCCCATGGCTGCGCTGGCCGCTGCTGGCCCTGACGGGCGGTCTGCTGCTGAACGCCCTGATCGCCTTCCAGGACCCGATGACCGACTGGGGCCACCTCATCGCCCTGGCGATCGGCGTGACCGGCTGGCCGCTGCTGCGGCGCGGGCGGCGGACCGCCCCCGCGCTGCCCGCGCCGTCCCCGCTCCCACGGCCGGCCCGGGCGAACACCGCGTCCCGGGCGCACACCGCGTAGGGAGTACGCGCGGGCTTCCGGTTGTTGCCCGGACAGGCCCCAGGTTGTTGCCCGGACACGCGCAGGTTGCTTCCGGACACGCCCCAGGGTTGCTTCCGGGCACGCCCCAGGTTGTGGTCCGGACCCGCCCCAGGGTTGCTTCCGGGCACGCCCCGGGCGGCCGGTACGGCGGCTGAGGCTCCGGCGACCCCTCCGACCTGCGGGAAATCGGTGATCGCTGACAGCGAACACTCCCCGGGGAACATCCCGGGCAGCCAGAACATTGAGTCGGCATAGCTCAAGTTGACTGCCTAAGGGGAGATCATGGCTGCTGAGTCCACGGCGTTCACGCTTGTCCTGCCCGTGCTGCCGCTCGACGACGAGGTCGTGCTGCCCGGCATGGTGGTTCCGCTGGACCTGAGCGACGCCGAGGTGCGGGCCGCGGTGGAGGCCGCACAGGCCGCCGCCCGTTCGACGCCGGGGAAGCCCCAGGTGCTGCTGGTCCCGCGGATCGACGGCACGTACGCCAGGACCGGCGTCCTCGGCACGGTCGAGCAGGTCGGCCGGCTGGCCGACGGCGACCCGGGTGCCCTGGTCCGCGGCCGGAGCCGGGTGCGCATCGGCGCCGGCACCACCGGCCCGGGGGCCGCGCTCTGGGTCGAGGGCGCCCGGGTCGAGGAGAACGTCCCGGACCCGCTGCCCGGCCAGGCCGCCGAGCTTGTCAAGGAGTACAAGGCGCTCGCCACCGCCTGGCTGAAGAAGCGCGGCGCGTGGCAGGTCGTGGACCGCGTCCAGGCCATCGACGACATCTCGGCGCTGGCCGACAACTCCGGCTACTCGCCGTTCCTGGCCATCGACCAGAAGGTCGAGCTGCTGGAGACCGCCGACCCGGTGGCCCGCCTCAGGACCGCCACGCAGCAGCTGCGCGACCACCTCGCCGAGCAGGACGTGGCCGAGACCATCGCGAAGGACGTCCAGGAGGGCGTCGACAAGCAGCAGCGCGAGTTCCTGCTGCGCCGGCAGCTGGAGGCGGTCCGCAAGGAGCTGCGGGAGCTGAACGGCGAGCAGGAGGGCGAGGAGTCCGACGACTACCGGGCCCGGGTGGAGGCCGCCGACCTGCCCGCGAAGGTCCGCGAGGCCGCCCTGAAGGAGGTCGACAAGCTGGAGCGGGCCTCCGACCAGTCGCCCGAGGGCTCATGGATCCGCACCTGGCTGGACACCGTCCTGGAGATGCCGTGGAACGAGCGGTCCGAGGACGCGTACGACATCCAGGGCGCCCGGGCCGTGCTCGACGCCGAGCACGCCGGTCTCGACGACGTGAAGGAGCGCATCACCGAGTACCTGGCGGTGCGCAAGCGGCGCAGCGACCGCGGGCTCGGTGTCATCGGCGGACGGCGCGGTGGTGCCGTACTCGCCCTGGTAGGCCCGCCTGGTGTCGGAAAAACCAGTTTGGGAGAGAGTGTCGCGCACGCCATGGGGCGCAAGTTCGTCCGCGTCGCGCTCGGCGGTGTCCGGGACGAGGCCGAGGTGCGCGGTCACCGCCGTACGTACGTCGGTGCCCTGCCCGGCCGGATCGTACGGGCCGTCAAGGAGGCCGGCTCGATGAACCCGGTGGTCCTGCTGGACGAGATCGACAAGGTGGGCTCCGACTTCCGCGGCGACCCGGCCGCGGCCCTGCTCGAAGTGCTGGACCCGGCGCAGAACCACACCTTCCGGGACCACTACCTGGAGGTCGAGCTGGACCTGTCCGACGTGGTCTTCCTGGCCACGGCCAACGTCCTGGAGGCCATCCCGGAGGCGCTCGCCGACCGGATGGAGATCGTCCGCCTGGACGGCTACACCGAGGACGAGAAGGTCGTCATCGCCCGGGACCACCTGCTCCCGCGCCAGCTGGAGCGGGCCGGTCTGGACGAGGCCGAGGTCACGATCGACGAGAGCGCGCTGCGCAGGCTCGCCGGCGAGTACACCCGCGAGGCGGGCGTACGGACCCTGGAGCGGTCCATCGCGCGGCTGCTGCGCAAGGTCGCCGCCCGGCACGAGCTGGGCGAGCTGGAGCTGCCCTGCACCGTCGGGAGCGAGGACCTGCGCGGTCTGATCGGACGCCCGCACCACGTGCCCGAGTCCGCCCAGGACCCGGCCGAGCGCCGTACGGCCGTGCCCGGTGTGGCGACCGGTCTGGCGGTCACCGGCGCCGGCGGGGACGTGCTCTTCGTGGAGGCGTCCCTGGCCGACCCGGAGACGGGCGCCGCGGGGCTGACCCTGACCGGCCAGCTCGGTGACGTGATGAAGGAGTCGGCGCAGATCGCGCTGAGCTTCCTGCGCAGCCACGGCGCCGAACTGGAGCTGCCGGTGGCCGACCTGAAGGACCGGGGCGTGCACATCCACTTCCCGGCGGGCGCGGTGCCCAAGGACGGCCCGAGCGCGGGCATCACGATGACCACGGCCCTCGCCTCGCTGCTCTCCGGCCGCCTGGTCCGCACGGACGTCGCCATGACCGGCGAGGTCTCGCTGACCGGCCGGGTGCTGCCCATCGGCGGAGTGAAGCAGAAGCTGCTCGCCGCGCACCGCGCCGGGGTGACCACCGTGATCATCCCCAAGCGCAACGAACCCGACCTGGACGACGTCCCGGCCGAGGTGCTGGACGGGCTCGACGTCCACGCCGTGACCGACGTCCGCCAGGTCCTGGAACTGGCGCTCGCGCCCGCACGGGACGGCGCGGTGCCGGAGGTTCCCGTGGCGGCGTGACGGACGTCGCGGGATGAGCGGAGGTCCGGGTTCCGTGAGGGAGACCCGGGCCTCCGCCATGCCGCCCCGCCGCCCTGCCCCGGCCGGGCGCACCCGGAGGCGGCCGATGACGGGGTTCACCGGGCCGTGGAAGAACCTTCGGGAGGCACGAGTGGGCCTTCGCCATGCCGCCCCGCCCTGCCGCGGCCGGGCGCACCCGGAGGCGGCCCATGACGGGGTTCACCCGGCCGTCGAAGAACCTCCGCGGGGCGACGAGTTCCCCGGCCGCGGCACCGGCGTCAGCCCGCGGTGAGCGACTGTTCCGCCCACACCGTCTTGCCGATCCGGTCGTGCCGGGTGCCCCAGCGTTCGGCGAGCTGTGCGACCAGCAGCAGGCCCCGGCCGCCCTCGTCGAAGATCCGGGCCCGGCGCATGTGCGGGGTCGTGCCGCTGGAGTCGTAGACCTCACAGGTCAGGGTGGTGCCCTGGTGGATCAGCCGGAGCCGGATGGGCTGTCGGCCGTACCGGATGGCGTTGGTGACCAGCTCGCTGACCATCAGCTCGGTGGTGAACACGGCCTCGTCCAGCCCCCAGGCCGCCAGCTGCTCGTCGGTGCACCGGCGGGCCCGGGAGACCTCGGCGAACTCGGCGCCCAGCTCCCAGGACGCGACCCGGTCCTCGTGCAGGACCCGGGTACGGGCCATCAGCAGGGCCACGTCGTCGTCGGGGCGGTGGCTGAGCAGCTCGGTGAGGACCCGGTCGCACACCGAGTCCAGCGATCCCGCGGGCCGGCCCAGCGCGGCGAACATCTTGTCCAGCGCCTCGTCGATGTCATGGTCGCGGGCCTCCAGCAGCCCGTCCGTGTAGAGCGCGAGCACGGTGCCCTCGGGCAGTTCCGTCTCGACCGCCTCGAAGGGCAGCCCGCCGAGCCCCAGCGGCGGCCCGGCGGGTACGTCGAGGAAGCGGACGGCGCCGTCCGGGGTCCGCACGGCGGGCGGCGGGTGCCCGGCCCGGGCCACGGTGCAGTGGCGCGAGACCGGGTCGTAGACGGCGTACAGGCAGGTGGTGCCGATGCCGCCGGCGGTCTCGGCGGACGGGTCCGCGCTGCCCTCGTCGGCGGCCAGCCGCAGCACCAGGTCGTCCAGGTGGGTGAGCAGCTCGTCGGCGGGCAGATCGACGTCCGCCAGGGTGCGCACCGCTGTGCGCAGCCGGCCCATGGTGGCCGAGGCACGGATGCCGTGGCCCACCACGTCACCCACGACGAGCGCCACACGCGCCCCCGACAGCGGGATCACGTCGAACCAGTCGCCGCCCACGCCGGCCCGGCTCGCGGCCGGCAGATAGCGGGTGGCGACCTCCAGGGCCGCCTGGTCGGGCAGCGTGTGCGGGAGCAGGCTGCGCTGCAGGGCCATGGTGGTGGTGCGGGCCAGGGCACGGGCGCGGGTCTGCTCGATGCCGGCGGCGGCCTTGGCGGTGAACTCCCCGGCGAGCCGCAGGTCCTCCGGCCCGAACGGCTCCCGTGACGGACGCCGGCCGAACAGGGCGACGCCGAGCGTGCAGCCCTCGGCGAGCAGCGGCACCGCCAGCAGCGTCCGCGCCCCGGACTCGCGCAGCCATGCGGCGCCGGGGTCCAGTGCCGCCCACTCGGCGACGGCCGGGTCCGCCGTGTCGTACAGCAGCGGGCGGCCCACGGCCAGGCACCGGGCGGGCGGCGAGCCGGCCGTGCAGACGATCACCTCCCCGGTGCCGGTGTCGGTGTGGTGTGCGGGCCTGTCGCCGGCCGGGACCGCGCGCAGGGCTGCCCGGCGCAGTACGACGTGGTCCGGCGGCGGGCCGGTGGCCTCGGTGCCGGTGCGCGGGGCGTCCAGCAGGTCGACCGCCATGACGTCGGCCAGGCGCGGGACGGTGACCTCCCCGAGTTCCTGCGCGGCGCGCGCCTGGTCCGCCACCGTCCCGGCCCGCGAACCGGTGTCGGCCGAGGGGCCCTGCCGGCCCGCGGCGTCCTGGGCCGGGTGCTGCACGGACAGGCAGACGGCCGTACCCGGCCGTCGGCGTCCTTGAGCGGGGTGAGGGAGGCGGGCCGGCCGAGCGGGCCGAGGCGGCCCGGCGCCTCCTGGGGGCGGCCGGTCCGGAGCGCCAGCCGCATCGACCGCTCGGCCTCCTCGCTGTCGGCCCCCGGCATGATGTGGGCGAGACGCAGCCCGCGCATCGCCGACTCGGGCAGGGCGAGGGCGTGTTCCAGCCGGCGGTTGGCCCGCACCAGCCGCAGGTCCGCGTCGAAGACGGCCAGCGGAAAGGGGGACTGGAGGAACGTCCACTCCTCCAGGGGCTCGCCCCGTGGCGGCTGCGGCCGGGCCGTCACCGCGCTCACCACGAGCCAGTCGGCGATCCGCGTGCCGGAGGCCCGGCGGTGGGCGAGCACGCCCAGTTCGACCTGCCGGCCGTCCTGGTGGAGCAGGGGCAGGGAGCCGTTCCAGCGGTCGCGGCCGGCCAGCACCCGCCGGGCCGCGGTGGCGTCGGCGGCGAGCAGCGCGGAGGCGGGCCGTCCGACGACGGCCGCGGAGTCGTAGCCGAGCAGCCGCCGCGCGCCGTCGCTCCAGCCGGTGAGGATGCCGTGCTCATCGATGGTGGCCGTGGCCGTGTACGTCGACTGTCGCTCCATCGCCGCTCATCTCGCCCTTGCTCGGCAGGCTCTCCTGACCAGCATGATCCCGGGCGGGGCGGAGCACCAACGCAGGGCCGGCCCGGGAAACGGGGCCGCGGCGCCATCTCCGCACGGCCCCGTTCCCGGGCTCCCGGCCCGCCCGGGAGGGCGCGGTGTCAGCCGTTGGCCAGGGCCTGCACCCGGTCCAGGGCGCCGTTGAACTTGTCGTGGTCCCCGACGGTCGGGCCGGAGGAGGTGTACTGCCACATCGTCTGGTAGGGCCAGCCGGCCGGCAGCGTCCCCGGGTCGGAGGCGTAGCGGGCGATCCACAGCGGGTCGTTCGCGGCGAAGCCGCCGTAGTTGCCGGTGCACTGGGTCCACCAGCTGGTGGCGGTGTAGATCACGGGGTACCGGCCGGTGCGCGCCCGGTAGGTGTCGACGAAGTCGGCGATCCAGCTGACCATCTGGCTCGCGCTCTTGCCGTAGCAGGCGGCCCCGTAGGGGTTCCACTCGATGTCGAGGGCGCCGGGCAGGGTCTTGCCGTCGCGGGACCAGCCGCCGCCGTGGTCGGCGAAGTAGTTGGCCTGGGTGGCGCCGCTGGTGGTGTCCGGGGTGGCGAAGTGGTACGCCCCGCGGATCATGCCCACGTTGTAGGCGCCGTTGTACTGCTGCGCGAAGTAGGGGTTCGTGTAGTACGTGCCCTCCGTGCCCTTGGTGTACGCCCAGCGCACGCCGCTGCCCCAGAGGGTCGACCAGGCGACGTTGCCCTGGTGGGCGGAGACGTCCACCCCTTCGGTCTGGACGGCGTCCCCCGTGGTGGGGGTGCCGGCGCTGCCGTCGTGGGCGAGGACGCCCATGCCCAGGTAGGCCGAGCCGCGGGCGGGGACGCTCGCGGCGTCGGCCGGGGTGAGGGGGAGTGCGCAGGAGAGGGCCGCGAGCAGGGCCGTGACGAGGACGGCTGTGCGACGCGGCCGGAAGGAGTGTGGGGAGCGGGGCGAGCCGGGTCTGAGCACGGTCATGACGTGCCTCCGGAGGAGTGGGGTGGGGGGGATACGTGGGGGGTCGCGGCGCTGACCGCCGGCCGCTGGGCGTGGGCATGCCACCAGGGGCGTGGTAAAGAAGCTACGCACGTAGATGAGGGCGTGGAAGAGGGTCCGGTCGACGCCGTTGGTCTACGCCTGCGAAATACTTACGGAGCTGCGGCGATGACGACGTTTGACAGAAACTTTCAGTACTGCGAAACCGATCAGGGGTGCTGACGTGCACGAGGACGCGAACGGCGGCGGACACCACGCTGCCGGCCAGATGACGCCCAGTGGTGCAGACCAGGAGTTCCTGGCGCTGGAGCGCGAGTTGACCGTGCTGCTCCGCCGTGCCCGGGCCAACCAGGGCGAGATGGCCCGGGAGGTCCACCCCGACCTGGAGTCCTCCGCCTACGGCCTGCTCATCCGGCTGGACGAACTGGGCGGTCAGCGGGCCACGGAACTCGCCGGCTACATCGGCGTCGGCAAGGCCACGATGTCCCGGCAGCTGCGCGCGCTGGAGGAACTGGGCCTGATCGCCCGCGAACCCGACCCGGCCGACGGCCGCGCCTGGCTCGTCACCCTCACCGAGGAGGGCAGCCGCCGCGTCACCACCGTCCGCGAGGCCCGCCGCGCCCGTTACGTCCGCCAGCTCTCCCACTGGGACCGCCGGGAGGTCTCCGAACTGGCCCGGCTGCTGCACGAGCTGAACGGCGTCATGGCGAAGTAGCGGGTCACACTGAACGGCGTCATGGCGAAGTAGCGGGTCACAACTCCGCGACCACCACGGTCGCGTCGTCGTGGGTCTTGCCCCGCCCCAGGTACGCCCGCTGCTCCCGGTCCGCCGTCTCCAGCTCCCGCACCCGCTCGACCAGCGACCGGGCGCCCTCCTTGGCGACCACGTCGAACAGGGCCGTCCAGTCGCCCTCGCGGAACACCTCCGTCCAGCGGGTCGCACCGTCGGTCAGCGCGGCCAGCGCGCGCACCTCGCGCCGGGGCAGGGAGCCGGTGACCGCACGGGCGGCCACGGCGGGATCGGCGGCGGCGGTGAAGAAGCCGCCCTCCTTGTTGCGCAGGCTCGCGTCGACCAGGGCGTCGGAGACGAGCGCTGCGCGGGGGAGCCGGTCGAGCCGGTCGTCCAGCACGGGCGTGACGGCACCGTCGGCACCCCGCACCAGCAGCGCGGAGTCGGACAGCACCAGGTACTCGACCGAGTCCGCGTCCCAGCGGGTCAGGACCACGGTCGCCTGAGGCGTTCGCGGGTGAGAAAGGTCACAGGTCGCCGCGTGGGCGTCGGCGGTGCGGCGGATCGCCAGCGAAAGAATCTCCGAGAGCGTCAGATCTCGTCCGGAAACGGTCAGTTCGGTCAGTGCGCCGCCCAGCCGCGCGGTGAACCAGGGAACCGAATGCAGACAGCCCGTCCCGCCGCTGGGCGGCGTCACCCCGTCCAGGGCGATCACGCAACCCCCCTGACCGGAGGCGGGTAGTCCGACAGCGGCGAAGTCCTCGTTGGGGCGGGTCGGATCGCCGGGTTCCGAGACGAGTTCAGTACGCATCCGGCCAGTCTGCACGACCCCTTCACACGGTGCGCCAAAGGCTGGCAAGCACCCGGTGAATTCTCACGACCCCGCAGGTCAGGCGCCTGTTTTGGGCAGGAATGGGGCACTCCGGGAAGGCGTGGTGGCGAATACTGCCAAAGCCTGCCGCGCGCGTCCAACCGGCGTGCCGCCAAGGGGCCGCGCACACGCCAGAGGAACTTGCCCGCCAACTCCCCTCCGATGTTCACTCCTTCGGGTGGCGGGGCAGGCGATGCGCGACCACCGCCCACCGGCGCTGGGAGGGTCGGGAACCGTACGAACCGGGTGTACGCACCACTTGGCACCGATATGACGGGGTGCCACCCGGGACCCTGGGTAGACGAGTTCAGGAATGCGAGCACCGGTGCAGAAGAAGCGGCCTCGGCGCACAGGCAGGCAGACGGCCCCCGAGGGGACCGTCCCCCAGACCCCCGTGGGCACCGGCCGTCCCACCCATGTGCGCACCCGGCTGATCGTCGCTGTCGCGGTGGTGGCCGCGGCCGTCGCCGGAGCCGGCGCGCCCGCGCTGCTCACCGCCTCGGGGGACGTCAGCGACTCACAGAACCTCGTGACCCTGGCCGCGCGCACCCAGGACGCGCTCACCCTGGCCCACTCGCTGGCCGACGAACGCGACGAGGTCACCACCTACGTCGCGGCGGGCCGGCCCAAGTCCAAGGCGCCTTCGGAGGACCGCAGCACCCGCGTGGACCGGCAGGTCGAGGAGCTGCGTGCCGACACCGACACCCCGGCGGCCCTGCGCACCGACCTCGACGGCATCGACACCGTCCGCCGGGCCGCCCTCACCGGCAAGACCACGGCCCTCCAGACCCACCAGGCGTACTCGGCGACCATCACCGAACTGCACCGGCTCGCCGAGCAGCTGGCCGAGCGGATGCCGGCGCGGGCCGGCTCCGGTGCCTACTCCCTCGCCGAACTGGACTCCGCCGTCCAGCAGTCCGCCGCCGCCCGCGGCCTGCTGCTGGCCGCGCTGAACATCCCCGGCCACACCGAGACGGTGACCGACCCCGTCACCGGCCTGCCCGCCACGGCCGACAGCAGCAGCGACGCCGAGCGCAAGCAGCGCGACGCGCTCACCGCCGCCGCCCAGCAGGCCCGCCTGCGCGCCGACGCGGCCCTCGCCGACTTCCGCGACACCGCGCCCGCGAAGGCCGCGGACTCCTACGACTCGACGGTCACCGGACCGGAGGTCAACTCGGCGGAGAAGTACCTCGCCACGCTCACCGACCAGCCGGCCCTCGCCGACAGCGAGCTGACCACCAGCACCAAGAAGCTGGACGCGGCCCTGTCCGCCCGCGTCGACCTGATGCGCGGCGCCGAGGCCGCGCTCTACGACCACCGCACCAAGGACCTGGAGAAGCTCCGGGACGACGACGTCACCGCCCTGGAGATCCGGGTCGCCGTCCTCGGCGCGCTGCTGCTGGTCGCGATCGGCATCGCCACGGCCATGGCCCGCACGCTGACCCGCCCGCTGTCGGTCCTGCGCCGCGGCTCGGCCCGGCTCGCCGAGGCCGACGAACCGGCGGCCCAGGAGCCGATCGGCTTCACCGGCCGCAACGACGAGTTCGCCCAGGTGGTCCGCTCCGTCAACGCCCTCCACGCACACGCGGCCGCCCTGCACGAGCGCGTGGGCACCCTGGAGACCGACCGCAAGCACCTGGTCGGCCAGCGCCAGAAGATGGCCGACGCCCGCGAGGGGCTGCGCGCCGAACTCGCCGACTCCGCCGCCCAGCTGGAGCGGCTGCGCACCAGCATCGGCTCCACCTTCGTCAACCTGGCCCTGCGCACCCTGGGCCTGGTCGAGCGGCAGCTGGCGGTCATCGAGGGCCTGGAGGAGCGCGAGCAGGACCCCGACCGCCTCGCCACGCTGTTCAAGCTGGACCACTTCGCCACCGTCATGCGCCGGCACAGCGAGAACCTCCTGGTCCTCGCCGGCACCGAGCACGTTCAGCAGCACCCGGGCCCGGTACCACTGGTCGACGTGGTCCGGGCGGCGGTCAGCGAGATCGAACGCTACGAGCGCGTGCGCATCGCGGCCCTGCCCCCGCACGCCCACATCGCGGGCTTCGCCGCCGACGACCTCTCCCACCTGCTGGCCGAGCTGATGGAGAACGCGACGTCGTTCTCCCCGCCGGACATCCCGGTGGAGGTCTCCGGCTGGCTCCTGGAGTCCGGCGAGGTCATGCTCTCCGTCCAGGACGAGGGCATCGGCGTGGCGGAGGACCGGCTCGTCCGCCTCAACGCCCGCCTCACCGAGTTCGACCCCGAGTCCCCCTACGACCAGGAGGGCGACGACGGCCTCGGCCTCGGCCTCTACGTCGTCGCGCGCCTCGCCCACCGGCACGGCGTCCGGGTTCGGCTGCGCGAGCAGAAGCAGGGCGGCACCGCGGCGGTGGTGGTCCTGCCGGCGTCCCTGCTCAGCGAGGCCCCGGCGACGGCACTGCCGCCCCGGACGGTCCCCGGCGGCACGGCCGGCTTCAGCCTCCCGGGCGCCGACGCCGAGGCCAACTCCAACGTGCTGCACGCCCGGCCGAAGTCCGCGGACCCGCTGGTCGCCCTCGCGGAACAGGCCGTACAGGACGCGTCCGGCGACCCGGAGGGGACCGCGCCGCACGACACCGGGGGCCCCGCCGCCGACGCGCTCCCGGAGCAGGCCGCGCCCGCCGCGCCCGCCGACTCCGCCGAGCAGGCCGTGCGGGACGCCTTCGGGGACGCCCCCACCCATGAACAGGCCGACGGACCCGCCCAGCGCGCGGAGACCCGCCCGAAGGCCCCGCCGGAGACCCCCGCCGAGACGACGATGGAACTGCTGCTGCCGCCGGTTCCGGCGGCGGAACCGGCCGTCCCGCCCGGCGCCCGTCCCCACCCCCCGGCACCCTCCGCCTTCGAGGAGGCCCGGCAGACCTGGACCCGCCCCCGCGACCCGTCGGCGGCCGGCGAGGCGGCCCCGCAGGGACCATCCGCGGGGGGCGACGGGACCCGCGCCGGCGATACGGGTGCGAACCCGGACACCGAAGACGGGACCGAGGCCACCGAGCAGCTCACCAGCAAGGGCCTGCCCAAGCGCACACCCAAGATCACCGCACCCGCCGCCCCACCCCGCCAGCGCGCCGCGGGCGTCGACGCCGAGGCCCTGCGCCGCAGGCTCGGCGGCTTCCGGCGCGGCGCCGAGGCCGGCTACCGCGACGTGGAGGCGGAGATCATCGAACGGACGGCCGGCCACCAGCGGCCGGCCCGCTACGCACACGCCGAAGAAGCCACGGGGGGCACAGCCGAGGAGGCAAGCAGTTGACCGCGCCCACTACTTACGGACTGAGCAGTGAAGCCCGTAACCTGCACTGGCTGCTGACCAACCTGGTCGAGGAAGTACCCGGCATCCAGTCCGTCGCCGTGGTCTCCTCCGACGGTCTGCTCCTGCTCTCGTCCGACCCCGGATACACCGAACTGTCCCGTCAGGCCAGGCCGGCGAAGGGCCCCCGCGGCTCCTCCGCCGACCTCGCCACGATCGTCTCCGGCATCGGCAGCCTCACCGTGGGCGCCGCCAAGCTGCTGGACCACGGCGGGGTCCGGCACACGATGGTCGCCATGGAAGAGGGCAGCCTGTTCGTGATGTCGATCAGCGACGGCTCGCTGCTCGGCGTGCACGGCTCCGCCGAGTGCGACATGAGCGTCGTGGCCTACCACATGGCGCTGTTCGTGGGCCGCGCCGGCCACGTCCTCACCCCGGAACTCCGCTCCGAGCTGCGGCAGTCGCTGGAGACCCGGCCGGCCGGGAGCGAGCGATGAGCGGTGTCCCGAGGCTCCCCGTCCGCGGCGGCGACCGCAAACCCGCGCGCGTCCGCCCCTACTCGCTCACCGGCGGCCGTACCCGCTTCGGCCACGTCCTCCTCGTGGAGACGTTCGTGGCCGCGCTGGAGGCCCCCGAGGAGCGGAGGGAGCTGACCGGGAGCACCGCCCGCGCCATCGGCAGCGGGGGAGGTTCGCTCGCCACCCGGGTCATGCCGGAGATGCGGGCCATCGTCGAACTGTGCCGCCGGATGCGCACGGTGGCCGAGATCGCCGCGCTGCTGAAGATGCCGCTCGGTGTGGTCCGCGTGCTCCTGAGCGATCTCGCGGACCAGGGAAAGATCCGTGTGTACGGCACCGGAACCGGTCACGGCACCGGCCGCCCGGACCGCGCGCTGCTGGAAAGGGTGCTGAGTGGACTCCGCCGTCTCTGACGCCACCGGCGTCGCCCCCCTCGTCGTCGGTTTCGCCGAGCCCGACGAGGACCTGAAGTCCTGGCAGACGGACCGGACGCGCGCCCCCGTCGCGACGAAGATCGTGGTGGCGGGCGGCTTCGGCGTCGGCAAGACCACCCTCGTCACCTCCGTCTCGGAGATCACGCCGCTGCAGACCGAGGCGCTGATGACCGAGGCCAGCGAGGAGACCGACGACCTGTCCGCCACCCCGGGCAAGCTGACCACCACCGTGGCCATGGACTTCGGCCGCCTCACGCTCGACGACGACCTGGTGCTCTACCTGTTCGGGACGCCGGGCCAGCAGCGGTTCTGGTTCATGTGGGACGACCTGGTGCGCGGCGCGATCGGGGCCGTCGTCCTGGCCGACACCCGCCGCCTGAAGGACTGCTTCCCGGCACTGGACTACTTCGAGAGCTGCGGACTGCCGTACGTCGTCGCGGTGAACCACTTCGACGGCAGCGAGCGGTTCGAGCCGGAGGACGTACGGGAGGCGCTGACGATACCCGCGCACATCCCTGTCATGATCATGGACGCGCGGCGGCGGATCTCGGTCATCGAGACCCTCCTCGCCCTGGTGGCCCACGCGCTGGACGAAACCCCCGAGTAGTCCTGCCCCCCAGCAGTCCTCACCTCGTAGGAGACACCACCCGCATGCGGAAGATACTCGTCGTCGGAGCCGGCCAGTCCGGCCTCCAGCTCGCCCTCGGCCTGCAGTCGCACGGCTACGAGGTCACCCTGATGTCGAACCGGACCGCGGACGAGATCCGCTCCGGCCGGGTCATGTCGACGCAGTGCATGTTCGACACGGCACTGGGGCACGAGCGCGATCTCCAGCTGAACTTCTGGGAGTCCCAGGCCCCGAAGATCGAGGGGCTCGGCGTCTCGGTCGCCGCCCCCGGCTCGCACGACCCGGGTCCCACCCAGCGGGCGATCGACTGGGTGGGCCGGCTCGACGGGTTCGCGCAGTCGGTCGACCAGCGGGTGAAGATGGCCGGCTGGATGGAGACCTTCGCGCAGCGCGGCGGCCAGCTGGTCATCCACGGCGCGGCGGTCGGCGACCTGGACTACTTCTCCCGCGCCTACGACCTCGTCCTGGTCTCGGCCGGCAAGGGCGAGCTGGTGTCGATGTTCGCCCGTGACCCGGAGCGCTCCCCGTACACCGAGCCGCAGCGGGCGCTGGCGGTGGCGTACGTCCACGGCCTCGGCCCGCGCCCCGAGCACCCGGAGTTCGACGCGGTCCGCTGCAACCTGGTCCCCGGCGTCGGCGAACTGTTCGTGATGCCGACCCTGACCACGTCCGGCCGCGCCGACATCCTGTTCTGGGAGGGCATACCCGGCGGCCCGCTCGACGTCTTCAAGGGCGTCAAGGACCCGGCCGAGCACCTCTCCCTGACCCTGGAACTCATGGAGAGGTTCACGCCCTGGGAGTACGCGCGGGCCACGAAGGTGGAACTCACCGACGCCGGCGGCACCCTGGCCGGGCGGTACGCGCCGACCGTCCGCAACCCCGTCGGCCGGCTGCCCGGCGGCGGGCTGGTGCTGGGCGTGGCCGACGTGGTCGTCGCCAACGACCCGATCACCGGCCAGGGCTCCAACTCGGCGTCCAAGTGCGCGGCCGCCTACCTCGCGTCCATCCTGGAGCGCGGGGACGAGCCGTTCGACGAGGCGTGGATGCGGCAGACGTTCGACCGCTACTGGACCACCGCGCAAGCCGTCACCAAGTGGACGAACGCCATGCTGGCGCCCCCGCCGGAGCACGTGCTGAACCTCATCGGCGCGGCGGGACAGCTGCAGCCGGTGGCCGACCGGTTCGCCAACGCCTTCGACGACCCGGCCGACTTCGAGAACTTCTTCTACGACCCGGACCGGACGGCCGCCTACCTGGCCTCCGTCGCGGGGGCCTGACCGGGGGAACCGTCGGGGCGTACGGCACCGAGGACCGGATAGGAGGCCAGCGGCGAGACCCGCACCCGCTCGCCCGGCCGCGGTGCCTGTACGACCTTTCCGCCCCCCACGTACATCGCCACGTGCGTGGCCTCGGGGAAGTAGACGACCAGGTCACCCGGGCGCAGGTCCGTCAGCGGGATCCGCTGCAACCGCTGCCACTGCTCCTGGCTGGTGCGCGGGATCGGGGTGCCCGCGTGGAACCACGCCTGTGACGTGAGGCCCGAGCAGTCGTAGGCGTCGGGGCCCTGCGCGCCCCACCGGTAGGGCTTGCCGAGCTGGTCCATGGCATAGCCGACCGCGCGGTCGCCCCGCGGGGTGGCCGGGCGGTCGGCGGGCAGGGCGCCCGCTGTGGTGAGCCGCCGCTGGGCCTCGGCGACCCCCTGCTGTTCCAGCCGGGCCACGGCCGCGATCTGCTCCGGGGTGAGAGCGGCCAGCAGGCGTTCCACCTCGCCGAGCCTGCCCCGGACGTCGTCGCGCTGCCGCTGCTGCCGGCCGGCGAGGCCGAGCTGGGTGTCGAGGGCCTTGCGGGCGGCGCGGGCCAGTACGTCGGTGCGCTTCTCCGCGGCGGTGAGCCGGGCCACCGTACGGGCCCGGGCCCGGGCCAGCTCACCGATGACATGGCCCTCGTCCAGCGCGTGCTGCGGGTCGGGCGCGAGCAGGAGGCGGACGTAGGGGCCGAGCCCGTCGCTGTTCTGGTACTGCTGCCGGGCCAGCCGGCCGGCGTCGGTCCGGCCGGACCGGAGGGTGAGCCGGGCACGGGCCAGTTCGTCGTCCAGGCGGGCCACCTCGGCGCGCTGCCGCCGCAGCCTCTCCGTCGTGGCGTTGTAGGTCTCGGTGGCCTGTTCGGTCTGCCGGTAGAGCCGCTGGAGGTCCGTCAGCAGCTGGGCCACGGACGGCGGTGGTGCGGGCGCGGCCAGGGCGGGTGCGGGGGCGAGGACGGCCTGGGCCGCCACCGCGGCCGTACAGGCCAGACGCAGAAGCACTCCTGACACGCCATCACCTCCGGCGCGGGGAGGGCGGACCCTCCGCCTCCCGTCGCACCGTGATAATCAGACATGCCGGGGTGAAAACAGCACGAATCTACGCGGCTCGGCGCAACGGTGTCACCCGTTCGCACCGTCCGGCTTGCCGGACGGCGTGACATCCGGCTTCGACCAGGGCCACCTGAGCCTGCCGCCGGACCGGTCGTCCGGGTCGTAGCGGTACTTCCAGCCCTGGACCAGCCCGAGCCGTCTGCTGTGCCCGCGCGGGACGCGGTGGTAGACCAGCACCGTGGGCGGGCCGCCGCCGGCGTCCGGGACGGGGATGCGGTACGTCTTCGGGGGGTGCCCGGTGGGCCCGAGGAGCACGGGCAGCACGCGCCCGTCCATGGGGCCGCCCTCGAAGGGGGTGTCCTGACTCTTCACGGCTCCAGTCTCAGCCTTCCTCGGCGAGCGCGCCGACGAGGGCGGCGGTCTGCGGGTCGCGGCCGGCGGTGACGGTGAGCACGGCCACGAACTGCTCCACGAGCCAGTCGCGCAGCTCCTCGACCGGGGGCTGCTTGTCCTCGTCCAGCCACATCAGCGAGGCCGCCTCCACGGCGGTGATCCACATCCGGACGGTCATGCGCAGACGGGGGCCGGGCCCGGCGACCCCGAGGTGGGCGTAGATGTGCTCCGCGGCGGCCCGGCGCACCCCGTCCACGATGGCGGTGGTCCTGGACGTCTCCACCACGCTGCCGCCCTGGAGGAGGGCGCTGAAGCCGGTGTCGTGCCCGTCCACGAAGGCCAGGTAGCGGTCGAGGGCACGGGACAGCCGGGGCAGCAGCGGGCCTTCGCGCGGCTCGGCGAAGCACTGCTGGAGCACCTCGGCGGCGGACCGCAGCGCGGCCTCGTACAGCTGCTGCTTGCCGCCCGGGAAGTACCGGTACACCAGGGGCCGCGACACCCCGGCCGCCTCCGCCACGTCGTCCAGGGACACGTCCTCGGGGGCGCGGTGGGCGAAGAGCGTGAGGGCGGCGTCGAGGAGCTGACTTCGCCGCTCCTCGACACTGAGCCGGCGGTAGGCGGGGGTGGCCGACGGAGTCATGCCGCCAGCCTAATCGCCGCCCGGAGGGCGCCGGGTGCGGTCGGGGCCGGGCGCGGGCGGGGCGCCCGCGGCCCGGCC
>NZ_WWJT01000263.1 GCF_009865385.1 Streptomyces sp. SID486 | reverse complement strand
CGGGGGGCGGGGCGGGGCAGGCGGGTCAGCGATCGCCGGTGGGGGTCTGCAGGGCGCCGGCGCTGTCCGGGCCGACGGGGGCTAGCGGCGGTGCCTCGGCGGCGGCAAGGCTTTCCCGGGCCGCGGCGACGACCGCGTCCGCGGTGAGCCCGAACTGCTCGTACAGCACGGTGTAGGCCGCGCTGGCGCCGTAGTGGTCAAGGCCGACGATGCGGCCGGCGTCGCCGACGAACTCCCGCCAGCCCATGGGCACGCCAGCCTCGACGCTCACCCGGGCGCGCACCGCAGGCGGCAGCACCTGCTCGCGGTAGGCCCGGTCCTGGGCCGCGAACCACTCCCAGCACGGCAGTGACACGACCCTCGTCGGGATGCCGTCGGCCTCCAGCGTCTCCCGGGCGGCGACGGCGATCTGCACCTCGCTTCCGGTGCCCATCAGAATGACCTCGGGACTGCCGCTGGAGGCTTCGGCCAGCACGTAGCCGCCCCGGGCGACGCCCTCGGCCGACGCGAACCGTGTGCGGTCGAAGACGGGCAGGTTCTGCCGGGACAGGGCGAGTCCGGCCGGGCGGTCGTTGTGCCCGAGGATGGTGCGCCAGGCCACCGCGGTCTCGTTGGCGTCGGCCGGGCGGACGAAGTCCAGGCCGGGGATGGCCCGCAGCGCCGCGTAGTGCTCGATGGGCTGGTGGGTGGGGCCGTCCTCGCCCAGCCCGATGGAGTCGTGCGTCCACACGTAGGTGACCGGGAGCTGCATGAGCGCGGCCAGCCGCACCGCACCGCGCATGTAGTCGGAGAAGGTGAGGAACGTGCCGCCGTACACGCGGGTCCCGCCGTGCAGCGCGATGCCGTTCATGATCGCGCCCATGGCGTGCTCGCGGACGCCGAAGTGCAGCGTGCGCCCGTACGGGCCGCCCGACCACATCTTGGTCTGCCGGTCCTCGGGCAGGAACGAAGCCTCCCCCTTGACCGCGGTGTTGTTGCTCTCCGCCAGGTCGGCCGAACCACCCCACAGCTCCGGCAGGACCGGGTACAGGGCGGCGAGGACCTCGCCGGAAGCCTTCCGGGTCGCCACGCCCTTCGGATCGGCATCCCAGACCGGCAGGTCGTCCGCCCAACCCTGCGGCAGCCGACGGGTGGACAGCCGCTCAAGCAGCGCGGCACCGTCGGGGTTGCCGGCCCGCCACGCGTCGAAGCGCTGCTGCCATGTCGCGTGCGCCTGCGCGCCGCGCTCGGCGACCCGGCGGGCGTGCTCGAGCACCTCCGGGTCTACCTCGAAAGTCTTGTCGGGGTCGAAGCCGAGGATCTCCTTGGTCGCCCGGACCTCGTCCTCGCCCAGCGCGGATCCGTGGGCCGCGCCGGTGTTCTGCTTGTTCGGCGCGGGCCAGCCGATGATCGTGTGCAGCACGATGATCGACGGGCGGCCGGTCTCGGCCCGGGCAGCGGCCAGCGCGCGGTCGACCGCGGCCAGGTCCTCGCCGTCGTCGACGTGCTGCACGTGCCAGCCGTAAGCCTCGTACCGCTTGCCGACGTCCTCGGTGAACGCGACGTCGGTGTCGTCCTCGATCGAGATCCGGTTGGCGTCGTAGACCAGGACCAGATTGCCCAGCTCCTGAGTGCCGGCCAGCGATGACGCCTCGCCGCTGACACCCTCCTCCAGGTCGCCGTCGGAGGCGAACGCCCAGATCGTGTGGTCGAAGACACTCTCGCCCTCGGGGGCGTCGGGGTCCAGCAGACCGCGCTCGCGGCGGGCGGCCATCGCCATGCCGACGGCGTTGCCGACGCCCTGGCCGAGCGGACCGGTCGTCGTCTCCACCCCCGGTGTGTGGTTGACCTCGGGATGGCCCGGGGTCACAGAGCCCCAGGTGCGCAGCGCCTGAAGGTCGGCCAGCTCCAGGCCGTAGCCGGACAGGAAGAGCTGAATGTACAAGGTGAGGCTCGAGTGCCCCATCGACAGCACGAAGCGGTCACGGCCGACCCAGTTCGGATCGCCCGGGTCGTGGCGCAGCCACTTCTGGAACAGCAGGTAGGCGGTGGGGGCCATGCTCATCGCGGTGCCGGGGTGGCCGTTGCCGGTCTTCTGTACGGCATCCATCGCCAGCACGCGCACGGTGTCGATCGCGCGGCGGTCGAGATCGCCCATCCCTTCGGGGAGGGTGGGGTGCGGCTGGAAGGGGTTGCCGGTGGGTGCGTCACTCGCGGCCTCGGCGGGAGCCTCGGGGCGGGTGCTCGTCGCTTCGGTGGCGGGGTCTGCCTCATTGGCGGTCATCGGTGGCGGTACTCCCTCGGGGGTGGGACGGTAGATGCTTTTCACGGCGCGGCCGGTATCTGGCACCGCAACCGGGCGGGGCCCGGCGACGGTGAGGGCGTCAGGCGAGTGGGGTGTCGTCCAGTGCCTTCGCGAGGTCGCCGGGGGTGTCATAGAGGGCGATGGCGCCGGCCTTCCGCAGCTCGTCGTCCCCGAAGCCGCCGGAACGGACGACGATCGCCGGCATCCCCGCTCTCTTGGCCGCCTCAACATCCCACACCGAGTCGCCGACCATCACACTCGACGCGTCGGGCGGTGCTCCCGACTTCTGAAGCGCCACCTGCAGCAGATCCGGCGCCGGCTTGGAGGACTCCACATCGGCGCTGGTGGTCCAGTCGTCGACGATGTCACGGGCGCCCAGCATGTCCAGAAAGACCTCCACGTGACGCTGCTGAGCAGAGCTGGCCAGCACCAGCCGGTGACCGCGCTCTTTGACCGCCACGAGGAGATCGCGAGCACCGGGCAACGGCGCCATCTCCTCCAGCAGCTCGTCGACCTCCCTGCCCTGCTGCTCCCTCGCCCGGTCGCCCACCCGGCGCTCCAGTTCCTCGCCACCGACAGCGGTGACCACCTGATCCCCGCCCATCCCGATCAGCCGGTGCAGCCGCCACACCGGATAGATCTCGCCCACCGAGCGCAGTGCCCGGTACCAGGCGAGGGCATGGTGGTAGTTGGAGTCGATGAGTGTCCCGTCGATGTCGAGGACGGCGATGGCGGATGCGGTCACGCCCACCGGCTACCCGCCGGCCCGGTACCCACACGGAGACCGCGGAACCAACAAGGCGATCGCCGGGGGCGGTGCGGTCACGGCTCCCCGGCACTGTTGCTCAGCAGGTGTGACCATCTCACTCTCGTCTCGGGCACGCCCGCGCCCCGCCCACCGGCCGTGACATGGCCAGGCTGGCTGCGGCGAAGGCTGCCGCGCCAGTGGCCACCGGCGGGCTCCCGCCCGCCCGCGGCTGAATCAGCGCTGCGCCCTGTGGTCCCGGAGGGCACGAGGGGCGTCCGTAGCCCGCAGCGCGGCGCACAGGGCGTCTTCTGCGGCGGGCTGTGCTGGCCGCGGTTCCTTCTTCGGGACGCCCAGTCACCCTGCTGGAGGCGCTCAGGGCACACGACGCCCGGGTGGAGCAGCTCGCCCAGCAGCAGGCCCAGAGCCGTGTGGGAGGCGTTTAAAGGCCGCCGCCGACCTTCGAGGGCGCGGTCCAGGCTGACGAGAGGACCGTCGGGGGCGCCCCAAGTTCGGACAGATCTGGGTAGTCGGACCTCCGTGCTCACCTCACCTCAGCTCAGCTCAGCTCAGCTGGCGTGAAGGATCCGAAAGCGACCGGGTTCCGCCGGATCTCGATCAACGACTTGGATCGGCGTCCCAGCCCATTGCCAAACGCTGATGCCCGGCGCGCGGGAGAACTGGATCTGCCCGCGGGTGCCGACGACCACGACACGCGGCCAGGATTCGGCGATGCGCGCCCGGTCCGCGCCGTGAGAACGCAGCACACCGGCGAGGACGGTGACCGTGTCGTAGCCCTCGTAGGCGACGAATGAGGGCGCTTCGCCCAACTGCTCGCGCAGGGCCTTCTCGACTCGTGCACCGAGTGGGCTGAGGTCCTCGGGCAGGTAGCGCAAGAACGGGACGCCGGCACCGTCGTCGCCCAGCGATGTCGCCCATTCGGCGAACTCCGGTTGCCCGGCCGGAGCACCGATCAAGATATCGGCGAGGCGCTGGTCGCCGCGGACGGATCTGACGATCGGCACTGCCGGATCCGGGTGACCGACCAGCAGAAGAAGGGCCGTCGCCCGATTGTCGGCGAGTTCGTCGCACACGTCATCGGGGGTGAGCGCACTCATGTCGAGTTCGACGACGGTGCCGCCGCGTGCAGCGAGGTGGTCCCGCAAAATGCGGGTACCGCTTGCCCAGTAGACACTCGGCTGGGCCGCTACGGCGATGCGGCGGTGGCCCGCGCCGAGGAGGAAGTCCGCGTAGACCTGCCAGCCGCGGGACTGCGGCGGGGAGAGGCGCGCGACCCATTCCGTCGGCTGTTCGGTGAGCGCGTCGAGAACCGCCGAAGAGCAGAGGAATGGGAGGCCCAGGGCGTCGGCCCTACCGGCAGCGGCGCGCGCGACGACGCTGTGGTACTCCCCCGCCAAGGCGGCCACCCCCAGGCCGGCCAATTCGTCCACGGCCGCCGCGGCCCTCTGTGGATCAGCCGCGGTGTCTCGAACCACCAGCTCAAGTGGCCTTCCGCTGATACCGCCTACCTCGTTGACTTCGCGAACGCCCAGCTCCAGTCCGGCGAGCAAGTGTCGGCCCGCCTCGACCCAGCCGGGCCGAGTCAGCGGAACGAGAGCGCCGATCCGGATGGGCGATCCGTCAGTCCGCTCCGCGCGTGTAGGCGATGGTGGCGTACTCATGCGTGGCGTCTCCCTTGTGACGAGTCGGTTGCAGCCCGCTCGGTGCGCAGAGCGGCAAGGTCAGGTAGTACGCGTTCAGCTCATCTCACCGTGGCGGGCGCACCAGGGTGATCATGGCGGACATTGCATCCACCACCATCGCCAACAGGCAACCGGTTATTTCCACGTGCCCCCCGGCTGCACCTGCGGCCTCTACCTCGCGGGACCGAACCTGCGATCCTCACTCCGCAGGCGCTCTGACCTCACGTCAACCTCCGAAGGGCTCCCGGAGTCGACCCTGAGCGCGGCCGGGCCGGGCGGCGGATATCCAGATCAAGCGGCCCTGCTTGTCAGTCAAGGGTGAGGAAGTGCAGTCCGTGATGGCGGTGTTTGCCGGAGTAGTTCCGCCGGTCGGCTCGTTCGGTGCGCCGCTGGGCGGGGATGAGGGTGCCGTTGTTCAGGACGACCTTCTTCAGGGCGCGGTCCAGGCCCGGTGCCTGGGCGGCGAGCAAGGTGATCAGCTCGTCGCGCCAGCGGCGGACGGTGGACTCGGAGACGTTGTCACCGCCGGCCATGTCGGCCAGGCCCTGGTCGTGACCGAGGACGGCAGGACGATCACAGCGATCCGTCCGGGCGGAAGTGGCCGCCACCGGGACCGTATCGCCTTCAGGTGTCGCCGGAGCAGATCGGCGAGGTGGTTGACGATGTGCGTGGACAGCGGTAGACGGCACTGGTAGGCAGGCGGGTAAGGGTCCTCGACGTGGACAGGAAGCGAACCGCCCCGTTGGGCAGTTCGCGCAGCAAACCCCGATCGGCCAGTCGGACCAACTTCCCGCGAAGCGGTTCCAGCTTGGCCCGCACGCCGACATCCACCCCCCAGCATCTCACCGACCTGCCGGCCATCATCGGTCCCGGGCCGTGCCGCACGGCGATGAGACTGCGCTGGTAGTTCGATGGGAGAGCGGCTTCCCTCACACCTGACGTGCGGTGCGGGATCAGCATCACCGCCCGGCCACCCACCTGCCCGGGCGCCGCCGCGGCCGAGGCGCGCTCATCGGCGAGTTGCTCGCTGACCCGCTCAAGGACTCGATCGGCGACAGCGAACTCGTCCAGCTCGGCCCGTACCTGGCCTTGGAGCCTTCTCGAATCATGTCCATGCGCAAGGCTGTCAGCGGTTTCCTGCTCACTGCGGTGGCGTGCTGGCCAGGGTTTTACCGACCGTGCCCGTGACGCGCCGGGTGAGCGCGTTGGCATGTGTTGCATGCCCCCTTGTTGATGTGCTGATGATCGGGGGTGGCGGGGACACCGTCTGCGGAGCCCACGCCCAGTGGTCGGTCAGGTCCAGGTCATGGTGATCTCACGCCCGAAATTGATGTATCCAGCGCGCTGGAAGGCGTTCGCCATCGGGATGTTGCCGAGGTCTGTGGACGCGCGGATGTGGGGGACGTCCTGTTCGGCAAGGATTCGAGTGCCCTCGGCGAGAATGTCGTCGATGTAGCCGTTGCCGCGGTGTGAGGGCAGGACTGCGATATAGGCGATGATCGCGTTGTAGTCGTTGCGGGCCGGAATGACGAACCCGACTGGCTCTCCGTGGGGCAGTGCTGCGATTCGCCACCAGCACCGCGGGCTGGTGTAGCGCGCCAGCTCGTCTTCGTAGTGCCGGACGGCCGCTTCGTGCACTGACATCCGGGTCAGGTCGTCACGGCCATGTGCGTCCAGCGTCCCGTCAAGGACCGAGGCCATCAGAGCCACGATTTCTTCGCCATTGTGGACCGGCCGGAAGGTGAGGCGCCGGCTTCGCTCAGGAACGGGCGATTCCGGACGCCACTCCAGGCGCAGTCGTTCGACGAAGAGCCGGGCACCGGTCCGTTCAAGTACCGTCATGCGGTCTTCGACGGCTTGTCTCGTCACCGCGTTCTCACGCCAGTCCGGCGGGATGAGACGGCTGTACTCAGGGGGACGCGACCTGTTCGGGAGGACAGCGGCCATGGCGGTCTGCAGAAGATGCACTCCGATGTCCACGTGATGGGAGCCCGAGGCGCTGTCTTCGATGTCGAGGATGTCCAGGGTGAGTGGTGCGTCGCCGCCTGACCGACTCCACCAGGCTGTTCTGGCGAGCAGGCGGTCACCGCGCAGGGCGACCCACATCCACTCGGGACGTCGGCGGCCGTCGGCAAGGTCGTCCGCCAATTCTTCGTTGAGGACGTAAGGCAGTTGGGAGAAGAGGTCGACTTCTTCGCGTCCGGTGATCGGGCGCATGGTCACGTCGTTCGTTTTCACGGTCAAGGCACGCTCCGGTGAAGGCGCCCGTCCGCTCCGGGGTCAGACGCGGTCCGCATCCCGGGAGGACACAAGCGCGGTGATCATGGGGATCATGGGCTTATCTCTCCTCTCACTGTCGTGGCCCGTCAACCTTCGTGGTGGGGGTCCGGCGGTAACGTCTATCCAACCGCGGCCCTCGTCCGCAAACTCTTTTCGATCACTCTGCTTCCGACAGTGCCGGCCACGCACAGCCGCCTCCCCGGTTGCACGAGCGGCGCGCGGCTCCAGGATCGCTGGCCATCCCCAGGCGGGCTAACGGGTCCGGCTCCGCCACCTGCGCGGCCGGGGCAGCCACGGCACCGCGAGTCGTGCCCGCTTGCCGCAGCCTGAGAGATCGGTGCCTCCCACGCGAAGCCCTCTCATTCGGGTCACAGGTTGACTACATCCACATCGCATTCCGAGGCACCAGCCGCATGATTTCGTCATCGCGCGATCCCTGGGGGACCTATGAATGACACGACACACACGCCTCCGATGCCCAGTGCTTCGCCGCCCCCGCCGCTGAGACCGAAGAATTCCCGCACGAACCTCGTCATCATCGGCTCAGCTGTCGCTGTCATCGCTGCGGTCGTGGCCACTGGGGTGGTGGTTGTGCAGGCCACTGACAACGACAGCAAGCCAGCCGCGGTCGAGACTCCGGCTGAAGAGGTGACAAACGCAGCCTCTGATGATCCCGCGCCGAGGTATGCCGGGATCACTGTCAACAGTTTCACGATCAAGCTGCGCACCACCAAGCGGCAGTGCTTCGGGTCAGCGGGCTGCAATATGACGCTCGAACCGAGCCTCACCTATCTGGGCGACAGCGCAAGCATCAACCCTCACGCCGTGTACGAGATCACCTACGAAATCCACGGTGACGAGTCCGGCCCGGTGATCGAGACAGCCGAGCTGTCGAGGCAGACCAGATTGAACTACACGCCATCCTCGATCAGTACTGCTTCGGCTGGCACCAGGGTGTCTGTAGAGATCACCGACGTAGCGTTGCAGGGGGAATGAGGCGTTGTTGTCACGGCACCGCCGCGCCGGCGTCACGGACACAGGGCGGCGCAACTCCCCCGGCGCTGTCGGGCATACGTCGACCTCGGGGCGCCTCTCCCAGCCGCAGCCCAGCTCCGGCAGGCCGACACAGGAGCACAGCCGGTCGGCAGCCGGAATGGGAGGCTTGAGGTACCCCGGCGGCTGAAAGGCGGCCAGTAAGAACTGAACTTGACGCCCTGGCGGGCACGATCGCGTGCGTCGGTTTTGTCGGCAAGGCCGCCGTGCCGCTCGACACCGGTGCCCTGTGCGCCTCCGGCGCCACCGTCCGGACCGTCGCCGTCGCAAGCCGCGCCCAGTTCACCGTGATGAACGCCTTCATCGAGCCTCACGGACTACGGCCCGTGATCGACCGTGTCTTCCCCTCGATGCAGCCGTGGACGCCTACTGGCAATACGCGACCGGCGCTCCCTTCGGCAAGGTCGTCGTCAGCCACTCCTACGCCTCCCCGCAGGCCCCTGCTGGGGCATGACGAGCAGTCAGAGGCTTGAGTGCCGGACGTGGCGACCTCCCAGTCGGTCGGCACGGCCTCGGCCGAGGCCCTCGGCGCCCGGGAGCGTGGCGGGATCTCCTGGTGAGGTTGTCCGTGATCTGCATGACGGCGATCGGCGG
>NZ_WWJT01000262.1 GCF_009865385.1 Streptomyces sp. SID486 | reverse complement strand
CGGCGGGGCGGGTGGTGTCGGGGGGTCAGTCGGTTCTGGGGTGGGGGGTGGAGCCGTATGCCGTCAGGAATTTGTCCCGGAAGGCGCTCATCTTCCACACCGGTGCGTCATGGGCGGGGCGCAGGCCGTCCGTCCAGCCCCAGTCGGCGATCCTGTCCAGCACCTTCGGGTCCTTGGCGACCACTGACACCGGCACGTCACGGCTGGCGTGGTTGCCGCTGACCCGGGCGATCGGCTGGTGGTCGCCGAGGAACACCAGCACGGTGTCCTTGGAGCCGTAACGCTCCAGCCACTCGGTCAGCGCGGTCACCGAGTACTGGACCGACTTGCCGTACTCCTCCCGGGACCGGGTGGTGTCGGCGATGACGTCCTCCGGCTTGTCACCCGCCGCCTCGATGCCCTTGAAGACCGAGCCGTCACCGAGCCGGTCCCAGTCGACCATCTTCGGGATGGGCGCCCACGGCTGGTGGCTTGAGGTCAGGATGAGCAGCGACATCCGCGACCTGCCGGCGGCCGGCCGCTTGCTGTGCACCCGCTCCTGGTACTGCTGGAGCGCGTACTGGTCCGGCATCGTCGACCAGCTGAACTTGGGCCCGCGGTAGCCGAGTTCGAAGGCGTTGTAGACCTTGTCCAGGCCGTACCACTTCTGCTCCGGCCAGCCCTTCTGCACCCCCGGCATCACCCCGACCGTGTCGAACGCGCCGGTCTTCCTGAAGGCGTCCGTCAGGCTCATGTGGTCGCTCGCCATGACGGTGCGGTAGCGCTGCTGGTTGCTGACCCACAGACCGGACATGGTCGTGGAGTGACCGAGCCAGCTGCTGCCGCCGTAGGTCGCCGACGTCAGCCAGCCGCTCTTGGCGTGGAACCCGGCCCTGGCCAGGGCCTTGGTCCGCACGTCCAGGGTCCGGTCCACACCCGGCGCCATGACCGGGTCCTCGATCGCGCTCCGGCCGTAGCTCTCGATGAACGTGAAGATCATGTCCTTGCCGCGCAGCGCGGGCACCAGCTGGCTGCCCGGGGTGCCGCCGAAGGCGTCGACCCGGGCCACCTTCCGGAACTCCGCCTCGTCGTGGAGGGTGTCCGAGATCCGGCGGGCCTGGTCCTGCAGCGCCGTCGCCGTCCCGTCGGCGGCGAGCGGCACGCCCGCCACCTGGATGCCGAGGGAGGAGCAGGTGATCCAGACGACCCCGGCGACCAGGGTGCCCCGGGTCGCGGTGCCGGGGTGCCTGGCGAGGAGGCCGCTCAGCCGGACCACGGACAGTGCCAGCAGCACGAGGAGCAGCAGGACCAGGGCGATCACCCCGGCCACGGCGGCCAGGGTGGTGGTGCGGCCGAGGGAGTCCTCCAGATACGACTCCGCGTCGCCGAACAGGCTCCAGTCGAGGATGACGTCGAACCTGCGGCCGAGGTACTGGCCGAAGCCCATGTCGAGCGCCTTCAGCACGGTCGTGACCCCGAGCAGGACCCCGGACACCGCGGCCACCGCCACCCGGGGCCGGCGCGGCAGCGCGAGCAGCACGGCGGCCCCCACGACGGCTTCCGCCGGCAGCCGCAGGAAGGCGCGGGGCTCCAGCCGGACGAGGGAGTCGGGCATCACCAGCGCGGCGACGACGAGCGCGGCGGCGAGCACGGTGAGGGTGACGGACAGGTTCCGGGCACCGCGGGGATGCTGCTCCCGCCAGCGCCGGCCCCACGCCGCCCACGTGGACCACCGGGCCCAGGGCGGGCGCCGGAAGGCGGGCCCGGCGGGCGGGGGGCCGGAAGCCTCCCCGGGTTCCGCTTCCTCTGTTGCCGGCTGGCGTGTGCTCATGTCCTGAGACAACCCGGAGTCCTTCCCTACGCAGCCCGTCGACCGCCCTCCCGTACGGCTCCCCGCGGGCCACTGTTCACCCCGCCCGGGCAAACACCTGGTCAACAGGGCCGGCCGCGTGCCAGGTCCGCGCGGCTAGACACCCCCCACGGCCGTCAGCAGGGCCAGCGGTGCCGCCGCGGAGCGGGCCTCCCGGCCGCACGCGTGCGGATAGGGCACCGGCTCGGCGTGGGTGTCCCGCCCGTACCCCGCCAGTACCTCCGGCAGTCTGTGCCCGGTCACCGTCGCCGCGTCGACCAGGGCGTTGGCCACCGTCCGTGCCTCGTCGTGCAGTCCGTACCGCGCCAGTCCCAGCGTGATGAGCGCGTTGTCGTGCGGCCAGACGGAACCGCGGTGGTAGGACAGCGGATGGTAGGCGGGCTGGCCGGAGGCCACCGTGCGCACCCCCCAGCCGGAGAAGAAGTCCGGCTCCAGCAGCCGCCGGCCCACCACCTCGCCGTACTCCTTGTCCAGCAGCCCCGACCACAACAGATGCCCGGCGTCGGAGGCCAGCGCGTCGATCCGGCGGCCCTGCCCGTCCAGGGCCAGCGCCGGGAAGCACCGCTCCGGCATCCAGAAGTCCCGCTGGAAACGGTCGCGGAGGTCGGCCGCGGCCTGCTCCAGCAGCCCGGCGTACGTCCCGTCGGCCCACACCGCGCGTGCCAGGGCCGCCGTGCGGCGCAGCGCGTCGTACGCGTACCCCTGGGCGCCCGCCGCCATCACCGCGCCGGTGGGCCGGGTGCCGTCGGCGCAGCAGATCGCGCCGGGGGAGTCCTTCCAGTTCTGGTTGGCGAGGCCGCCCGCGTCGGCGCGGTAGACGAGGTAGCCGCGCGAGGTCAGCCCGCCGTGGTCCAGCATCCAGCCCACGGCGGCGCGGGCGTGCGGCTCCAGGCGGCGGGCCAGTGCGGTGTCCCCGGTCCGTTCGACGTACGCGCCGAGCAGGATCAGGAACAGCGGGGTGGCGTCGACCGAGCCGTAGTAGCGGCGGAAGGGCACCTGGCCGAAGTGCGCCAGCTCCCCGTGCCGTACCTCGTGCACGATCTTGCCGGGCTGGGCGACCGGGGACGTGCCGGTGCCGGTCGCCTGGGTGGCGGCCAGGGCGAGGAGGGTGGCGGCGGCCGGCCCGGGGCGGTAGGGCAGGGCGAAGAGGGAGGTGAGGAGAGCGTCGCGGCCCAGCAGGGTGAGGTACCAGGGGGCGCCGGCCGCCGGCACGTGCAGTTCCTCGCCGTCGGGTCCGGTGGCCGGGACCTGGAGCGCGGCCAGGTCGGCGAGGCCCCGGGCACAGGCCGAGGCCAGCTCCGGCCAGCCGGCCGGGAAGGCCACGCCCTCCACGAACGCGTCCTGTGCCGAGCCGAGTTGCCGGCGCACCGCGGCGGGGTCCCGGGGCACGCGCAGGGCGCGCCTCTCCCCGTGCGGGCGGGCGATCACCCGCAGCAGCAGCTCGGTCGTGCCGTGCGGTGCGAGATCGAGGGTCCACACCAGGCGGCGGGCGCCGGTGCCCGTCTCCTCCACGGCGTCGGGGGCCGGTTCGGCCGTGATCGTCGTACAGGACCGCCACTCGGCGCGCCGGTAGTCGAACTCGATGCCGTCGCTGAGGACGTGACGCGAGCGCACGGCGCCGGCCTTGACGTAGGTGCGGTGGTCGGAGCGCAGCTCGAACTGGTCGGTGAAGTCGGCGTCGACGGTGAGCGCGAGCCGGACGGTGGTGGGCACCGGGCGGTTGCTGGTCACCCGCACGGACTCCACGAAGGAGCTGTCCCCGACGGCCTGCTCCCGGAAGAGGGTGTGGGCGGGCGGCTCCTGGCGGCCGCCGCGCGGGACGAGCACGCACCGGGCCACGTCCTCGTCCGCCACCGGGGCGAGCACCTCGGGCACCGCGCCGTCGACCGTGAGCTGCCAGCGGCTGAGGTGCCGGGCGTCCCGCACGAACAGCCCGTCCGGGGAGCTGCCGCCGCGCACCCCGCTGATGTCACCACGGTCGCCCACGGCGGCGAAGGTGGCGCCGTGCACGAGCAGATGATGCCGGTCCGTCATCCCAGGTCCCCTCCTCTGTCCCTTGTGCCGAACGTGCCGGCGCCCGAGGCGGACACGTCGTTTTGTGGGCTCTTGTCCAGCTTTTGACGCTCGTGTGGGGCGGACCCCCGGTGGTGAAGGTCGAGCGCGAGTGCCGCCGTCCAGCTGAAGCCGGACGCGCCGCGGGCCTCACCGGTGTACGGGTCGACGTACTCGGCGAAGCCGGTGGTGCCGGCCAGGTGCAGCACCGCCGCGCGCAGGGCGTCGGCCGCGGCCTTCTCGCCGTGCGTGCGCAGCCCGCGCTCCAGCAGCCAGTTCGTGTTGAACCAGGCCGGGCCGCGCCAGTACCGGTGCGGGTCGAACGCCTCCCCGAGGAGGTCGTAGCTCGGTACCAGCCGGGTACGGCCGCCGAGCGAGAAGTGCGGCCCGTGGACGGTGCGGACGAGGGCGGCGGCGATGTCCCGGGGGAGCCCGGGCAGGAGCAGCGGGATCAGTCCGGAGACACCGCGCCCGGGTACGAGGGTGTCGCCGCCGGGCAGGTCCCGGGGCCGGAACAGGCCGGCCCGCCCGTCCCACAGCCGCGCCACCAGAGCCTCCGTCAGCCGCCCGGCGCGGGCCCGCCGGGCGGCGCCGGACGCGCCGAGTTCCTCGGCGATCCGCGCGAGGGCCAGTTCGGAGGCGATGAGCAGGGCGTTGAACGCCGGGTCCTCCACGGCGAACCCGCCCCCGCCCCCGCCGTCGCCGTGTCCGCCGTGACGGTGTCCGCCGTGACGGTGTCCGCCGTCCCGGTACCCACCGTCCCGGTAGTCGGCGGCCAGCCGCACGTACCGCCCGTAGTCCAGATCCGTCGGCCGGTCGCCGGGCGCGCCGTGGTCGAGGTCGGCGCGGTGGAAGGAGCGGGCCGGGGCCGGGGTGACCCGGGCCAGCGGGGCGTCCCAGCAGGGGCTGTTGTCCATGCCCTGCTCCCAGGGGTGGACCACGCAGGCCAGTCCGGCGCCGCCCAGGTTCCGCCGGTGCAGCAGATACCGGTGCCAGGCGGCCAGCCGCGGGTACATCCGGGCCAGGAACCCGCGGGTACGGGACAGGGCGGGGTCGGTGCGGTGCACCAGCCAGACCGCCAGTGCGTGCACCGGTGGCTGCACGATGCCGGAGGTCTGTACGGTGCGCGGGGCGCCCGCGGTGCGTCCGGCGGTGGAGGAGCGCCAGAAGTCGGGGCTCGGGAAGTACGCGTCGAGCGGTACGGAGGGGTTGAAGACGATGTGCGGGACGCGTCCGTCGGCCCACTGGGCCGTGAACAGCGTCTCCAGCTCGGTCTGGGCCCGCAGCGGTGAGACGTGCCGCAGCCCGATGGCGACGAACGCGGAGTCCCAGGACCACTGGTGCGGATACAGGTTCCGGGAGGGCACCGTCGAACGGCCCGTCCAGTTCGCCTCCAGGACCCGGGCGGCCCTGACGTGCGGGGGCGCAGGCGTGGCCGGTGGATCGCACGCGGTCTCGAAGGCTGTGGCACGGGCAGTGAGCTGGGCGGTGCGGTCCACTCGGGGCTCCCCGAAGACGTCCGGCCGGCCGGGTCCGGCTGCGGCCACCGTAGGGTTACGTCTATTTAACACGCAAAACCCACTATGTAATGCGGACTTGGGAAGCACAAGGGGGTGCGCATGACCGGACGTCAGGGCGCGAAGAGGGTGCGCATGGCCGGACGTCAGCGCACGAAGAGGGTGCGCATGGCCGGACGTCAGGGCACGGAGGGGGTGCGCATGACCGGGTGTCAGGGAACGACGGAGGTGCGCACGACCGGGTGTCAGGGCAGGAAGGGGTGCGCATGACCGGGCGTCAGGGCAGGACCGGCCGGGGTGGAGCCCAGGCGGGCGCCGGTGACCTGCTCGAACTCGTGCGTAACGGCCGGGCCGTGACGCGCGGAGCGCTCCAGCAGGCGACCGGGCTGTCCCGGGCCACCGTGGGCCAGCGCCTGGACCGGCTGTTCCGGGCGGGCTGGCTGCGCGAGGGAGCCGGCGGCGCGGTCGGCTCACCGCTCGGCGGACGCCCGTCCATCACCCTGGAGTTCGACGACTCCCACGCGGTGGTCCTCGCCGCCGACCTGGACACCCGGCACGCCCGCACCGCCGTGCTCTCGCTGACCGGCGAGATCCTCGCCGAGCACGCCGGCACGCTGGTGGTCGAGGACGGCCCGGAGGAGGTCCTCGGCGAACTGGGCCACCGGTTCGCCGAGCTGCTGGCCAAGGCCGGGCACCGGGCCTCGGAGGTCTGCGGGATCGGACTCGCGGTGCCGGGCCCGGTGGACCGCGCGAGCGGCCGGGTGGTCCAGCCGCCGATCATGCCCGGCTGGGACGGCTACGACATACGCGGCCGGCTGTCCCGTGCCTTCGCCGAGCACGGTGGCGCCCCGGGGCTGCCGGTGCTGGTCGACAACGACGCCAACCTCATGGCCTACGGGGAGCAGCGCACCGGACATCCCGACTGCACGGCCTTCGTGCTGGTGAAGGTCTCCACCGGCATCGGTGCCGGGGTCGTCGTGGACGGCTCGATCTACCGGGGCGTCGACGGCGGCGCGGGCGACCTCGGGCACATCCGGGTCGGCGCCGACGCCCTCTGCCGCTGCGGCTCGTACGGCTGTCTCGCGGCGGTCGCCAGCGGCGGTGCCGTGGCCCGGCGGCTGGCCGCGTCCGGGGTGCCGGCCGCCTCCGGCTCGGACGTGCGGGACCTGCTGGCCGCCGGGCACCCGGAGGCCGCCGCGCTCGCCCGGGAGGCCGGGCGCCGGGTCGGGGACGTGCTGGCGACGGTCGTGACGCTGCTCAATCCGGGTGTGCTGATGATCGCCGGAGATCTGGCCGGAACACCCTTCCTGACCGGCGTGCGTGAGCTGCTCTACCAGCGGGCGCTGCCCCGCTCCACGGCCCACCTGGACGTGGTCACCTCCCGGCTCGGGGAGCGGGCCGGGCTGATCGGCGCCGGAGCGCTGGTGGTGGAGCACCTGTACGCGCCGGAGCGGGCGGAGGAGAGGCTCGCGGCGATGGGGGTGTGACGGGGGCCTTCCCGGCACGTCCGGGCGGTCCGCATGGTGAAATCCGGCGTGCTGTGGCAGCGTGATTCTCGCCACCCTTGATAAGGGATGCGCTCAGATGAGCGGATCATGGACGACTGCACTTCCTCAAGGGGTGGCACTCGGTGCCACCCCTTGATCGTTCATCGATCGAAATCAGACGTGCAGTAGGTCCGCTCATGTGAGCGAAAAACGGCACCTGGAGACCCTGCTGCCTTCAAGAAGTGAACACATACTCCGGTCAGTCGTTGCCAAGCTTTGACTTTCGATCCGCTGGCGGACGAGTGGTTACAGGCGCATGACGCGCAAGTGGACGTACCCAGGAACCTTCGATCTGGGTATGTTCCTGGCCGTCAGGGCAGCCACCGTGGCCTCAAGGAGTCGAGACCCGTGTCGGAAAACAAAGAACCCCACGTAGCGAAGTTCGTTTACGACTTCACCGAGGGCAACAAGGACCTCAAGGACCTCCTCGGCGGCAAGGGTGCCAATCTCGCCGAGATGACCAACCTCGGTCTCCCGGTCCCTCCCGGCTTCACCATCACCACGGAGGCCTGCAAGGTCTACCTGGACAGCGGTGAGGAGCCCGCGGCACTGCGTGACGAGGTCAGTGCGCACCTCGACGCCCTGGAAGCGAAGATGGGCAAGAAGCTCGGCCAGGCCGACGACCCGCTGCTGGTCTCCGTCCGCTCCGGCGCCAAGTTCTCCATGCCCGGCATGATGGACACGGTCCTGAACATCGGCCTCTCCGACAAGTCGGTCCAGGGCCTGGCCAAGCAGGCCGGCGACGACCGCTTCGCGTGGGACTCCTACCGCCGCCTCATCCAGATGTTCGGCAAGACCGTCCTCGGCGTCGACGGCGAGCTGTTCGAGGAGGCCCTGGAGAAGGCCAAGGAGGCCAAGAAGGTCACGGTCGACACCGACCTGGAGGCCGCCGACCTGAAGAAGCTGGTCACCGCCTTCAAGAAGATCGTGAAGAAGGAGGCCGGCCGGGACTTCCCGCAGGACCCGCGCGAGCAGATGGACCTCGCCATCAAGGCCGTCTTCGACTCCTGGAACGGCGACCGGGCCAAGCTGTACCGCCGCCAGGAGCGCATCCCGCACGACCTGGGCACGGCCGTCAACGTCTGCTCGATGGTCTTCGGCAACCTCGGCCCCGACTCCGGCACCGGCGTCGCCTTCACCCGCGACCCCGCCTCCGGCCACCAGGGCGTCTACGGCGACTACCTGCAGAATGCGCAGGGCGAGGACGTGGTGGCGGGCATCCGCAACACCGTCCCGCTCGCCGAGCTGGAGCGGATCGACAAGAAGTCGTACGACCAGCTCATGCAGATCATGGAGACCCTGGAGAACCACTACAAGGATCTCTGCGACATCGAGTTCACCATCGAGCGCGGCCAGCTCTGGATGCTCCAGACCCGTGTCGGCAAGCGCACGGCGGGCGCCGCGTTCCGGATCGCCACCCAGCTCGTCGACCAGGGCCTGATCGACGAGACGGAGGCGCTCCAGCGCGTCACCGGCGCCCAGCTCGCGCAGCTGATGTTCCCGCGCTTCGACGACAGCGCCAGGACCGAGCAGGTCGGCCGGGGCATCGCCGCCTCGCCGGGCGCGGCGGTCGGCAAGGCCGTCTTCGACTCGTACACGGCGGTGAAGTGGTCCCGCTCCGGCGAGAAGGTCATCCTGGTCCGCCGCGAGACCAACCCCGACGACCTGGACGGCATGATCGCGGCCGAGGGCATCCTGACCTCGCGCGGCGGCAAGACCTCCCACGCGGCCGTGGTCGCCCGCGGCATGGGCAAGACCTGTGTCTGCGGCGCCGAGGAGCTGGAGGTCGACACCAAGCGCCGCCGGATGACGGTCCCCGGCGGACACGTCGTGGAGGAGGGCGACGTCATCTCCATCGACGGCTCCTCCGGCAAGGTCTACCTGGGCGAGGTGCCGGTCGTGCCCTCCCCGGTCGTGGAGTACTTCGAGGGCCGCATGCACCCCGGCGCCGACGACGCGGACGAGCTGGTCGAGGCGGTCCACCGCATGATGGCCTTCGCCGACCGCAAGCGCCGGCTGCGGGTGCGCGCCAACGCCGACAACGCCGAGGACGCGCTGCGCGCCCGCCGGTTCGGCGCCCAGGGCATCGGCCTGTGCCGCACGGAGCACATGTTCCTCGGCGAGCGCCGCGAGATGGTCGAGAAGCTGATCCTCGCCGACACCGAGGAGGAGCGCCAGGCCGCCCTGTCGGAGCTGCTGCCGCTACAGAAGAAGGACTTCGTCGAACTCTTCGAGGCGATGGACGGCCTGCCGGTGACGGTCCGTCTGCTCGACCCGCCGCTGCACGAGTTCCTCCCCGACATCACGGAACTCTCCGTCCGCGTGGCCCTGGCCGAGTCCCGCCAGGAGCCGCACGAGAACGACCTGCGCCTGCTCCAGGCCGTGCACCGCCTGCACGAGCAGAACCCGATGCTGGGCCTGCGCGGCGTGCGCCTCGGCCTGGTCATCCCCGGCCTGTTCACCATGCAGGTCCGCGCGATCGCGGAGGCCGCGGCCGAGCGCAAGGCGGCCAAGGGCGACCCGCGCGCGGAGGTCATGATCCCGCTCGTCGGCACGGTCCAGGAGCTGGAGATCGTCCGCGAGGAGGCCGACCAGGTCATCGCCGAGGTCGAGGCGGCCACGGGTACGGCACTGAAGCTGGCGATCGGCACGATGATCGAACTGCCGCGCGCCGCGCTGACGGCCGGACAGATCGCGGAGGCGGCGGAGTTCTTCTCCTTCGGCACGAACGACCTGACCCAGACGGTGTGGGGCTTCAGCCGCGACGACGTCGAGGCCTCGTTCTTCACGGCGTACCTGGAGAAGGGCATCTTCGGTGTGTCGCCCTTCGAGACGATCGACAAGGACGGCGTGGGCTCCCTGGTGAAGGCGGCCGCGGAAGCGGGCCGCCGCACCCGCCCCGACCTCAAGCTGGGCGTCTGCGGCGAGCACGGCGGTGACCCGGAGTCGGTCCACTTCTTCCACGAGGTCGGCCTGGACTACGTCTCCTGCTCCCCGTTCCGCATCCCGGTCGCCCGCCTGGAGGCCGGCCGCGCGGCGACGCAGTCGGCGGGCAGCGACCACCGCTAGGCCCGGCCGGGCAGCACGGACCCCGGAGCCGACGGTCGGTCCCCGACCCTCACCGATCGCCGACGGCTCCGGCCCACGAAAGAGAAGGGGCGGCATCCCTGTGCGGGGGGTGCCGCCCCTTCGCGTGCGCCCGGCTGCCTGACGGGGGGCGTCCACCCACACGCGCCGGCCGTCCGGGCCGCCGGCCGTCCCGGCCCCCGTCGCGTCAGCAGCCCGACAGCGCCCCGACCACCGGCGCGCGCAGCCCCTGCCCGGACGTGTCCCCGGCCGCCCGGCGTGGGGCGGTGTGCGGTGGTCGTGGTACCGGTGGCGTCGTGTACGGGTTGGTCATAGCGTCCCCCCAGGCGGTGGTACGTGTGCGTGTGCCGGACGGTGCACGTGTCGCCGACCGTAGGACCGGGCTGCCGGGCGTGGACGAAGGGTGATGGATTCGTGAGGAATGGACCGGGGTGGGGTACGGCCGACATGCCCGACCTCAGTGGCCGCGTCGCCGTCGTCACCGGTGCGAACAGCGGACTCGGCTACGTCACCGCGCGCGAGCTGGCCCGCAAGGGCGCCCGGGTGGTGCTCGCGTGCCGCAGTGAGGCACGGGGGCGCGAGGCCGTGGCCCGGCTGGCGGCGGAAGTCCCGGGAGCCACGGCGGAGTTCGGGCGGCTGGATCTCGGCGAGCTGGCGTCCGTACGGGCGTTCGCGGCCGCACTGCCGGACGAGCGGATCGACCTTCTCGTCAACAACGCCGGTGTGATGGCCGTGCCGTACGGGACGACCGCCGACGGCTTCGAGACCCAGTTCGGCGTCAACCACCTCGGCCACTTCGCCCTCACCGGGCTGCTGCTGCCGCGGCTGCTGGCCGCTCCCGGCGCGCGGATCGTGACCGTGTCCAGCATGCTGCACGCCCTCGCCGACGTCGACCCGCGCGATCCCGGCGGCCGTGCCGGCTACCGGCGCTGGATCGCCTACGCCCGGTCCAAGACCGCCAACCTGCTGTTCACGCACGAGCTGGCGCGCCGGCTCGGCGGCGGCTCCCTCCTGGCCGCCGCCGCGCACCCGGGGTACGCGGCCACCGGTCTCCAGACCGCAGGGCCACGGGCGGAGGGGCGGCGCGGCGCCGAGCGGATGATGGAGCTGGCCAACCGCGTCTTCGCCCAGTCGGCGGAGGCCGGGGCGCTGCCCACGCTGTACGCGGCGACCGCGCCCGGCGTACGGCCCGACTCCTTCTTCGGTCCCGCGTTCGCGATGTGGCGGGGGGCGCCGGCGCCGTCCTGGCGGGCGCCCTGGACCCTGGACGACCGGGCCTCGGCCGCCCTCTGGGCCGCCTCGGCCCGGCTGACCGGCGTGGACGTCGACGGCCGCGCCGCTGCCCGGGACGCCTGACACACGGCCGCAACCCCCCTTTCGTAATCGCCGCGCATGGTTGATCGTTGGGCCGTGCATCGATGACGGACGTCAGGGGGCACACGATGACCATCAGCCGCAGGAACCTGCTGGCCGTGGGTGCGGGAGCCGGGCTCCTCACCGCGTGCGGGTCGAACACCGGGCGCGGGGGCGGCGGTTCGGGGCCGCAGTTGTCGCAGTGGTACCACCAGTACGGCGAGCCCGGTGCCGAGCAGGCCGTGCGGCGCTACGCCGCCGGCTACAGGAAGGCGCACGTCAGTGTGCAGTGGCGGCCGGGCAACTACGACCAGCAGACCGCCGCCGCGCTGCTCACCGATTCCGGCCCCGACGTCTTCGAGGTCAACGGGCCGACGCTGGACCAGATCCGGAGCGGCCAGATCCTCGACCTCACCGAGCTGCTGGACGGGGTGAAGGACGACTTCAACCCGGCCGTGCTCGCGCCGAAGACGTACGACGGCAAGGTCTGGGCCATCCCGCAGACCATCGACATGCAGCTGCTCTACTACCGCAAGAGCCTGCTCAGGGCCGCGGGCGTCGAACCGCCCACCACGCTGGACGCCCTCGTGGACGCCGCCCGCAGACTCACCGACCGCAAGACCAAGGGCCTCTTCCTCGGCAACGACGGCGGGGCGGGCGTCCTCGGCGGCACCCCCTTGTACGCGGCCGGGCTCCAGCTCGTCACCGACGGCGGCGAGATCGGTTTCGACGACTTTGCGGCCGCCCGCACCCTCGGCAAGCTGCACCGGCTCTACGCCGACGAGTCCCTGCTGCTCGGCGCCCCCTCCGACTGGTCCGACCCGTCGGCCCTCCTCCAGGGCCTGACCGCGATGCAGTGGTCCGGTCTGTGGGCGCTGCCCCAGGTGCAGAAGGAGCTCGGCGACGACTTCGGGGTGCTGCCGTTCCCGGGAGACGGCGACCACGGCCGGCCCACCGTACCGGTGGGGGCCTACGGCGCCGCCGTCAGCGCCCGCAGCGGGCACGAGGAGGCCGCCAAGGAGTACGTGAAGTGGCTGTGGGTCGAACGCACCGACCACCAGCAGGACTTCGCGCTGTCCTACGGCTTCCACATCCCCGCCCGGATCTCCCTCGCCGAGAAGGCCACCCGGTTGCGCGAGGGACCGGCCGCCGACGCCGTCCGCTTCACCACCGAGCACGGGTACGCCCAGCCGCTGCTGTGGACCCCGGCGAGCCAGACCGCCTACCAGGACGCGCTCAGCCGGATCATCCGGAACGGGGCCGGCCCGGAGGGTGAACTGCGGGCCGTCGTACGGAAGGTGAGGGCCGAGCTCGACCGCGTGAACACCGGGAGGAAGACGCCGTGAGGCGGCGCGGGACCCTCTGGTTCTGGGTGTTCGTCGGGCCGTTCGCGCTCGGGCTCGGCCTGTTCACCTACGTTCCGCTGCTGTGGAGCGTGGGGCTGAGCTTCTTCGACGCGCACAACACCGTCACGCCCACCGACTTCGTCGGCCTGGACAACTACACGACGATGCTCCGGGACGGCGCGTTCGTCGGCAGCCTGCGGACCTTCCTGGTCTTCACCGCCTTCATCGTGCCCGTCACCTACGTGTTCGCCCTCTCCCTCGCCCTGATGGTCAACCGGGTCCAGCGGGCCCGCGCCTTCTTCCGGTCCGTCTTCTTCCTCCCCGCCGCGTGCAGTTACGTCGTGGCCGCGCTCATCTGGAAGATGTCGGTCTTCAACGGCGTGCGGTTCGGGCTGGCGAACACCGTGCTCGGGTGGTTCGGTTCGGACCCCGTCGCCTGGCTGTCCACCCCCGACCCGCCCTGGTACTGGCTGGTCGTCGTGACCGTACGGCTGTGGCTGCAGGCCGGGTTCTACATGATCCTCTTCCTCGCCGGGCTGCAACGGATCGACCCGGTGCTGTACGAGGCGGCGGCGGTGGACGGGGCCCGGCCCGGCTGGACGGTGCTGCGCCACATCACCCTGCCCCAGCTGCGCGCGACCTCGGTGGCGGTGCTGCTGCTCCTCGTCGTCAACGCCTTCCAGGCGTTCGACGAGTTCTACAACCTGCTGTCCGACGCCCGGGGATATCCGCCCTACGCCCGCCCGCCGCTGGTCTACCTCTACTACACCGCCCTCGGCCAGGGGCAGGACCTGGGGCTGGGCAGCGCGGGCGCGGTGATCCTCGCACTGGTCGTCGCGGTGGTCACGGTGGGGCAGGCGCGCTGGCTGCGCCTGGGAAGGACGGACGCCCGTGGATGACGCCCTGGTGCGCGCCGGGCGGGCGCTGCGGCTGGTGCTGCTGATCGCGCTCGCCCTGCTCTTCCTGATCCCCTTCTACCTGCTGGTGCGGGGCGGGCTGTCGAGCGACCGGGACATCACCTCGCCCGACTGGACGTTCTTCCCGGCCGAGCTGAGGTGGGGCAACGTACGCGAGCTGTTCGACGACCCGGCCGTGCCGTTCGCCCGGTCTCTGCTCAACTCCGCGCTGATCGCCGTCGCCACCACCCTCGGCACGCTCCTCCTGGCGTCCCTGGCCGGCTACGGCCTCGCCCGCATCCCCTACCGGCACGCGAACAAGGTCTTCTACGGCGTGCTGGGCACCCTGCTCGTCCCGCCGGCCGTCACCTTCGTCCCGAGCTTCGTGCTGGTGTCGTCGCTGGGCTGGATCTCCACGCTGCGCGGCCTGATCGTCCCGACGCTGTTCTCCGCGTTCGCCTGCTTCGTCTTCCGGCAGTACTTCCTCGGGTTCCCGCGGGAGCTGGAGGACGCGGCCCAGGTGGACGGCCTCGGGTACTGGCGGACGTACTGGCTGGTCGTCGTGCCCAACGCCCGTCCGGTGTTCGCGGCCGTCGGGACGATCGTCTTCCTCGGCGCGTGGAACTCCTTCCTGTGGCCGCTGGTGATCGGGCAGGACCAGAGCGCCTGGACGGTGCAGGTGGCCCTGTCCTCGTTCACCACCGCACAGGTGGTCAGGCTGCACGAGCTGTTCGTCGCGGCGGCCGTGTCGATCGTGCCGCTGCTGCTGGTGTTCCTGGTCTTCCAGCGGTGGATCGTGGCCGGGGTGGAGCGGTCCGGGATCGACTGACCGGACGCCGGAAGGCGGCTCAGGCGGTGGCGCCGCCATCGACCACGAGGTCGGCGCCGACCACCGAGGCCGCGTCGTCCGAGGCCAGGTAGAGCACGGCGGCGGCCACCTCCTCGACCGTGGAGACCCGGCCGAGCGGAGCCTCGGCGCGCATCCGCGCGGCCCGGCCGGCCGCCGTCTCCCCGGGCCTGAAGGACATGTCCGTGGCGGTCGGTCCGGGGCTGACGGCGTTGATGCGCACCCCCTCCGCGATGTGGTCCAGGGCGGCGCCCCGCGTGAGGACCGACACGGCCGCCTTCCCGGCGGCGTATCCGGCGGTGCCGCGCAGCCGGCTGTGCACGCCGATCCGGGAGGCGATGTTCACGATCGCGCCGCCGGCCGGCTGGGTGCGCATCTGGGCGATCTCCGCCTGGAGGGCGAGGAAGACACCGGTGACGTTGACGTCGAGCATCCGGTGCCAGTCCGCCTCGGCCAGGTCGCCCACGGCCCGGCCGCCACCCTGCAGGACGCCGGCGTTGTTCACCGCCACGTCCAGGGAGCCGAAGCGGTCGACCGTGGCGGCCACCAGGGCCCGCACGTCCGCGGCGCGGGAGACGTCGGCGGTGACCGCGAGTCCCTTGCCGCCGGCGTCCTCGATCAGTGCCACGGTCTCGTCCAGCGGCTCGCGGCGCCGGCCGGCGACGACGACCCGGGCGCCCTCCCGGGCGAGCGCGAGGGCGGTGCCGCGGCCGATGCCGGAACCGGCGCCGGTGACGAGGGCGGTCCGGCCGGAGAAGCGGTGCGTCATGGTCGTGTTCCCTTTTCTTGACCGATCGGTTCAGTTTGCGGGCCGGAAAAGCCTGCCCCCGTGAAGGCGTGCGCTCAGGCCAGCAGCGCCAGGACCTGCTCCGCCGCGTCCCGTGCCCGGGCCGGGTCGGCGGACGCCTTGCCCACCACCCGCAGCCCCTGGAGCAGGACCAGCAGGGTGCGGGCGAGGGGCAGCGGGTCGCGGTCCGCGGGCAGCTCGCCCTGCGCCCGGGCGCGGACGAGGGCGGAGTGCAGCAGCGTCTCCAGGGTGTCCCACTCGCGCTCGACCCGGCGGGCGGCGTCCCGGTCGTGCGGGGCCAGTTCGACCGCCGTGTTGGTGACCAGGCAGCCCCGCTCCCGGGTCGCCTCCGCGGTGGCCTCGGCGGCGAACCGCCGGACCAGCTCCCGTACGGCCGGCAGGGCGGGCCCGGGGCCGGACAGTTCGCGGGTCAGCCGCGGGTTCCGCAGCTGTCCGTACCGGTCCAGCGCCCGCAGGTACAGCTCGTGCTTGCTGCCGAAGGTGGCGTACAGGCTCGCCTTGCCGATGCCCAGGTGCGCGACCAGGTCCGCCATCGACGTCGCCTCGTAGCCGCGCCGCCAGAACAGCTCCAGGGCCGACTGCAGCGCGGCGTCCGGGTCGAATTCCTTGGTCCTGGCCATGACGGGCAGCCTAGGCTTACTGGAACGCTCGGTCAAGAAATGTCGAGTGTCCGTACCGCGTACACGGCCACCCGTACCGACTCGTCGTCCAGGCACCGCCCGTCGGCCAGGTCGAAGCGCTGCTTGAGCAGCGGGGACGCCACGAACGCACGGCCCCGGTCGGTGCCGGTCAGACCGCGGGACAGGACGGCCGCGCCGGTGAAGGGGTCGCGGTTGTCCACGGCGTACAGCCGGTCCGCGCGGTCCCGGAAGACGGCCGCCTGACGGCCGTCGGGCAGCAGCGCGGCCACCCCGCGGCCGGGAGTGAGCACGCTCAGGTCGCAGACCGTGAACCAGGCGTCCGCCAGCCTCAGCTGGACCTTCAGGCCGGTCTTCTCCATCGCCAGGGTCATCGCCGGGTGCTTCCTTCCAGGACGTCGTCGGCGGGCCGCGGGCCGATGGCCAGCAGCGGCAGGTCGGGCTTGATCTGGTCGCGCTCGGGGACGAAGGAGACCACCGGGTCCGGGGTGTCCGGAGCGTTCACGAAGGACACGAACCGGGCCAGCTTCTCGGGGTCGCGCACGGTCTGCGCCCACTCGTCGCGGTAGTGGGCGACGTGCGCCCGCATGAGCTTCTCCAGCTCGTCGCAGATGCCGAGCGAGTCGTGCACCACCACGTCCCGTACGTGCTCCAGGCCGCCGGGCAGGCGTTCCAGCCACGTGCTGGTGCGCTCCAGGCGGTCGGCCGTGCGGATGTAGAACATCAGGAACCGGTCGACCAGCCGCACCAGTTCGGCGTCCGACAGGTCCTGGGCCAGCAGGTCGGCGTGGCGCGGGGTGGCGCCGCCGTTGCCGCCCACGTACAGGTTCCAGCCGCCCGCGGTGGCGATCACCCCGAAGTCCTTCGACCGCGCCTCGGCGCACTCGCGCTGGCAGCCGGAGACCGCCGACTTCAGCTTGTGCGGCGACCGCAGGCCCCGGTAGCGCAGCTCCAGGTCGATCGCCATCCGCACCGAGTCCTGCACTCCGTAGCGGCACCACGTGGAACCCACGCAGGACTTCACCGTGCGCAGGGACTTGCCGTAGGCGTGCCCCGACTCGAAGCCGGCGTCCACCAGCCGTGCCCAGATCAGCGGCAGCTGCTCCACCCGGGCGCCGAACAGGTCGATCCGCTGACCGCCGGTGATCTTGGTGTAGAGGCCGAAGTCCCGGGCGACCTCGCCGATGACGATCAGTTTCTCGGGGGCGATCTCCCCGCCGGGGATGCGCGGCACGACCGAGTACGAGCCGTTCCGCTGCAGGTTGGCGAGGAAGTGGTCGTTGGTGTCCTGCAGGGCCGCCTGCTCGCCGTCCAGGACATAGCCGCTCGCGCCGATCGCCGGGGCGAGGGAGGCGATGATCGAGCCGACGGCCGGCTTGCACACCTCGCAGCCCTCGCCGCCCCGGGCGTCCGCACGGCCGTAACCGTCCAGCAGCTCCCGGTACGAGGTGAGACGCAGGGCGCGGACGATCTCGTACAGCTCCTCGCGGGTGTGCGCGAAGCAGCCGCACAGCCCCTTGTCGACCTCTACACCGGACGCCTCCAGCTCGGTCTCCACCAGCCGGCCCAGCACCTGCACGCAGCTTCCGCAGCCGGTACCGGCCTTGGTGCACTTCTTCACCTCGGACACGGTCCCGCAGCGGTGCTCGGTGACCGCGCCGCGGATCGTGCCCTTGGTGACGTTGTGGCAGGAGCAGACGACCGCGTCGTCCGGCAGGGCGGACGGGCCGAGCCGGACCGCCGAGCCGGCTCCCGCGGGCAGGACGAGCGACTCGGGGGAGACCGGGGGCACCGAGCCGGTGAGCGCGCGCAGGGTGCCGTACGCCTCCGCGTCGCCGACCAGGATGCCGCCGAGCAGTGTGCCGTCCCGGCCGATGACCAGCTTCTTGTACAGGCCCGCGCGCGCGTCGGCGTAGACGACGTCCAGGCAGTCCTCGGTGGTGCCGTGCGCGTCACCGAAGGAGGCGACGTCCACGCCGAGCAGTTTCAGCTTGGTGGACAGGTCGGCGCCGGTGAAGGACCCCTCGCCGGCGGCGATGGCCGCGGCGGCCGTCTCGGCCTGCTCGTAACCGGGGGCGACCAGGCCGTAGACGCGGCCGTCGGCGGCCAGCGCGCACTCGCCGATGGCGAAGACGTGCGGGTCGGTGACGGTCCGGCACCGCTCGTCCACCACGATGCCGCCGCGCTCGCCGACCCGCAGGCCGCAGTCCCGGGCCAGCTGGTCGCGGGGGCGGACACCGGCGCTGAACACCACCAGGTCGGTGGCGAGTTCACTGCCGTCGGACAGTTTCATGCCGGTGACGGCACCGCGGGCGTCCGTGGTGATCTCCTGGGTGCCCACGCCGGTGCGGACCGTCAGGCCCATCCCCTCGACGGTCCGCAGCAGGGCCGCGCCGCCGCCCTCGTCCACCTGCGCGGGCATCAGACGGGGCGCGAACTCCACGACGTGCGTGTCGAGTCCGAGCCCCGTCAGGGCGCCCGCGGCCTCCAGGCCGAGCAGGCCGCCGCCGACCACGGTCCCGCTGGACGCCCCCGTCGCGTACTCCTCGATCGCCAGCAGGTCCTCGACGGTCCGGTAGACGAAACAGCCGGTGGCGTCACTGTTCGGCACCGGCGGCACGAACGGGTAGGAGCCGGTGGCCAGCACCAGGACGTCGTAGTCGACGGCCGGTCCCGAGCGGGCGGTGACCCGCCTGGCCCGCAGGTCGATGCTCTGCGCCGGGTCGCCGAGGCGCAGCTCGATGCCGTGCTCCTCGATGAACCCCGGGTCGGTCAGGGACAGGTCCTCGGGGCTCCTGCCCGAGAAGTACGAGGTGAGGTGCACGCGGTCGTACGCGGGACGCGGCTCCTCGCCCAGCACGACCACGCGGTGTGTGGCGGTCAGGCCGCGCTCGGCGAGCGCTTCGAGGAAGCGCTGGCCGACCATGCCGTGCCCGACGAGCACGATCGTGGGGGCGGCCTCCGGGGTGGCTTTCGAGGTCATGTCCCCGAGCGTGCGGCCGCGAGGTTACCCGGCGGCATCCCCCCTGTTTCCCGTGCGGAACGCTGCCCTCAGCGGCCGCCGGGCCCGCGTGTGAGGGCCGGGCGGCCCCGCCCGGCACCCCAAGGCCCCGGCGCGGGGCCGGGTCAGCGGGCCCGCAGCAACCCGACCAGGCCGGTGGTGTCCTCCTCGCCGTGGCCGTCGGCCAGCCGGCGGCGCATCAGGTCCACGTACGGGGAGAGCAGTGCCGCGCTCACGCCCTGCTCCTCCGCCGTGCGCAGCAGGGTGCCGACGCCCGCGACCTGCATCGCCAGGTTGGACACGACCCCGGTCGTGCGGTCGCCGGACACCAGCCGTTCGGCGGTGCCGTGCGCCATGCCGCTCATCGCGTTCAGCCACGGCACGAGCAGCGCCGCGAGGTCCCCGGGTGCCAGGTCCGACCCGTCGACCAGTGCGAAGGCGTGGGTGATCCCCGCGAACATGCCGTACATCCCGCTCAGCAGCGCCACGTCTGCCAGTGCGGCGAGCCCGGGGTCGGCGCCGACGTACTCGGGGCGGGCCGGGACGCCGAGCACGTCCCGGTGTTCCTCGAACACCGCCCGGTGGCCGCTGTAGAGCACGAAGGCGCCGGGGGTGCCGATCATCGGCGGTACGGCCATGATCCCGCCGTCCAGCAGACGGGCACCGCGCGCCTTCGCCCGGTCCGAGCGCGCGCGGGCTTCGGCGGGGGTGCCGGTGGTGAGGTCCACCAGGTCCCGGCCGGACAGGTCGACGCCCTCCAGGGTGTCGCCCACCGAGGCGTCGTCCAGCAGGCAGGTCACGACGAGCCGGTTCGCGGCCACCGCCTCGGCCGCGCTGCCGGCCGCCACCGCACCCTCGGCGGTCAGCGCGGCCGTGCGTTGCGGCGTGCGGTTCCAGACGGTCAGGGGGTGCCCCGCGGCGAGCCAGGCCCGGCCGAGCGCGGTGCCCATGGTGCCGGTGCCGAGCAGGGTCAGGGGGGTGCGGGAGGTGGTGGTGGGGGAATCGGCGGAAAGGGAGTGGTCGGTCATGGCGACTAGGCTCGCCCGGGTGACCGCCGCGCAGAAGTACCTACTTCCGAGTGGGTGGTTACCGGCAGGAAAGCGTGCAGGTGAGAAGGGGGAGCAGCATGCCGGTGGGACGACGGCCGGGGGCGTACGTCTGCGGGACCGACGCCGCGATGGACATCATCGACGGCAAGTGGAAGGTGTCCATCCTGTGGGCGCTGGGCGAGGGCACCCGCCGGTTCGGCGCGCTGCGCCGGCAGTTGCCGGGGGTGACGGAGAAGGTGCTGGCCGCGCAGCTGCGCGAGCTGGAGGCCGACGGCATCGTGCACCGGGAGGAGTACGACGAGGTCCCGCCCCGCGTCGAGTACTCGCTCACCGGGATCGGCACGCAGCTGAACGAGGCGCTGGCACCGCTCGGGGTGTGGGGGGAGGCCCATGTCCTGGGCAGGGAGACGGCCGCGAGCGGCTGAGTCTCAGCGGCTCCCCGTCAGGTGGGCGAAGACCACCACGTTGCCCTGGTAGCCGGTGGCCTTCGAGTAGCCCCCACCGCAGGTGATGACGCGCAGTTCGGGGCGCAGGGACGCGCCGTACACCTTCTCGTCGGGGAAGTCGCGGGCCGAGTACACCTCCACCGCGTCCACGGTGAACAGGGCCACGGTGCCGTCCTCGCGCTCCACCTCGATGCGGGCGCCGCGTCTGAGGGCGCCGAGGTCGTAGAAGACGGCGGGGCCGTCGGCGTTGTCGACATGGCCGGCGACGATCGCGGTGCCCGCCTCGCCGGGCGTGGTGCCGGCCTCGTACCAGCCGGCCAGGTTCTTCTCCGCGGCGGGCGGCGCGTCCAGGCTGCCGGAGGGGGTGAGGGCCAGGCCCGTCAGGGGCGCGTCGACGCGGATCGCGGGAATGCGGACGCGGACCGGCACGGACGGGGCGAGGGCGGGTGCGGCGAGCCGCTCGCCGCCCGGATCCGCACGGCCCTCGGCGGCCGTCGGCTGGGGAGGGGCGTGCGTGCCGGTGCCGAGCAGCCACACACCCGAGCCGAGGGCCACGACGGTGACGGCGGCTATGGCGGTGTCGCCGAGCCGGGCGCCCCGGCCGCGCCGGGCACCCCTGGCGCTCCTGCGCATACGGACCCCGCTCCGGAGACTGGCGCTCCTGCGCATACGAACCCCTCTCCGGAGACGGACCTCTTTCGGATCCCCTCCCCCTCCGGGCCGCGAGGGGCGTCGGACCCGGAGGGGGCGGGATGTGCGGTACCGGCGGACGGACAGCGGAGGGTGTCCGTCAGATCCCGTCGCCTCTCGCCCGGCGATGCAGGAGCCAGGTACCGCCCGCGGCGGCGACGGCCAGCGCCGTCACACCCGCCGCGGTCTGCACGGGGTCGGGGCCGAGTGCGCCGCCGACCCCCGTCTTCACGCTTCCTCGCGGCAGCACCTGCTCGTGCACCGCGGTCAGTGCCACCACGAGGTCGCCCGACACCTGCCGGTCCCCCTCGGCGCACTTGGCGAGGATCTCGTACGTCCCCGGCTGCGCGCTCGGCGGCACCCGGAACTGGCCGATCGCCTCGCCCTGGTGCGTGCTGGGCGCCAGGGTGAAGGTGCCGGCGCCGACCGCGCCCGCGTCCCCGGTCGCGGCACCCGGGTCCCCGCACGCAGCCGTGTTCACCGTGACCTGGCCGCCGGGCGTCACGGTGGACGGGAACACGTCCAGGCGGCCGGTCTGGGCGCCCCGGAGGTGTGCCGCCGGGTGGACCGCGCCCACGGCGGCCTCGGCGGGTGCCGCGGCGGCCACGGCGAGCGCGGTACCGGCCAGCAGACGGGCAGTGCGTCGCATGGTGCTCCCCAGAGCTTGTCCGACTCGTCCAGGGGTGCGCCCCTGCCCTACCGAGATAAGTGGGTCGGCGGCCGGTCCGCTTCCTGAGGGAGCGTCAGGGATACGGCGAACGGGTGCCGGCTGTGCCACCCGCACGGTCTAGCCGGTATCGCGTTCCGGCAGGTCATCGGCGGTGCGGGAGACAGTCGAGAGGCTCCGGTACGAAAAGCACACGAATGGAGCGGTGGCGCCGGTGAACGGGTGACGGCACGTCAGCCGCCCCCGGCACCACCGGCCCGGACGGACCCGGCGGGACCCGCCGGGGGCCGACGGTGTCCGGACCGCTCCGGGGCCGCGCAGGCGGAAGGCCGGCGCCCGCCCGGGCACCGGCCTTCCCCTGTCGTCGTCGCCTCAGTTGACGTTGACCGCGCTCCAGGCGGCGGCCACCGCGTTGTACTCCGCGCTGCCCGCACCGTAGAGGTCCTTGGCGGCGTTCAGGGTCGCCGTCCGCGCCCCCTTGTAGTTCGTCGAGGACGTCATGTACACCGTCAGCGCCCGGTACCAGATCCTGCCGACCTTGTCCCGGCCGATGCCGGTGACGGTGGAGCCGTCGGAGGTGGGGGAGTCGTAGCTGACGCCGTTGATGGTCTTCGCGCCGCTGCCCTCCGCGAGGAGATAGGCGAAGTGGTTGGCGACGCCGGAGGAGTAGTGGACGTCCAGGTTCCCGACCGAGGAGCTCCAGTAGTCCGCCGAACTGCCGTCCTTGGAGGGCTTGTCCATGAAGCGCAGGGCCGCCTTGCCGAAGCCGGGCTTCACGATCTTCTCGCCGATGAGGTAGTCACCGGTGTCGGAGGAGTTGCCCGCGTACCACTCGACCATCGTGCCGAGGATGTCGGAGGTGGCCTCGTTCAGTCCGCCGGATTCGCCCGAGTAGGTCAGCGCGGCCGTCTTGGACGTCACCCCGTGGGTCATCTCGTGCCCGGCGACGTCGAGGGCGACCAGCGGCCCGAAGGTGGTCCCGTCACCGTCGCCGTACGTCATGCAGAAGCAACTGTCGTCCCAGAAGGCGTTGTTGTAGTTGCTGCCGTAGTGGACGCGGTTGTACGAGCCCTTGCCGTCACCGGCGATGCCGTTGCGGCCGTGCACGTTCTTGTAGTAGTCCCAGGTCTCGTCGGTGCCGTACTGGGCGTCGACGGCGGCCGAGGCGCGGTCGGCGGTGGTGCCCGTGCCCCAGTGGTTGTCGGCGTCCGTGAACAGGGTCGCGGGGGCCCGGCTGATGCAGATGCCGAAGATGCACAGGTCGGTCTTGCCGGCCGCGTCACCGGTGTAGGTGTTCCCGCGGGTCGGGTCCTTGAGCTGGTACGACGACCCGGACTGGGTGGTCTCGAGCGGCACGGTCGCGCTGTACAGCGACTTGCCGTCGCCGGTGGCCGTCTCGATGCTGTCCCAGGCGTCGATCTGCGTACCGGTGCGCGCGTCGGTCAGCACCGTCCGGGCGACGGGGTTGCCGAGCGAGTCCAGGCCGGCGGCGTCGGTGCGCCAGGCCAGCCTCGGGCTGCCGTGCAGGGCGTCGACCACCAGCTGCGGCCGGGCCTTGACCTGCTGCAGCCGGTCGCCCAGGTTGGCCGCGCGCAGCGCGTTCACCGCGAGCCCGGCGGCCCTGGGGGCGGAGACCGCCGGGGTGACGGAGGGTACGGAGATCGCCTGCCGGGTGGCGCGGTCGGCGCCGCGGTAGCCGCCGTCGGCGGCGAGGTGGACGACGAAGTCACCGCCCAGCACGGGGAGGTGGCGGTAGGTGCGGTCGTAACGGACGTGCTGCGTGCCGTCCTTGTCCACGATCACGTCGCGGACGCCGGTGTCCTGGGCAGGGGTGAGGCCCAGGGTGGCCGCGTGGGCCAGGAGCGCCGAGGCCGCGTTCTCGATCGCGGTGGCCCGGGTCGGTCTGCCGTCGGCGTGGGCGGCGGGGGAGAGGCCGACGGCCAGCAGGGTCGCGGTGGTGAGGGCGACACCGGCGGTGGCTGTGCGACGGGTTCCTCGGACGTGCTGCCGTATCCGGCTCATCTGTCTCCTCGGGAAGGCGCCGAGTCAAGGCGTGGGGGTGGCGCTGATGTCACCGAGATTTAAGTGGCCATGACATGTCATGTCCATAGCCTCCCCATGGAGATGTGTGGGGAGCCGGCGTGGGTACAGAATCGTTTCCGTGATCGCCGAGGACCCCCGCCCGCTGCCCTTCTTCGTCTACGGCACGCTCCGCCCCGGCGAGGTGAACCACGACCTGTTCCTGCGCGGCCGCGTCCTCACCGAGGAACCGGGCCGCCTCCCCGGCGCCGTGCTGTACGACGGCCCCGGCTACCCCTACGCCGTCGAGGAGCCCGGCGGCACCGTGCGCGGTGAGCTGGTGGCCGCCCGGCCGGAGGCGTACACGGAACTGCTCGCCGCCCTGGACCGGCTGGAGGAGTACGTGCCGGGCGGCCCCCGCAACCTCTACGAGCGCGCCGCCCGCGACGTCGTGCGCGGCGCCGGGGACACCGTCCGGGCCTGGGTCTACCTGGCCGCACCCGGCGTCGCCGCCCGGCTGCGCGGGACCGGGACCCGCATCGCGGGCGGCGACTGGCTCTCCCGCCGCTGACTCAGCCCAGCAGGGTCGTCCCCGCGGGCACGTCGATACCGAACTCCTCGGCCACCACGCGCCGCGCCTCGGTCTCGTCCGTCAGTGTGCGCCCGGTCACCGTGCCGTCCGCCAGTGTCTCCGTCAGGCGGGCACCGTCCAGGCAGAGATGGCGCCCGGCGGTGGTCCGCTGCAGATAGGGACGGCGGGTGAACGGGGACCGCGGATGGGTGCCGACGAACCAGTTGAACACCTCGAAGTCGTTCGCCGCGAACGGCTCCCGCGTGAAGGCGTACTGGCCGGCCCAGTCCCCGCCCCGCCGGTCGTACACCTGCAACTCCAGCAGCTCCAGCGGCCCGTGGTGGGGCAGCCGCACCAGCCGGTGCCGGCGCCCGGCGCCCTCGGACTCGCCGCCGGCCACCAGCGGCACCGGAAGCAGCAGCGCGCCGGGCGCGCCGAAGCCGACGTCCGCCAGGTACGGATGCGGCTCGCCCGCCACCTCGACCTGGAGCATGGCGTGCGTACGCGGCCGGCTCTCCGGCGCCGGCGCGCCCACCACCACCCGGCCGGCCAGCGAGGTCACCCGGAAGCCGAGCGCCTCCAGGGCCAGCCGCAACAGGGTGTTGTGCTCGTAGCAGTAACCGCCGCGCCGGCCGCGGACCATCTTGGCCATCAGGTCGCCGGGCGCCAGGGAGGGGGCCGTGCCCCGCACCGGATCCAGGTTCTCGAACGGCAACGACAGGACGTGCGCCACATGCACGCCCCGCAGCGTGGCGAGGTCGGCCCGCCGCTCACCCCGCCACCCGATGCGGTCGAGATAGGCGTCGAGGTCGTACTGCTCGGTTCCGGACATACCCCGAACCTACGTGAGCACGCTCCCCCCATCGCGCCCCGGGGGACCGGCCCGCGCTACTGCCGGTTGAGGGACCGGGTGACGCCCGCCGCGATCGTCGTGGCCAGCACCCAGCCGGTGGCGGTCAGCAGGTACGCCAGCCACTGGTACCAGCCGCGCGGCGCGTACGCCCCCTGCTGGCCGAAGTCGACGATCGGCAGCAGCAGGTCGAGGGCGTAGGCGAGCGGGTTGAACTCGGGGGCCTCGGCGGGCTTGAGGGCCGGCGGGCGGTGCAGGGCGAAGGCGAGCGTGCCCGCTGTCAGCAGCAACAGCAGCCATCCCGCCGCCCGCATCGGGCGGAAGCCGTAGCCGACGGCCGCGTCCTGCAGCCACCCCCACACCCGGGCGTACGGCGGCAGGGTGCGCCGGTGGCGCCGCAGCCTGGCCAGCTGGACCGTGCGTGCGGCGGCGTCGTCGCCGACCGTGCGGTACGCGGTCGTCAGCTGCTCGTAGGGCTGCGGGAGATATCCGCCCGGCTCGCGTTCCAGCAGCGGCAGGCGCTGTTCGGCCGGAAGGTGCGGGGTCAGCACCCGGTAGGCGAGCCCGTCGGTCTGGACCTGCTCCGGCCACACCTCGGGCGGCACGTGCAACAGGTCGAGCTGGGCCCGGCGCAGATTGACCGACCCCTCGACGGGCGCGGCCTCCCGCAGCCACAGCTCGCCGACGACACCGCTGCTGACCCGCAGGGCCTGGCCGCCCGGGTTGGACAGGCGGGCGTGCGCGAGGTTGAGCTGCCGGGGGATACGGACACCGCCCAGGTTGAGCCGGCCACGACAGTGCAGGCGCATGGCGTGCAGGTCCGTGCCGACCGTCAGGACCTCGGCGTGCAGAGCGGTCGCACCCGGGGCGTCCAGCCGTGCGTCGTCGAGGTTCACCTGATTGCGGACGACCGACCCGTTCAACTGGACCTCGCCGTGCGCGACCAGGCCCGGGGCCCACACGTCCGTGCCGATCTCGGCATGGCTGAGCTGGAGCACGGCCTCCCCGGGAACCTCACCGGGCCTGCCCAGCCGCGCGCCGTCCGCGAAGAGCGCCCCGGACAGCCGCGCGCCCTGGAGCCGTACCGGGCCGGCGATCCGGCAGCGGGAGATCCGCACGACCCCGTCGGCGCGCAGGCTCCCGGCCGTCAGCTCCGGCAGCACCGAGTCGCTCAGCACCAAGGCGCCGACCTGGGCGCCGTACAGCTGCGGGGCCTCCTCGAAGTGGCAGGAGCGCAGCCTGACGGGATGGCCGACCGTGCCGTACGCGAGGTCCAGCCGCCCGGTGATCCGCGCGCCGGCCACCTTCAGGCCGGCCGTCCGCCCCGCCCGCACCGGGCCGTCCAGCAGCAGGTCCCGCAGCACCTCGGCGCGCAGCGTGCGCTCCGGTCCCCACCCGGCGCCGTCCGCGGGATCGTCGTCGTCCCGCCGGAAGTCGACCCCCTCACCGAGCGGGAACGCCTCCCGCACGCGGCGTTCGGCGGCCGTCAGCTCCGTGATCTCCATGCTCAGCCCGCTGCCTCCGCCAGCGCCCGGGCGACCCCGGGCTCCTTCGGTCCCAGGAACCGCGGCGCCGGCCGGAACACCGCGTCCAGCGCCGCCTTGCCCGCCGCGAACACCTCGCGCGTGCCGCCGTAGTACCAGGTCACGTCGTGTGCGTCCGTGACCCCGACACCGTAGGAGTCCACCCCCGCGGCCTCGCACAGCGCCACCGCCCGGCGGATGTGGAAGCCCTGGCTGATCAGCACCGCCCGGTCCACCCCGAAGATCCGCTTGGCCCGGACGCAGGAGTCCCAGGTGTCGAACCCGGCGTAGTCGCTGACGATCCGCCGGTCCGGCACCCCGTGCCCCACCAGGTACGCGCGCATGGCGTCGGGCTCGTCGTAGTCCTCCCGGCTGTTGTCCCCGGTGACCAGCACGACCTCGATCCGCCCCGCCCGGTACAGCTCGGCGGCCGCCGCCAGCCGGCGGGCGAGGTACGGCGACGGCCGGCCCTCCCCCCACAGTCCGGCCCCGAACACCACCGCCACGTCGGTGCGCGGCACGTCGGCCGTCGTCCGCAGCCGGTCCGCCGTGGACACGTACAGCCAGGTCATCGGCAGCAACGCCAGCACGCACGCGGCCATCACCGCCTGCACCAGCCGCCGCTGTCCGGCCCGGGTACGCGGCAGCCGCGGCCCACGGATCCTCATACGTCCCCCCATGCTCTGTCTCCCACCGGTCCCACCGGTCCGACCGGTCCGACGGGGAGGACGCGCGCGGCGGCGCACCGGTTCGCCTCACACCCCGCATCCGTACGAGGTGAACCCGCCGAAAACACTCGTGACGGCCGCGCAACGGCCGCGCAACCTCTCCCGGTCAGGCTTCCTTCCATGACGGCGATGATCCCCTCCGGCGGCAGCGTCCGGCCCGCGGCTCCCTCCGGCGGCAGCGTCCGGCCCGCGGCTCCCTCCGGCGGCAGCGTCCGGCCCGCGGCCCCCTCCGGCCGCCGCCCGGACGCGCCCGCCCTCGTCCTGGTCGCCCACGGCAGCCGCGACCCGCGGGCGCTCACCACCGTGCGGGCCCTCATGACACGGGTCCGCGGACTGCGCCCCGAGGTCCCCGTCCGCCTGGGCCACATCGAGCTGACCGAACCCCTGCTCCCCGCCACCCTGGCCGCCCTCGGCGGCGCCCCCGCCGTCCTCGTCCCGCTCCTGCTCGGCCGCGGCCACCACACCGGGCGGGACATCCCCGCGGCGGCCGCGGCGGCCCGCGCCCGCACGCGCACGGCCGCGCCGCTCGGCCCGCACCCGCTGCTCGCCGAGGCCCTGCACGCCCGGCTGCTGGAGGCCG
>NZ_WWJT01000261.1 GCF_009865385.1 Streptomyces sp. SID486 | reverse complement strand
GTGCCCTTGCCGTCGCAGATGAGGTGAGGCTTGCCGCCGGTCTTCCGCCGGTCGACCGGCGACGGACCTGTCTCGGCTCCCCCTTTTTCGCGTGCACGTGGGAGCCGTCCATGCACGCGCGGGTCCAGTCGAGCTCGCCGGCCGCGTTGAGCTGCCCTGCAGACAGAGCCGCTCATCCACTGGCCTAGGCCCCGGCGACCGTGTCGGCCAGGGCGGCAGCAGCGGTTCGACCAGCGCCCACAAGTCAGCAGTCAGCTGGTCCCACCCGTGAAGCTACGGGAGTGAGATGCGTGTCTCAGGCGTCCGCCGCGTACCGCCAGAACTCCCTGATCACCGGTGCCGGCACGGGAGCCATCGCTGCCACCTGAGTCAGCAGGATGGTGACCGCACCCGTGGCCGGGATGACGTGCGCCGCTGTGCCCGTGCCGCCGACCCAGCCGTAACGGCCGGACACGTTCCACGGGTTGGTCCGGTCGATGTCGACCGAGCCGCCGAAGCCCCAGCCCTGGCCCTCCAGGAACAGCTGGCCGATGGCGCGCTGCGCCGGATTCGTGTGGTCGGTGGTCATCATGCGCACGGAGTCGGCCGACAGCACCCGGCGGCCGTCGGCCGCCGTCCCGTCGGCCAGCAACATCCGGCAGAAGGCCAGCCAGTCGTCGGCGGTCGAGGCCAGCCCGCCGTTGCCGAGCGGTAGCGCGGGCAGGCTACTCCACTCGCCGTCCGGGCCGTCGGCGAGCTCCAGGCCGCCGTCATCGCCCGGCTTGTAGAAGCTGGTGAACCGGTCCCGCTTGGCGGCCGGCACCTCGAAACCGGTGTCCACCATGCCCAGCGGCCCGAAGATCCGCTCCGTCAGGAACTCCGGCAGCGGCTGTCCGGTGACCCGCGAAACCAGTACCCCCTGCAAGACGGAGCAGGTGTCGTACAGCCAGGCGGCGCCCGGTTGGTACAGCAGCGGGATGCGGCCGAGCGCCGCCATCCACTCGTCGGCCGGCGGGAAGTTGCTCGGCACCCGGCCGTCCTTTTGCACCGTGAACAACTCCTGCACCGCCGGCAGTGTGAAGTCGGAGGGGAATCCGTACCCGGCTTGGGAGGCCAGCACGTCGAATACGGTGATGGGTCGGTCGGCGGGCACCACGTCGTCCACCGGGCTCGTCGGCGTGCGTACGACCACCGGCTTCCCCAGCTCCGGCAGCCACACCCCGATCGGGTCGTCCAGTGCGATCCTGCTCTCCTCCACGAGGATCAGCAGTGCGGCGGCGGTGACGGACTTGGTGATCGAGGCGACCCGAAAGATGGAATCCCTCGCCATCGGGGCGCCGTCGCCGGCGTCCTGCGCGCCGACGGCCGCCACCTCGACCTGGTCACCCCAGGCCACGAGGCCAACCGCTCCCGGCAGCGTACCGGCACCGACGTGGGCTTCGAGCAAGTCGTGCAGGGTCGTCATGAGGCCGCCTTTCAGAAGATCGCTGTCGAAAGGCAGACTCCCGCACGGGCCGGGAATCATCGGCGCCGAGAGGTCTGGTGGCCGAAGCCTCGTCACGGAACGCCTCGAGAAGACCAGACCCTGATCGCGTTACGAGCTCTTGGAAGGGGCTGGATGCGCGCGCCCCAGCACGCGCATCGAGAAGCGCAATCGCCCTCCCGCGTCCGCACGCCATCGGCAGACCGGAATTCTGGAACCTCTCCCTTTACGGCAGCACCCTGTGCGCGGTCACGGTCGAAGAGGACGGACACTGGATCGTCACACAGTCGTTTTGAGCTACGCCGATCTCGAGTCCAAGCCGATTAAGCCCCCCGGCGAGATCGCAAGTGAACTGGGCGGAGAGATGAGCTACGCATGGAGAAGTGAGATGCTCTCAGGCTTCGTCGACCGCCGTAAGACGATTGAGGAACTGGACGGGGATCAGTGGCCCGAGCCGCCCCGGCACAGCACACCTCTGGTTCTTGGCGTGCATGCACTGAGACGTCGGGCCATCAAGGATTTGTCAGTCGAAGACACGCGCCGGCTGATCTCCCAAGACGTCGGTCTTCCATGGCTTCTGCCTGTCGCTCTGGACTTCCTGCGCGAAACGGCACCGGACGAAGCGGAGACAGGATGGTATGACGACGATTTGCTCTCCGCAGCATTGACCAGAAGTGAGAGCGTGTGGAGGGATGTGCCGCATCTCGCACGGCACCTCGACGAGACGGTCCGGATGCTCACAGACTTTTCCCCCTACATCCGACAGGAGGTCGAGGACTACAGATCCCGCCTCTCGGACCTGCTTTGAAGGCAACCCTGTCGGCTCCCCTGTCCGTACGACCCCGTACGCCGTGATCACGCATTACGCCGCCACGAGTTCGCACCACACGTACTTGCCCCGGTCCCCGAACCGGGCCGACGGCTGCCACCCCCAGTACTCCGCGCAGGCCAGCACCAGCCCCAGCCCCCGCCCCTCCTCCAGGTCCGCGGCCTGCTCCAGTGGCCGCGGCGGGGGCGGTGGCTCCGGGTCGGTGTCCCACGCCCCGATCCACACCAGGCCCTGCGAGGACCGGCGCACCCGCAGCGCCGCCGGCCCCTTGGTGTGCCGTACGGCGTTCGACACCAGCTCCGCCGCGAGCAGTTCCGCGGTGTCCGCGAGGGCGGACAGCCCGTGCACCGTCAGGATGAGGCGCAGGGTACGGCGGCACACCGCCACCGCTCTGAGGTCGTTGGGGATGTAGAGGGTGTAGTCCCAGGTCTCGGATTCGGACATACGTCGGCAACTCCTCGTCGGAAAGGGGGGCCCGCGCGCGGTGGCATTGCCGCGGTCGTCATGGCAGGACGGAGCGGCGCGCTTCCGCAGCGTGTGCGGTACGTCACCGAAGGTAGGGCATAAATTTCATTCGCTTCAAGCGGAGCGCGTAATCTTGCCCCGAACGAGACGCCGTACCAACGTCGTTGAGGAAAGAGGACGCCGTGCCGGCACGACGGAACCCGACCGCACGCCAGGTCCGCCTGGGGACGGAACTACGGAGGCTCCGAGAGGCCGCCGGCCTCAAAGCGACCGAGGCCGCGGCGCTCCTCGGGACGAACTCCGTTCAGATGAGTCAGATCGAATCCGGGATCGCCGGGGTGAGTGAACAGCGCGTACGACGGCTCGCCGCCAACTACGCCTGTGCGGACGCCGACCTGATCGACGCTCTCGCGGCCATGGCGACCGACCGGACGCGCGGCTGGTGGGAGGAGTACCAAGGCACTCTGCCCGCCGCCTACCAGGACTTGGCGGAGCTGGACCACCACGCGAGGTTCCGCAAGGACGTCGCGGTCATCCACGTGCCGGGGCTCCTCCAGACCGAGGAGTACGCCCGGGCCCTCTTTGCGTACATGAACCCCGAGTTCCCGCCGAGTGAAGTGGACCTCCGAGTGGAGCACCGGATGAAACGCAGGATCGTCATCGACGGACCCGACCCCATCCCCTACGAGGCCGTGATTCACGAAGCGGCGCTGCGCATCAGGGTGGCCGGACGTCCCGCCTCCCGCGCCCAGCTCGTCCGCGTGCTGGAAGCGTCCGAGGCCGATCACGTCACCGTGCAGGTCATCCCCTTTGCCCTGGACGGCTTCGCCGGGGCCGGGAGCACCATGGTGCACCTGGGCGGTACGGTCCCCCGGCTGGATACCGTCGTTCGTGACGCCCCGCACGGCACGGCGTTCGTCGATTCAGAAGCGCAGCTGGAGCACTTTCGCAAGCTCTTCCGTAGGGTGAAGAAGGACGCACTGTCCCCTGGACGGTCACGCGACCTCATCCACCGTCTGGCAAAGGAGCTGTGAGGACCGGCATGAGTACTCCCACCGCATGGAAGAAGTCGTCCTTCTCCGGCGGAGGTGAGGGCAATGACTGCGTCGAAGTCGCCGACCTGGACACCCACATAGCCGTCCGTGACTCCAAGGCACCGGCGAGAGCCGTCCTCACCTTCCCCGCCGCCGCCTTCGGCTCCTTCCTCGGCGCCGTGAAAGAGACCCCCACCGCGACCCCCTTCGCGGCATCGATGGACATTACACCCTAGAGTCACAGAAATATGCGCAGAACGTAACAGCGCCCGCGCTTCCTCGATCGCCCCCTCCCCGCGCCGCATGGTGGGGTCGTGCGGCCGGCCGGCCGCCGTCCATACACCGCATCCCGCAGCCCCGCGTCGAACGCGAGCCACGGGGTGTGCGCGACCCTTGCGAAGGGGGACCTCGTGTCCGTGTTCGTATCCTCTTCCGTGACCCGCCGCCGTATCGCCGCCGCACTCGTGGCGGCGGCCACCGCCGCCGTCGGCGCCGCGGCCCTGCCGGCCTCGGCCGCCGACCGCGGCCACGACCACGGCCACCACGACCGCTCACAGGTCGTCATCAGCGGCGTCCGGCACCACACGTCGGCCCGCTACGACCGCTCCGACGCCGCGCTGAACAAGGAGTGGGTGCAGGTCAGCAACAACAGCCACCGGCCGGTGAACCTGGACGGGTGGACGCTGTCGGACGAGGACGGCCACACCTACACCTTCCGCCACTACCGGCTGGGCGCCGACCAGAGCGTGCGGGTGCACACCGGTGTCGGGCGCGACCGCAAGAACGACGTCTACCAGGACCGCCACGAGTCCGTGTGGGACAGCGCCCACGACACCGCGACCCTGCGCAACGACCACGGCCGCTTCATCGACGCCACCTCCTGGGGGTACGACCACCGCGGTCACCGCGACGGCGGGCAGCACCGCGACCACCGCGACGGGGGACAGCACGGCAGCCACCGCGACAGCGGGCAGCACCGCGACCACCGCGACGGCGGGCGGCACGGCGGCCGCCACTGACCCGTGCCCGACGGCGGGCCGGTGAGCACCGACCCGCACCGCGGCCCACGGCCCACGGCAGCTTCCCCCCGGCGGCGCGCCACTTCCCGCGAAGTGGCGCGCCGCCGGCGCGCTTCGGGTCCACGCCGCCCCTGCCATGGCACGGTTCGCGCCATCGACCGACGCCAAGCTTGACCTGATCATGCCAAAGCCGCACCATGAGCGCCAACCCGCACAGCGGACTCACAGGGAGACCACGCAGACACACGGCCCCGGCGGGTCCGCATCCGCACGTCGCACGCGAACATCCCCACCTCCACCCCCAAGGAGAGTTCATGCGACTTCGCATCCGCGACTCCGGCGCCCGTGGCGGCAGACGTACCGCCGCCCTCGGCGCGCTGCTGGCCCTCGCCCTCGCCGCCCCCGTCTCGGCCACCGCCGGCAACGCCAGCGCGGACGGCGTCCGGAAGGTCACGCCTTCCGGGGGCGACATACGGCAGTACGAGATCCACCAGAGCACCGACCCCGTCACCCGTACGGCCATTCAGGCCACCGGCGTCACCGTGGACGAGGCCGACGAGGAGACCGTCGTCGTCTCCGGGCGGCCGGAGCAGATCCGCGAACTGCGCCGACTGGGGTACGAGGTCCAGCCGTCGGCAAGCGCGCCGCGACGCGGTGAGGCGCGGCTGTACGACTTCCCCAGCGCCGACTCGAAGTACCACAACTACGCCGAGGCGAACGCCGAGATCGACCAGCGGCTCGCCGCCTACCCGGGCATCATGAGCAAGCGGGTGATCGGGAAGTCGTACCAGGGGCGGGACATCGTCGCCATCAAGGTCAGCGACAACGTCGGCACCGACGAGGACGAGCCCGAGGTGCTGTTCACCGCGCATCAGCACGCCCGGGAGCATCTGACCGTGGAGATGGCCCTCTACCTGCTACGGGAACTCGGCGCGGGGTACGGGTCGGACTCGCGGATCACCAATATCGTCAACAGCCGGGAGATCTGGATCGTCCCCGATCTGAACCCGGACGGCGGCGAGTACGACATCGCCAGCGGGTCGTACCGCTCGTGGCGCAAGAACCGGCAGCCCAACGCCGGTTCCTCGTCCGTCGGGACCGACCTCAACCGGAACTGGGACTACAAGTGGGGCTGCTGCGGCGGGTCCTCGAGCAGCAAATCGTCCGAGACCTACCGCGGGGCCTCCCCCGAGTCCGCGCCCGAGGTGAAGGTCGTCGCCGACTTCGTGCGCGGCCGGGTCGTCGGGGGCAAGCAGCAGATCAAGGCGGGCATCGACTTCCACACCTACAGCGAGCTGGTGCTGTGGCCGTTCGGGTGGACGTACGACGACACCGCCCCGGGGATGACCGCGGACGACGCAGCCGCGTTCAAGGCCGTGGGGCAGAAGATGGCCGCCAGCAACGGGTACACCGCCGAGCAGTCCAGCGACCTGTACATCACGGACGGGTCGATCGACGACTATCTGTGGGGCACACAGAAGATCTTCGACTACACCTTCGAGATGTATCCGACGTCCGCCTGGGACGGCGGGTTCTACCCGCCCGACGAGGTGATCGAGCGGGAGACCTCCCGGAACAAGGACGCCGTGCTGCAGCTGCTGGAGAACGCCGACTGCATGTACCGGGCCATCGGAAAGGCCGGCCAGTACTGCGGCTAGCCGGCGGTCACGCGTCCTCGAAGTAGGCGTCGAGCACCGCGTCCAGCTGCTCGTCCCACTCCTTGAAGCGCGCCCTGGCCGTCGCCTCGATCTCGATCGGGAACCAGCGGCGGTCAGGGGTGTGCACGGTGACCGTGTACCGCTTGCCGAAGCGGGGCGACTCCGTCTCCACCGCGGCGATCTCCTCCCAGCGGAACTCGCATGCCTCCTCGTCCAGCTTGAGGCGGACGCCCTTGCGGTCGGCCACTATCCGGGCCCGGCGGTCGGACGCCTCGAACACGGGCCCGTCCGCCGGCTCCCCGGCAGGCTCAGCCGAGTCCTCGGCCGCCGACTCCTCGGTCGCCGAGTCCTCGGTCGCCGAGTCCCCGGCCGACGAGTCCTCGACCACGGAGTCCTCGGCCGCCGGCCTCCCGGCCTCCTCCGAAGCCCTGGCCTCCGGCTCCTCGGCCACCGGCTCCTTCGACACCGACGCCGTCGGAGTCGGCCCCGTGAGCCCCGGGACGAAGGCCGGGTCGAAACCGGCGCCCGTCACGGGCTCGGCCTTCAACGGCCCGCCCTTCAGCGGCTTGCTGTTCGCTCCTATGCGCTGCTCCACGGCCGCAGTATGGACGACTTACCTGTGCCGGAACCAGTCAGCTCACGAACACGCTGACCACCGCCGCCACCGCGAACCCCGCCAGTGACAGCACGGACTCGAGGACCGTCCAGGTCCGCAGCGTGTCCCGTTCGCTGATGCCGAAGTACTTGGCCACCATCCAGAAGCCGCCGTCGTTGACGTGGGAGGCGAAGATGGAGCCCGCCGAGACGGCCATGATGACGAGGGCGACGAATGCCTGGGAGTGGTGACCCTCCGTCAGAAGCGGGGCCACGATGCCGGCGGTCGTCACGATCGCCACCGTCGCCGAGCCCTGGGCCACCCGCAGCACCAGCGAGATCAGGTACGACAGGACGATCACCGGCAGGCCCACGTCGTGGAAGGTGTCCGACAGCGCCTGGGCGACCCCGCTGGCCTTGAGGACGGCGCCGAAGACACCGCCCGCGCCGACGACCAGCAGGATGTTGCCGACCGGTTTGAGGGACGCCGTCGACACCGTCTCCAGGGACTTGCGGGACCAGCCGCGGCGGATGCCGAGGAGGCCGTACGCGAGGAGCAGGGCGATGGTGAGGGCGACGAAGGGGCTGCCGAAGAACTCCAGGACCGAGCGGCCGGGGGACGGATCGAGGGCGATCGAGGAGAAGGTCGCGGCGAGGATCAGCACCAGGGGCGTACCGATGACGGCGAGGACCGTGGCCAGCGGCACCGGCCTCTCCTGCGGCTCCACGCCCTGCGCGCGCTGCTCGGCCACGACCGCCTGCCTGGCCTCTTCCGCCGCCTCCACCATGTCCTGCGGTACGGCGACGAAGATCCGCCCGCCGATCCAGGCGGCGTACGCCCAGGCGGCCAGTACGGCGGGCAGACCGCAGACGATGCCCATGAGGAGGACCCAGCCGAGCTGCACGTGCAACAGTCCGGCGGCGGCGACCGGGCCCGGGTGCGGCGGCAGGAAGGCGTGGGTCATGGACAGACCCGCGAGCAGGGGCAGGCAGTAGAGCAGGATCGACTTGCCGGACCGTCTGGCGGCGGCGTACACGAGCGGCGCGAGGACGAAGATGCCGACGTCGAAGAAGACCGGGATGCCGAAGACCAGTCCGGTCAGGCCCATCGCGAGGGGGGCTCGGCGGGCACCGAAGAGGGCCAGCAGCCGGGTGGCCAGCACCTCGGCTCCGCCGCTGACTTCGAGGATCGCGCCGAGCATGGTGCCGAGGCCGATGATGATCGCGACATGGCCGAGGATGCCGCCCATGCCGGACTCGACGGTGGAGACGGCGTCGGAGCGCTGGACGGTGCCGAAGAGCTCGGTCACCGAGAGGCCGGCCAGCAGGCCGACGGCTATGGAGACGGCGAGCAGCGCGACGAACGGCTGAAGTCTGACCTTGATGATCAGGAAGAGCAGCAGGGCTATGCCGAGGGCGGCGACGGTGAGCAGCCCTGGGGTGCCGTCGAGGAGGAGGAGCAGGCCGCCGGTGTGGGGCGGGGCGGCGGGGGCGGTCGCGGCGAGCGGGAAGGACATGCGGGGGTCCTCTGGAGTAAGTGCATCGTGCTTTCGGGCAGGGCGGATCGCGGCACGGCGGCCCGGGTGGGCGCCGTGCCGTGCGGGACGTGCGGGACGTGCGGGAACCTAAGCGCCGCCGGTCCGGGAACGGCGGGAACCGAAGCGCCGCCGGTCCGGGGACAGCGGGAACCGAAGCGCCGCCGGTCCGGGAACGGCCGGGGCCGTAGGAGCGGGACGGCCGGGGCCGTGAGGGCGGGACGGCGGGGGTCTCAGGAGCGGGACGGCGGGGGTCTGTGGATCCGGACGGCAGGGGTCTCAGGAGCGGGACGGCGGGGGCCGTCGGCGCACCGCGGCGGGGGCCGTCAGCTCAGGACGGCGAGGACGTCGATCTCGATGAGGAGGCCGGCCGGCAGGCCGACGTAGACCGTCGTGCGGGCGGCCGGCGGCTGGGTGAGGCCCTGCTCCTCGAAGTAGGCGTTGTAGATCTCGTTCATCTCGGCGAAGTGGTCCACGTCCGTCAGGTAGACGCGGATCATCATCGCGTCGTCCCAGGTCGCGCCGCCTTCCTCCAGGATCGCCTTGACGTTGGCGAGGGTCTGCAGGGTCTGCTCGCGCAGGGTGGGGCCGGCCGGCGTGGGGGCCTTGCCCTCCTCGGCGGGCAGGAAGCCGACCTGGCCGGCGACCTGGAGGATGTTGCCCTTCTTCACGCCGTGCGAGAACTTCGCGGGCGGGGTGGTGTGGGTCTTCGGGGTGAGCGCGGTCTTCTCGGTCATGCGGGGGTGCCCTTCACTGGCGTTCTTCCGGAGTACTCGCCGCTGATCGCGTCCGCCGTACGGCGCACCAGCGGGAGCAGGGTGAGGAGTTCCTCGGCGGTGACGACCACGTTCGGCGCGGACACCGACATCGCGGCGACCACCCGGCCGTCGGCGCCGCGGATGGGGGCGGCGACGCAGTTGATGGACTCCTCGTGGCCACCGAGGTCGGTGGCCCAGCCCTGTTCGCGCACCTGCTCCAGCTCCCTGAGGAAGGCGGGGGCGTTGGCGGTGGAACGGGCCGTGTAGAGGGGGTAGTCGAGCTTGTCCGCGAGGACGCGGCGCTCGGCCTCGGGCAGGTCGGCGAGCAGGAGTTTGGCGACGGCGGCGACCGTGATGGCCACCGGCTTGCCGATGCGCGAGTACATGCGCACCGGGTAGCGGCTCTCGACCTTGTCGATGTAGAGCACCTCGCCCTCCTCGTACACGGCGAGGTGCACGGTGTGCCCGCACTGCTCGTTCAGGCGGGCCAGGTGCGGGTGGGCGATCTCGCGGATGTCGAGGTTCTCCATGGCCTCCTGGGCGAGGGCGAAGAGCCGGGCGCCCAGGCGGTAGCGCTGGTCGGACTGGCGGTAGACGAGGCCGTGTTCGTGCAGGGTGCGCAGGAGGCGCAGCGCCGTGGACTTGTGCACGCCGAGGCGGTCGGCGACCTGTCCGAGGTCGGCGGGGCCCTCGGCGAGCAGCGGCAGGATGCTCAGGGCGCGGTCGACGGTCTGGCTCATGGGGTGTTCGCCTCCTGTTCGGCCTGCTCGGCTTGCGTCCAGCCGGGGCCGAGTCGAAGTGTCCCCCATGCGTGGTCGTCCAGGGCGGCCAGGCGGTCGGCGTGGCCGCGGGCGGGGGGCGCGGCCAGGTCGCCGGGGGTGGTGAGGGCGGCGGCGGCGAAGAGGTGGCCGTGCCGCAGGCGGTCCCGGACGGGCAGGCCGCGCAGGGTGGCGGAGAGGAACCCGGCGGCGAAGGCGTCGCCGGCACCGATGTGGGCGACCACGTCCACCGCCGGGGGGCGGACGAACGTCGCGGTGGCGTCGGCGTCCTGCGCCGCGCGGGTGTCCCGGGTGAAGACGGTCGCACCGCCGCCGCCCTGCTTGACGACGACGACCGCCGGTTCGGGCAGCGCCGCAAGGACGGCACGCGCGCCGTGCAGATCCCAGGCGTCACGCGCCTCGTCGTCGCCGACGAACACGATGTCGGCGCGGCGCGCCAGTTCCAGCAGTACGCGCGGTCCGTCGGCGCCCCGCCACAGCGCGGGCCGGTGGTTGACGTCGAAGGAGACCAGCGGGCGGCCGGGGCGGGGCGCCGTCAGCTCGCGCATCAGCTCCAGGCACGGCGCCGACAGCGCCGCCGTGATGCCGGACAGGTGCAGGACGCGGCCGGCCCGTGCCGCGGTCAGGTCCACGGTGTCCACGGCCATCGCGGAGGCCGCGGAGCCGGCCCGGTAGTAGGCCACCTCGTGGGCGTCGGTGGCCCGGTCGGCCGCCGTGCGGAAGTAGATGCCGGTGGGCCGGTCCGGATCGGTGCGTACGGCGCTCGTGTCGACCCCGTAGCCGGCGATCCGTTCGACCAGGTGCTGCCCGAACCCGTCGGCGCCCACCCGGCCGACCCAGCGGGCCGTGTGTCCGGCCGCGGCCAGCATGCAGGCGACGTTGGACTCGGCACCGCCGATGGCCCGCTCGAAGCAGGGCACGTCGGCGAGGCGGCCCGGGCGGCCGGGGAGGAAGGTGACCATGGACTCGCCGAGCGTGACGACGTCGACCGCCTCGGGCGCCCCGGACTCCTCGGGCGCCCCGGACACCCCGGACTCCTCAGGCGCCCCGGACACCCCGGACTCCTCGGGCGCCCGGACCGTCTCGGGCACCCTGGGCACCTCGGGTACCTCGGGGGCGGCGCTCGGGTGGCCTTCGGCGGTCACGATGGTGGTGGCTCCTCGTCGGTTCGCGGGGCGGGTGGCGCCGGGCGGCGGCTTCATTGACCTCGTGTTGGCCGAGATGTTAGACAGCTGTAAGCGACATGCGCAATGGGTGTTGCATATTGTGCAACACGCCTGACCAGGAGGCTGAGATGGACACCGGTAGCGAAGCGCTCGCCCGCCTTGCCGAGGAACGCGTCGACCACCGCTTCAAGGGCCTCCCGCCGGACGCCGACGGACTGACCGTCGCCGAGCTGACCGCCCAGCGCCGCAACCTCTTCCGGGACGGCTTCACCTCCCCCGTCCTCGCCCTGTCCGCCGAGCGCCTGGAGCACAACCTCGCGCTGATGGAGTCGTACGCCTCCCGGCACGGCCTGGCCTTCGCCCCGCACGGCAAGACCTCCATGGCCCCGCAGCTCTTCCGGCGCCAGATCGAGCACGGCGCCTGGGGCATCACCCTGGCGGTGCCCCACCAGGTGCGGGTGGCCCGGGCGTTCGGCGTCCGGCGGGTGTTCCTCGCCAACGAGCTGGTGGACGCCGCCGCCCTGCGCTGGGTCGCCGGCGAGCTGGCCGCCGACCCGGAGTTCCGTTTCGTCTGCTACGTCGACTCCGTGCGCGGGGTGGAGCTGATGGACGCGGCCCTGCGCGGTGCCGCCCGCCCGGTGGACGTGGTCGTGGAGCTGGGCGCGGGCGAGGGGGCCAGGACCGGGGTGCGCACCGAGGCCGAGGCCACGGCCGTCGCCGAGGCCGTGGCCGGGGCAGCGGCCCTGCGGCTGGTCGGGGTGGCGGGGTACGAGGGCGAGGTGCCCGAGGCCGATCCGGAGCGCGTGCGGTCGTATCTGCGGCGGCTGGTCGCGCTGGCAGCCGGGCTGGACAGGGGCGGCCACTTCGGGGACGCGGAGGAGATCGTGGTGAGCGCGGGCGGCAGCGCCTGGTTCGACGCGGTGGCCGATGTCCTCGCCGGGCTCCCCGCATTCTCCCGGCCCGTGCTGAAGCTGCTGCGCTCGGGGGCGTACGTCTCCCACGACGACGGGCACTACAGCAGGCTCACCCCGTTCACCCGGATCCCGCAGGAGGGCGCCCTGGAGCCCGCCTTCCGGCTGTGGGCGCAGGTCGTCTCCCGGCCCGCCGCCGGGCAGGCCTTCGCCAACGCGGGCAAGCGTGACGCCGCCTACGACCTGGACCTGCCGACCGCCCAGGCGGTGCGCCGCGACGGTGCCGAGCGGCCGGCCACCGGCATCACCGTGACCGGCCTGTCCGACCAGCACGCCTGGCTGCGCACGGAGCCGGAGGCGGACGTCGAGGTCGGGGACTGGATCGGCCTCGGCCTGTCCCACCCGTGCACCTCCTTCGACAAGTGGCAGCTGATCCCGGTCGCCGAGGCCGACGGCACGGTCGTCGACTACATCCGCACGTTCTTCTAGGAGGCCCCCGTGCAAGACCTGGTCATCCGGGACGCCGACGTCGTCGACGGCAGCGGGGCGGACTCCTACCGCGCCGACGTCGTGGTCGACGGCGGCCGGATCGTCTCGATCGTCAAGGAGGCCGCCGCCGCCGGCTGCCAGCGGCCCGGTGCCGCCCGGGAGCTGGACGCGGCGGGCCTGGTCCTCGCCCCCGGCTTCATCGACATGCACGCCCACTCCGACCTGGCCCTGCTGCGCGACCCGGACCACAGCGCGAAGGCCGCGCAGGGGGTCACGCTGGAGGTCCTCGGCCAGGACGGGCTGTCGTACGCGCCGGTGGACGACCGCACCCTGGAGGAGGTGCGGCGGGCGATCACCGGGTGGAACGGGTACGGCGACGACATCGACTTCGACTGGCGGACGGTCGGCGAGTACCTCGACCGCCTGGACCGGGGCATCGCCGTCAACGCGGCCTACCTGATCCCGCAGGGCACCGTCCGGGCGCTCGTCGTGGGCTGGGAGGACCGCGAGGCGACGCCCGGGGAACTGGACCGGATGCGGCGGCTGGTGGCCGAGGGGCTGGAGCAGGGCGCCGTCGGGCTGTCCTCCGGGCTCACCTACACCCCGGGCATGTACGCGGGGGACGCCGAACTGACGGAACTGTGCCGGGTGGTGGCCGGGTACGGCGGCTACTACTGCCCGCACCACCGCTCCTACGGCGCCGGCGCCCTGGACGCCTACGCCGAGATGGTCGCGCTGACCCGGGAGGCGGGCTGCCCGCTGCATCTCGCGCACGCGACGATGAACTTCGGCGTGAACGAGGGCCGGGCACCCGAGCTGCTGGCCCTGCTCGACCGGGCCCTGGACGAGGGCGCGGACATCACGCTGGACACCTACCCCTACACCCCCGGCTGCACGACCCTCGCCGCGCTGCTGCCGAGCTGGGCGAGCGCGGGCGGCCCGCAGGAGATCCTGGCCCGGCTCACCGACCCGCCGACGGCCGCGCGGATCCGGCACGACCTGGAGGTCACCGGCTCGGACGGCTGCCACGGGGTGCCGGTGGACTGGGCGACGATCGAGGTCTCCGGGGTGGCCGATCCGGCTCTCGGCGACCACGTGGGCCGCAGCGTCCGCGAGTCGGCGGACCTGCGGGGCGAGTCCCCGTGGGTGACGGCGCACCGTCTGCTGGTGGCGGACCGGCTGGGCACGACGATCCTCCAGCACGTCGGCCACGAGGAGAACGTCCGCGCGATCATGCGGCACCGCGCGCACACCGGCGGCTCCGACGGCATCCTGCGGGGCAGCAAGCCGCATCCGCGGGCGTACGGCACCTTCCCCCGCTATCTGGGGCACTACGTGCGGGAGTTGGGCGTCCTCACGCTGGAGGAGTGCGTCGCCCGCCTCACCTCCCGGCCCGCGGCCCGGCTGCGGCTGCCGGACCGCGGACTGGTGCGCGAGGGGTACCGGGCCGACCTGGTCCTGTTCGACCCGCGGACGGTCGCGGCCGGTGCCACCTTCGCCGAACCCCGGTCGCTGCCGGCCGGGATCCCGCACGTACTGGTGGACGGCCGGTTCGTCGTCGAGGACGGCAGGCGGACGGACGTCCTGGCGGGGCGGGCGGTCCGCCGCAGCCCGGTGTGACCGCCCGCCGCCGGTGGTTACGGCTTGGGCAAGACGCAGCCGGCCGCGTTCAGGTCGAGCTTGTTGCCGGTGGTGAAGCAGGCCGGGATGTTGTAGATCTCCTGGGCGTAGTTGATGCCCTGGCGGACCGTGACGGTGCCGTTCGCGTCGACCTCGCACGGGTTGTTCACCGTGCACCGCTCGCCGTCCTCGTTGCCGGTGTTGTTGACGGCGACGACCTTGCCGGTGGCGGCGTCGACGACCGGGGAGCCGGAGGTGCCGCCGATGGTGTTGCAGGCGGAGGTGTAGCGGACCGAGTCCTTGAAGGTCCAGTCGCCCTCCTTCAGCCGGTACACGAAGCCGTCGACGTTGCAGCTGTAGATGCGCTTCCAGTAGCCGGAGACCACCTTGATGGCGGTGCCGGCCGTGGGGTGCGTGTCCTGCACGGTGAGCGGGCTGATCCCGTACGAGCTCTTGATCTGCGCGTACGTGGTGGTCAGCCGGTAGAGGGTGACGTCCGTGTCGGTCATGGTCGAGTAGACGACCTGGTTGGCACGGAGGGTGGCGACCTTGGTGCCGGCGGAGTTCAGCAGGCCGAAGGTGCGGCTGGAGGACTGGCCGGTGATGACCTCGCCGGCGTCCGGCATGCCGGTCTCCAGGCAGTGGCCGTTGGTCAGCACGAGGGCCGGGTCGGTGTCGGCGGACTGGGGGAAGCGGATGACGGAGCCGGAGCAGTTGCTGAGCGAGACGGTGCCGGCGAAGCCGATCGTGGCCTTGGCGGCCTTCGCCGCGTGCGGGGCGGGGGCGGGGGCGGCGGTGTGCGGCGCCGCGATCGCCGGGGTCGCGCCGAGCCCGGCTATCGCCAGGGCGGAAAGCGCGGCAAGGAGAGGCTTGTTCACGTGGGGGTCCCCTCTTACGACGTGGGCGACCGGAAGGTTCCGGCCGCCCCGCTTGGTTGTCATGCGCATTGTTGGCAGGGAAGAGGGGCCGGGACAAGGAGCCGGGTCAGGTCATAGGGGTTTCCCTGTGCCGGTCGCGGCCGCCGCGCGCGGGGGGACACCGCTATCGTCGTGAACATGCCACTGGATGCCAGGGGCGCAAGTGACCCCTGAGACAGCTCGCGTCGGTATTCGGGCAAATCTCCGCGTCCCACGTGGCGGAAAACACGGCCCATCGGGCATGAGGGGGTCGTAAGCTCGCCGACATGCAGGTGATCCAGTCGACCAAGCTCGCCAACGTCTGTTACGAGATCCGGGGTCCGGTTCTCGAGGAGGCCATGCGGCTGGAGGCGGCGGGCCACCGCATCCTCAAGCTCAACACCGGCAACCCGGCCGCCTTCGGCTTCGAGTGCCCGCCGGAGATCCTGGAGGACATCCTCCGCAACGTCTCCACCGCACACGGCTACGGCGACGCCAAGGGCCTGCTCGCCGCCCGCCGCGCGGTCGTGATGCACAACCAGACCCTCGGCATCGAGACGGACGTCGAGCACGTCTTCATCGGCAACGGCGTCTCCGAGCTGATCGTGATGGCGATGCAGGGCCTGCTCGACGACGGCGACGAGGTGCTCGTACCGGCCCCGGACTACCCCCTGTGGACGGCGGCCGTCTCCCTGTCCGGCGGTACGGCCGTGCACTACCGCTGCGACGAGCAGGCCGACTGGATGCCCGACCTCGCCGACATCGAGCGCAAGGTGACCGACCGCACCAAGGCGATCGTCGTCATCAACCCGAACAACCCCACGGGCGCCGTCTACGACGAGGCGATGCTCAAGGGGCTGACCGACATCGCCCGCCGGCACAACCTGCTGGTCTGCTCGGACGAGATCTACGACAAGATCCTCTACGACGGCGCCACGCACACCCCGACCGCGAAGGTCGCGCCCGATCTGCTGACCCTCACCTTCAACGGCATGTCGAAGGCGTACCGGGTGGCCGGCTACCGCGTCGGCTGGATGTCCATCTCCGGCCCGCGCGCCCACGCCGACTCCTACATCGAGGGCCTGACGATCCTGGCGAACATGCGGCTGTGCGCCAACATGCCCGGCCAGCACGGGGTGGTCGCCGCGCTCGGCGGACGCCAGACGATCGACGACCTGGTGCTCCCGGGCGGCCGGCTGAAGGAGCAGATGGACACCGCGTACGAGCTGCTGACCCAGATCCCCGGGGTGAGCTGCGTCCGGCCCAAGGGCGCGCTGTACCTGTTCCCGCGCCTCGACCCGCAGGTCTTCAAGGTCAGGGACGACCGGCAGCTGGTCCTGGACCTGCTGCGGCAGGAGAAGATCATGGTCGTCCAGGGCACGGGCTTCAACTGGCCGGAGCCGGACCACTTCCGGGTGGTGACCCTGCCGACGGTCGGCGATCTGCGCGACGCCGTGACCCGGATCGGGAACTTCCTGGACGGATACGGCCAGCCGTAGCCGACGGACTCCACTCCGTGACTCGACTCAACTTTAGACGAAATCTAAGCTAGGATGGCTTCCTGTCAGAGCACAGGAGGCCATCCCCCATGTACGAGCCGATCCGCACCAAGTCGGTCCACAGCACGATGGCCGGCACCGCTTCCGACTTCCCCCACCGCTCGCGCGAGGAGGAGCTGGACATCCAGCTCGCCGGACACCTCGCCGCGCTGCTGACGGTCACCGACGAACTGCGCGCCCTGGCCCCGTCCGCCGACCTGGACGCGGCCGCGCAGCGCCTCGCGGCGCAGGTGGCCCGCCTGCGGGGAGGACGTCCGCCCCTGCGGGCGACGCCGACCGCGGCGGGTGACCCGTGCGCGCTGCACCGGCGGGCGCACGCGCTGGCCGGCCGGGCGCTGGTCGTCGCCGCCTCGCGCGCGGACACGGCCGCGGCGATCCTCGCGGCGGAGCGGATGGACGCCCACGGTGCCGCCACCACCCCGGCCGGGCCGAAGGAACTCAGCTCGGCCGGCTGACCCCGCCCCAGGGGTCCCCTGATCGGCCCCGGTCCGCGTGCACCCGCAGCGACGCGCGGACCGGGCGCCATACACCGCACCGGCACCCGCGCAGGGCGCCGCTCGCCGGAGCGGCCCCCGACTGAGCGGGGCAGTGAGCGCGAGGGGGCACGCCGTGGCACAACCCCGAGGGGCCCCCGCACGCCGTTGTGCGGGGGCCCCTCGGGGTTGTGCCACGGCCGGTCGTGACGATCGCTGGTCAGGGCACACCCCGGCCGGCCGTGGGGTCTTCGGAGGGCGTCAGCCCAGGCGGTTCACCAGGGCGCGGTACTGGTCCCACAGCTCCTCGGGCGTGTGGTCACCGAAGGTGTCCAGGTGCGCGGGGATCAGCGCGGCCTCCTCGCGCCAGACCTCCTTGTCCACCTTCAGCAGGAAGTCCAGGTCGGAGTCGGACAGTTCGAGACCGTCCGTGTCGAGGGCGCCCTTGGCCGGCAGCACGCCGATCGGGGTCTCGACACCCTCGGCCCTGCCCTCCAGCCGCTCCACGATCCACTTCAGGACACGGGAGTTCTCACCGAACCCGGGCCAGACGAACTTGCCCTCGTCGTTCTTGCGGAACCAGTTGACGTAGTAGATCTTCGGCAGCCTGGACTGGTCCTTGTCCTTGGCGACGTCGATCCAGTGGGCCATGTAGTCGCCCATGTTGTAGCCGCAGAACGGCAGCATCGCGAACGGGTCGCGGCGCAGTTCGCCGACCTTGCCCTCGGCCGCGGCCGTCTTCTCGGAGGCCACGTTGGCGCCCAGGAAGACTCCGTGGTTCCAGTCGAAGGACTCCGTCACCAGCGGCACCGCGCTGGCGCGGCGGCCGCCGAAGAGGATCGCCGAGATCGGCACGCCCTTGGGGTCCTCCCACTCCGGCGCGATGATCGGGCACTGCGAGGCGGGCACGGTGAAGCGGGCGTTGGGGTGGGCGGCCGGCGTCCCGGAGGCCGGCGTCCAGTCGTTGCCCTTCCAGTCGGTCAGGTGGGCGGGCGCCTCCTCGGTCATGCCCTCCCACCAGACGTCGCCGTCGTCGGTGAGCGCGACGTTGGTGAAGACCGCGTTGCCCCACAGGGTCTTCATGGCGTTGGCGTTGGTGTGCTCACCGGTGCCGGGCGCGACGCCGAAGAAGCCGGCCTCGGGGTTGATCGCGTAGAGGCGGCCGTCCTCACCGAACCGCATCCAGGCGATGTCGTCGCCGATGGTCTCCACCGTCCAGCCGGAGATCGTGGGCTCCAGCATGGCGAGGTTGGTCTTGCCGCAGGCGCTCGGGAAGGCGGCGGCGACGTACTTCGACTCGCCCTGCGGCGGGGTGAGTTTGAGGATCAGCATGTGCTCGGCCAGCCAGCCCTCGTCACGGGCCATGACGGAGGCGATACGCAGGGCGTAGCACTTCTTGCCGAGCAGGGCGTTGCCGCCGTACCCGGAGCCGTAGGACCAGATCTCGCGGTCCTCGGGGAAGTGCGAGATGTACTTGGTGGAGTTGCACGGCCACGGCACGTCCTCCTGGCCCTGCTCCAGCGGGGCGCCGAGGGTGTGGACGGCCTTGACGAAGAAGCCCTCGTCGCCCAGCTCGTCCAGGACGGCCTGGCCCATGCGCGTCATCGTGCGCATGGAGACGGCGACGTAGGCGGAGTCGGTGATCTCCACGCCGAGCGCGGAGAGCGGGGAGCCGAGGGGGCCCATGCAGAACGGGACGACGTACATCGTGCGGCCCCGCATGGAGCCGCGGAACAGGCCCTTGTCACCGGCGAAGATCTCCCGCATCTCGGCGGGGGCCTTCCAGTGGTTGGTGGGACCCGCGTCCTCCTCCTTCTCGGAGCAGATGAAGGTGCGGTCCTCGACGCGCGCGACGTCGGTCGGGTCGGAGGCTGCGTAGTACGAGTGCGGGCGCTTGATCGGGTCGAGCTTCTTGAACGTTCCCTTGGCGACCAGTTCCTCGGACAGCCGCTCGTACTCGGCCTCGGAGCCGTCACACCAGACCACGCTGTCCGGCTGCGTCAGTTCGGCGATCTCGTTGACCCACGAGATCAGTTCCTGGTGGTTGGTGGGGACGACGGTGGGAGCCGCGATGTCGCGCGCCACGATTGCTCCTAAATGAGGGATTTTTGTCTTGTCCGCCCCGTGGGGGCCTCGACCCGGACGCTTCGTAGCCGCTCATCCGGTGCCGACCGCACTCATTTGATCATCCGAGTTTAGTGCCCATCTGTCCAGAGCGCATCACAGGTGAGCGGAGTGAGGAATCCCACGGTTACCGCGACTCTTTGCGTCCACGAGGGGTTCAGCTGAAGGACTTTTTGCCCGACGGCGTTGTCGACCGCGCATTGATCGGTGACTTACGGCGGCGTCGGTACCATGCGGCCATGACTGTGCCCGCCTCCGACGCGCCCACGGACCCGCCGGCCGCCGGCCGTGGCCCCGTCGCGCTCTCCCTGCCCCATCCGGTCAAGCCCAGGCTGCGCGGCTGGCTGCACCTCGGCATGTTCCCGGCCGCACTCATCGCCGGCCTCGTGCTCACCGCCCTCGCCGACTCGACCAGAGGCCGTGTCGCCTGCGGCATCTACGCCCTGACGGCCTGTCTGCTCTTCGGCGTCAGCGCGCTGTACCACCGGGGCGACTGGAGCCCGCGGATGGACGGCGTGCTGCGCCGCCTCGACCACGCCAACATCTTCCTGATCATCGCGGGCACCTACACCCCGCTGACCCTGCTGCTCCTGCCCGACAGCAAGGGCCGGTGGCTGCTGTGGGGCATCTGGGTCGCGGCCGCGGCCGGCATCGTCTTCCGCGTGTTCTGGGTCGGCGCACCGCGCTGGCTGTACACGCCCTGCTACATCGCGATGGGCTGGGCGGCCGTCTTCTTCCTGCCCGACTTCATGCGCACCGGCGGCATCGCCGTCCTGGTCCTGGTGGTCGTCGGCGGCCTGCTCTACAGTGCCGGCGGCGTGATCTACGGCATCAAGCGCCCGAACCCCTCACCGCGCTGGTTCGGCTTCCACGAGGTCTTCCACTCCCTCACGCTCGCCGCGTTCGTCGTCCACTACGTCGGCATCTCGCTGGTGGCCTACCAGCACGCCTAGCCCACCACCCCCTTCCAAACGGCCACGACTCGACCGAGTCGTGGCCGTTTCCCGTTCCCCGGCACCTCCCCTCCATTGACAGTCCCACGATTTTGACGGTTACTTTCATTTCATGGCTACTGTCACCACCGCTCGGGAGGCGCGGCCCGATCCCCGCCGCTGGTGGGCCCTCGGCGCCCTGGTCGCGAGCATGCTCACGCTCGGCTTCGACATGACGATCCTCAACGTGGCGCTGCCGACCATGGCCGGTGACCTGAAGGCGACCACCGGGCAGCAGCAGTGGACGGCGGACGCGTACGTCGTCGTCTTCGCCGCGCTGATGCTCCCCGCCGGCCTCCTCGGCGACCGGTTCGGACGGCGCCTGATGCTGATCGCCGGACTCGGCGTCTTCCTCGCCGGCTCCCTGCTCGGCGCGCTCGCCGGTGACGTCCACCAGGTCGTCGCCGCCCGCGCGTTCATGGGCGTCGGCGGTGCGCTCGTCACCCCGCTCGCCCTGTCGGTACTGCCCTCGCTCTTCGGCCCCGCCGAGCGGCCCAGGGCCGTCGGCGTCATCTCGGCCGCCTCGGCCCTCGGCATGCCGCTCGGCCCGGTCATCGGCGGCTGGCTGCTGGACCACTTCTGGTGGGGCTCGGTCTTCCTCGTCAACGTCCCCATGGCCGCCATCGGTATCGCCGCCTGCGTCCTGCTGCTCCCCGAGACCCGCGACCCCGCCTCCCCGCGGGTCGACGTCCTGTCCACGGCGCTCACCGCCACCGGCCTCGGCACCCTCGTCTACGCGATCATCGAGGCCCCCGGCCGGGGCTGGGGCGATGCGCTCGTCCTGACGGCGTTCACGGCGGCCGTCGTCCTGCTCACGGCACTGGTCCTGCGCGAACGGCGCCGCGCCCGGCCGATGCTCGACATGACGCTGCTGACCCACCGCGGCTTCCTCCTCAGCACGCTCGCGGCCACCCTCGTGATGTTCGTGCTGTCCGGCCTGCTGTTCGTCCTGCCGCCGTACCTCCAGGCCGTACTCGGCCAGGACGCCTTCGGCACGGGATTGCGCCTGCTGCCGCTGATGGGCGGCCTGATGCTCGCCGCGAGGGGCGCCCAGCCGGTCGTGGCACGGTTCGGTCCGCGTGCCGTGGTGAGCGCCGGCCTGGTGGTGCTGGCCTTCTCCGCGCTGCTCGGCAGCCGTACGACGACCGGCTCCGGCTACGGCTTCACCGCGCTGTGGCTCTCGATCGCGGGCGTCGGGTTCGGCTTCTCCGTGGTGCCCGCGATGGACGGCGCCCTCGGCGCGCTGCCCCGCGACCGGGCCGGCAGCGGCTCCGGGCTGCTGATGACGCTGCGCCAGGTCGGTGCGGCGGTCGGCATCGCCCTGCTCGGCAGCCTGCTGGCCGGTGCCTTCCGCGACCGGCTGGACGTGGCCGGGCTGCCGGCGAAGGCGGCCGCCGCCGCGGGCGACTCCGTCGTCGCCGCGCACCTCGTGGCCCACAAGGCGGGCTCCGTCCGCCTCGCGGTGTCCGCGGACAGCGCCTACGTCCACGGCATGGACCTGGTCCTGCTGGTCTGCGGGACCGCCGCCCTGGTCTCGGCGCTGCTGGCCGCCGCGTTCCTGCCGGGCACGGCGGCCGTCGCGCGCGGTGGGGCGCGGCCCTCCCCGGAGATGGTCACCCCCGGACCCGATGCCGGAGAATGACCCCCATGACGGCCGCACGCTCCCCCTACTCCCCCGCCGACCGCCCCCGCCTCGGACTGCGGGAGCGGAAGAAGATCAAGACCCGTGAGGCGATCCGCGCGGCGACCTACGCGCTGGTCAGGGAGCAGGGGTACGACGCCACGACGATCGAGCAGATCGCCGAGCGGGCCGAGGTGTCGCCGTCCACCGTCTTCCGCTACTTCCCCACCAAGGAGGACATCGTCCTCACCGACGAGTACGACCCCCTGATGCTGGAGGAACTGCGCGCACGGCCCGAGGACGAGCCGTGGCGGGACTCCCTCCGGTACGTGGTGGGCCGGGCCCTCGACCTGAGCGAGGAGGAGGACCCCGAGGTGCTCCGGCTGCGGGCTCGCCTGGGGGCCCAGGTGCCCGCCATCCGCTCCCGGTACTTCGAGAGCATGTCGCAGACCGGCCGTCTGCTGCGCCAGGCCCTCGCGGAGCGCACGGGCCGCGACCCGGAGAGCCTGGAGGTGCGGGTCAGCGCGATGGCCCTCATCGGCGGGATGATGGAGGTCTCCATGTACTGGGCGGAGAACGGCTTCGACGGCGAACTGAGGGACCTGATGGAGCGGGCCCTGGACGTCATGGAGCACGGCCTCGGACCCGGGGAACTCTGAGGCCCACGGCGCCGCCCGTGCCATCCTGACGGGGTGAACGCCACCGAGATCCACGTCGAAGTCGCCCCCGAGCTGCATCTGTTCGTGCCGGCCGCCCGCCGCGGCGCGGCCACCGCCCTGGCCACGGACGGCGTCTCGACGCTCGGTCATGTCGTGGAGTCCCTCGGCGTCCCGCTCACCGAGGTCGGCGCGCTCGTCGTGGACGACCGCGAGGTGCCCGCCTCGCACGTACCGGCGGCCGGCGAGCGCGTCTCGGTCCGAGCGGTGGACCGTCCCCAGCACGTCCCCGGCGCCCCCCTGCGCTTCCTCCTCGACGTCCACCTCGGCACACTGGCCCGCCGGCTGCGGCTGCTCGGCGTGGACGCGGCCTACGAGTCGACGGACATCGGCGACCCGGCGCTCGCCGCCCGCTCGGCGGCGGAGCAGCGGGTCATGCTCAGCCGTGACCGCGGCCTGCTGCGCCGCCGGGAACTGTGGGCCGGCGCGTTCGTCTACAGCACCCGCCCCGAGGAGCAGCTCCACGACGTGCTGGACCGCTTCGCCCCCGAGCTGCGCCCGTGGACCCGGTGCACCGCCTGCAACGGCCTGCTGAGGGCGGCCACCAAGGAAGAGGTCGCCGACCAGCTCAAGGGCGGCACCCAGCGGTCGTACGACGTGTTCGCCCAGTGCACGGCCTGCGGCCGGGCGTACTGGAAGGGCGCGCACCACGAGCAGCTGGAAGCCATCGTGGGGCGCGCCCTGAAGCAGCGCTGACGCGGGCCCGCGCCCCCTTCCCGCAGGCGGTGGCCCCGCCCCGGTCGCCGCACGGCCGCGGGGGCGGTGAGTCCGGTCAGGGCGACGCCAGCCGGGCCCGCAGGGCCGCCGGGTCCGTCACCGGCAGGTCGCAGACGAAGCCCCGGCAGACGTACGCGGTCGGAGCGCCGTCGACGAGGGTGCGGTCGGCGAGGAGCGGGAACTCGTCGCTGCCCGGGGTGCCACAGGCGACCACGGCACCCGGGGCGACGCCGAGCAGCGCCGTACGGTGCAGGCCGGCCGTCCGCTCGTCGTCCAGGGCCGGTCCGGCCACGGCCACCTCGCGCGGCCCGTCGAGCAGCGCCTCGGCGACGGCGAGTCCCCACCCGATGAACCGGGGCACGCGCGGGCCGAGGGTCTTCACGACACCCAACGCCCGCTCGGCCGCGGCCCGGTGCGGGGCGGAGCCGGTGTGGGCGGCATAGCTCAGCAGCGCGCCGGCCGCGGCGGTCCACCCCGAGGGCGTGGCGTTGTCGGTGGGGTCCTGGGGCCGGCGGATGAGCTGCTCGGCGTCGGAGGCGGTGTCGTACAGGCCACCGGTCGCCGGGTCGGCGAAACGGACGAGCACATGGTCGAGCAGCAGTCCGGCGAAGTCCAGCCAGACGCCCTCCCCGGTCACGGAGGCGAGCGAGAGGAAGCCCTCGGCGACGTCGGCGTAGTCCTCCAGGACACCCGCATTGGCGCCGACGCGGCCGTCCTTGCTGGTGCGGGCGAGCCGGCCGTGTTCGTCGAGATGGACGCGGACGAGGAGGTCGGCGGCGCCGAGCGCGGCCTCGGTCAGGTCGGGCCGGCCGAAGTAGGCGCCGGTCTCGGCGAGCGCGGCGACGGCGAGCCCGTTCCAGGCGGCGACGACCTTGTCGTCCCGGCCGGGGGCCGGACGCCGGGCCCTGGCGGACAGCAGCCGCTCCCGCACCGAGGCGACCTTCTCGGCGTCGAAGACCCCCTCGGTCTGCGGGAGCTGCAGAACGGACCGGCCGTGCTCGAAGGTCCCCTCGTCGGTCACGCCGAAGTACTGGGCGGCCAGCCGTCCGTCGTCCTCGCCGAGGGCGGCGACCAGTTGCCCGGGCGTCCAGACGTAGTACGCGCCCTCGACGTGCCGGCCGGTGCCGTCGTCGCTGTCGGCGTCGAGCGCCGAGGCGAACCCGCCCTGCTCCGTGCGCAGTTCCCGCACCAGGAAGTCCGCGGTCTCCAGCGCGACCCGCCGGGCCAGGTCCGAGCCGGTGGCCCGCCACAGGTGGGCGTACACCCGGCAGAGCAGGGCGTTGTCGTAGAGCATCTTCTCGAAGTGCGGCACCACCCAGTCGCGGTCGACGGAGTACCGGGCGAACCCGCCGCCGAGCTGGTCGTACAGACCGCCGCGCGCCATCCGCTCACAGGTGTCCCGGGCCATCTGCAACGCGCCCTCGGCACCGGTGCGCGCGTGGTGGCGCAGCAGGAACTCCAGCGCCATGGACGGCGGGAACTTGGGAGCGCCGCCGAATCCGCCGCGCTGCGCGTCGTACTCGCGGGTGAGCCCGAGGAGGGCCTGGGCGAGTTCCTGTTCGCCGGGGGCCTCGGCGGCCTGCCGGACGATCTCCCGCTGGGCGAGATCACGCACGATCTTCCCGGCGACCTCGCTGACCTCGTCGCGCCGGGTGCTCCAGGCCTGCTGGACACCCTCCAGCACCTGCCGGAAGGAGGGCATGCCGTGGCGCGGGACCGGCGGGAAGTAGGTGCCGAAGTAGAACGGCTCCGCGTCCGGCGTGAGGAACACGGTCATGGGCCAGCCGCCCTGCCCGGTGGCCGCCTGGACGGCCTCCATGTAGACGGCGTCCACGTCGGGGCGTTCCTCGCGGTCGACCTTGACGCTGACGAAGTGTTCGTTGAGGTAGTCGGCGGTGTCCCGGTCCTCGAAGGACTCGTGGGCCATGACGTGGCACCAGTGGCACGCAGAGTATCCGACCGACAGCAGAACGGGTACACCGCGCCGTTCCGCCTCCGCGAACGCCTCGGGTCCCCACGGCCACCAGTCGACCGGGTTGTCCGCGTGCTGAAGCAGATAAGGCGAGGTCACACCAGCCAACCGGTTCATACGACCCAGCCTCTCACAGCAGCCGGCACGACCGGCGAAACCCTCTCGAGCCCGCCTCGCTCGGCTGAATCGCACTTGCGGGCCATCACGTGGCGGGCGACTCCGCCCCTCTCCGGGTCGGGCGGCCCGGCACCTGTCCGAGGAGCGGTGCGCCGGCATCGAGATCGTGGACGGAATGGTCGTCGTGAGCCCGAGCGCCTCCAAGCGGCACTTTCCGGGCATGCCGAGCCTTGCGGAATCCATCACCACCGAATCTAGAAGGGCCCGTCTTCTTCGACTGGTCGACGACACCATTCGGTGGACTTGAAGCAGCCCATGAGCCAGTGTGCTTCGGCATCATCAAGGATGACGCCCCCGCTCGACGGGATGAGACCGAGGCGAAGCATCTGCTCCTGGATGCGCACGGGCTCCCGGTCGAGGTCGTGATGCAGCAACACCGCAAACGGCTCCCCGCGCTTCTGCCAGAAGACCATAGGCTCGCCGACTTCGTTGATGAACGGTGCGTGGGCGCCCGATCACCGGGCCGGTGCCGAGGGGCCGCCGGTGAGGGGGGCGGTCGCCGGTGCGCTCGGGCGCGTTCTCCTCGCCCGGGCGATCGTCACCCCCTCGCGCTGCCGCCTTCCGCGAAGGACACTGCTACGCGTAGGAGTTGCCGCCGGAGGGGGACGGGACATGCGGGACGGTCATCGGGCGGAGGCCGAGCGGCTGCTGGTGCGGGCGGTGGAGGAGGAGGTGCGGCGTTCGGACGGACGGACCGACGGCCGGCTGCTGTTGTCGCGGGCACGCGCCGCGCTGGACGCGATGGCCGGCGCGGCCGGTGAGGAGTACGCGGCCTACACGCGCGCGCTGGACGAGGCGGAGGCGGGGCGGCTGACCTTCGGACAGCGGTACGCGCGCGCCGGAGCCGGGACGGCCCTGCTGGTGGCGGCCGTCGCCGCCGTCGCCGCCGCCGTCGCCGACCTCTCCCTCGGCACCGGCGCCGGCCCGGCC
>NZ_WWJT01000260.1 GCF_009865385.1 Streptomyces sp. SID486 | reverse complement strand
GAAACCCATGCTAGGAACGTTCCTAGCATGGGTTTCCATGGAGCCGCTTTCGGGATTCGAACCCGAGACCTACGCATTACGAGTTGTCCGATCTTGGTCCGAGAGTGTCCGCGGTTGTTCGCCACTCTGCTGTCTCACCTGGTCAAGCGGCCTGCCGGACGCTAACGGACGGGGCCGGACCGCCTCGGAGTCAACAGCGAACGAGACCACCATTGAGACCACGTGGCAGATCAGTCGGCCGATCGCCCCTCGCGTCCTCCCGACGGCAGTAGGTAGCGGTAAGCAGAAGCAAGAAGCTCGCGCCGTCGTCGCCGGCACTGGCCGCGCTCGGACGGCCCACAGACGGCCCGACGCGAGGTCCGGTGGAGCCTCAAGCCTGAGAGGGGCTATTCCGGCAGGTGTGCTTGCCCGGAGCCCTTGACGCCCGCGCTCGCAGTTTCAAGTTTCGCCAGCTTTCGCCAGCTTTGCAGCCGGCTACCTGCACCTTTCTCATGTTAACGATGATTAACACGCCCGGAGATTTCCGGACAGATCGGTTGCCATGGCCACGTCCATAGGTACATTGGCGTTGGGTCACGTCACCGCAAGACAACCAGTGCTACGAGCCCCGGCTCGCAAACTCTGACTCCCGCATGAGCAGGGCCCGGCTCCGGCTGCATCCGGAGCCAGGCCCCCATGCGGGTAGTGGGCCCGGTCGATCATCAAGCGGCCGGGCCCACAATTGAGCCCATCCAACCGGACCACCGTTCACCTACACATCAGTGCACGAACGGCGTGACACAACCCGCGATCGTTCCAGCCACGGCCAGTAGTTCCAGCGTTAACTGGATCCACCACTGATGCCGCCGGAACCACGCAGGCTCCTCAGGCTGGCCCATGAACTCACCTCCCACCTCTCCTGGTACCTCCTGCTCGTGGGTGAGCAGAAGAGACTCACAGAGGCGAGGGCTGAGCCACGACGCGGACGCTACCGTGCACATCCGAGCACTGGGTGTGGCTGGCAGTATTCGCCAGCGTTCGCCAGGGCTTGAGCGACTGTGAGCATCTTCGAGTCACAGTCCCGGCCACCTCACCCCTCCGGCAGGTCCGTAATCCGTGCTGATAGGGGATGCCTGGAGGAGAGCAACGAGCTATACGACTGAGGCGCGGCCCGCCGTATGGGATAGCACTAGCCGTGTCAGGACTTGATCACCACAACTAGTCACGCGTGCCACACGGAGAGTAGGATCTTCCGAACTGTGCGATCCAGGAGGTCCGTTGACGGCACGCAGGCTGTTGCCCATCAATGCCTTGCTGGGTCTATGCACGCTCCACGACATCAACTCTGCGCCCCTCGCTGAAGGGGGATTCCGAGTGGTGGCACTCGAGGTCCCGCTCAGCACCGGAGCCAACAACAGTGTGGTACCCGACGTCGTGCTGTTCCACGACATGGCCGCGCACATCGTTCTATGCGAGGCCAAGTCTGGGGCGAACGTTGAGGTAGAGCAGGCACGACGCTACGGCGCGGTGACTCCAGAGAGAGTCGTCCAAGCCACCGCAGTCAACCTGCCCCATGCCGTGAAGCCGTCGATGGAAGTTCTGTACCTGGGGCTAGAGGAGCACGCTGAGCGTCTCGCCCTCAGCTTGGACAGCGCTGGAGTTGGGTATCCCCTGGTCGCGGTGTCCGACAAACTGATCCGGCTCGTTACCCCTGAACGCGCATCCGAGCACTTGAAGGCCGGCCTTCCGAGACGCGGCGTCGAGCTACTCGCCCCTCCCATCACGTACATCCCGTATGACCATGAGTCAGACGACAGCGAGTTCATCGCCCCTGTGCGTAGTCATCTAGTCAAGGCCGCGGCACTCGGCGAGAGCAGCGTGACAGTGCGCCGACTCGCCGAAGACTGTTGTCGGTACTACGCGTTCTATGGCAGAGCAGCCCGTGGGCAACTGCTACGTAAGGTGAGCGCCGCCGCACGGCAGATCGCCCGGGACTACCCAGACACTTTTCAGTGCAGTCTGAGCCCCGGCAGGGACGACACGATCGTACGCATCCTTCGAACACCCGAGGCGTTCGACGCCCGCGGAAGAACGCAGGCGTACCAAGCCTTGTCTCGACGGTCACGGTCACGACAACGTCTCCAACCCGACCCCAATCAGCTTGACCTTCTCCAAGAGCTGGGCGACGGTGACGATAGCGAAGACGACGAAGCAGAGGAGAGGCCATGACGACTCGGGCGACCATGGTCGAGCGCCTGCTTGAAGCGTCTGGGCCTACACGGACAGTGGTACTAGAGGCCCACTGCGAGGAGAACGACCCGGAAGCGAAGATTCGCGCTATTTTCGGGGCCAACAGTTACATCCCGACCGACGACGCCTTCCTTTTCCGTGTTTTCGTGAACGATGGCGAATTGTGGATCGACCAACTCGGAGGTCGATTTTGGTCCATCCACACAAGTATGCCAATGCGAAAAGTCAGTCCGTTTCTTCACGAAAAAGTGGAGCGCCGCAGGGATTTGGATTGGATGTGGCTCCCATCTGGGCACCTAGAAAACGTGTGGCCAGGAGCTATCTCCAATCGCGTCCGAACCAAATTCCATGGTCGCGATTTCCTCACAGACGATGACCCCGCTCAAGATTTGACCATCAATCTTTCTGGGCGCGGCGCCGAACGTCTACTTCGGCATATTTCCCATAATGAAAATTACAGATCCGCTGTATCTTTCGACAGCGTCCAAGTCACTATCAGCAACCCAGATCTTGGGCGGGTAAACGAGGGCGTAGACAGGATGGGGCGCTTTGCCGCATCTGGCGACCTGGAGTATCATTTTCAGTTCGTAGATACTGTAGTGCAGCGTTACCACGGATTTGTCAAGCTCTGCGAAAAGCGATCTCTTGACTGGGAATCAGTTGGGCAAGAGGGTGGCTCAAGATTTAACGGCTCGCCGATTGCCATCCGCTTTAGTCGCAGGATTCCCAACCTAGAAGACTTCGTAGCTAGTCTTTTTGCTTCAAGACAGCCATTCAGGCTATGGGGAATCCCCGAGGTTTCCGGCGATTTGGCGCGAGTGGAAGCCGTTGATTTGCATGTCGGACACACCCTTCGCCTAGAAATCGGCCCCCAATGGATGAGGGTCTACCTAGACAAGGGGACATGCGGGAATACAATTGCGCGGCTCGTCAGCAATTTGCAGCATCGGTTTGACAGTCGATTGCAATTTATCGACCCAGAGATCCAATCCGCTCTTGAAGTAAGAGATCCGGAAAACGTCGCATCGGAAAGTTTCACACCAGGGCGCTAATTTCACTGCCCGTTGTAAGCCGCAGATGGCCATGCGGCCATTTTGGCATTGCTAGGACCTACTGCTCTCTGCGTCGAGGACGTGGCATCCACCGAGCTACAGCCCCCTCCTAAAGACGACCTAATAGGGCATATCGACCAGGCCGCCGTTTTCGAGCCCACGTTGTCAGTGGCTCCTTCTAGGATTGCTCCATGACTAGGGCTGGGATTGATCGTGACGCTGTACTCCAGGCAATGAGGGAGTGCGACCAAGTAGGCCGCGAGGCTTTTCTCGCAGACAACCGCTTTGACCAGCCGCGTCAGTTCTACGTAGAACACCAGGGCCGGCTGTACGACGCTAAGGCCATAGCTAACGTGGCCTACCGCCACCAATACGGCAGCCTGCCTGAGCCTCGAATCAGTGGCGGGAAAGCGCATAGCAACAGGATTCTCAACAAGCTCGGCTTTGGCATTGTTGACGCCGCCCCTACGACCATCGAGGGAGAGCGCGCATGGCGTCACGCCGTCTGGGCGCATTTGCGAACAACCAACGAAGACATGAACAGAGTTGCCCCCAGGGCGCTTCGAGAGTTCGGCGCCTATGGAGGCGGCCAGGGCATCTGGGCGGATGTAGCGAGAACTGGCGCCATTCATAAGGGTGGCATTGCGGTCGGTGTCCTGCACACCGGGGCTCATTACCCAGACGACCTTGCCGAAGACGGTGCGCTCTACCGGTATCCCAAGACTGAGAGGGGTACAGGACGTGATACCGCGGAAATTGACGCGATGAAGGCGGCTGCACAACTGAGACTGCCAATTTTCGTGCTGGCGAAACCCACGCCCCGCTCAAAGTGGCGCATCGTTCGGTTCGCGTGGGTTGAGGGATGGGACGACCGAAGCAGCACTTTTCTGCTGTCGTACGAGAAGGAGCCACCCACGCTAATCCTCAGCGAGGATCATTCAGATAGCGAGCCCTTCGGTCTGACAGGAAACGGAAGCAGAAGGGAGCGACGAAACGTGCGTGTCAGGCCTGGGCAGCCTCGCTTCAAGCTGCGCGTCTTCCAGCGTTACACTCCCCGCTGCCCGCTCTCCGGAGTCAGCGTCCCAGAGATGCTGGAGGCGGCTCACTTGTGCCCCGTAGCAGAAGATGGCACGAACGATCCCCGCAACGGCATCCCTCTCAATGCCGCACTGCACCGTGCCTACGACGCGTATCTCTTCGCGTTCCACCCGGACACGCTCGACGTCGTCACCGTGCCCGGCGGTCCAACCCTTGACGACATGCGCATCACGAAGGGCCATCTGCGGGACCTGCCCAAGCGCCCGCACGCCGATGCCCTGCGCTGGCGATATGAAGAGTGGCTGAGGCGGTCCGGTTTGGCAGTTCTGCCGTCTCTACAGTCGGCAGAACCGATTCCAACCATCTGATCCGCAGGCGCGTGCGCCCCCGTAGCGGGGCCTTTGCGTCGGTGGGACGCTGGGAGGTTGGCGCATTGCCAGGAAGGATCAGTGCGTCGTTGTTCCCTGCTGTACGCCTCTGTTGATGTCACTCGCGGATGTCGGCCCCCTGTTGCGGCGCCCGAGGTGCCATCATCCCTTGAGAGCCGTGATCAGTGCGGCAGCCGCGGTAACAAGCGCAGCAACAGATCCGATGCCAGCAAGCCAAAGATCGATTCTTCGGCGCTGCACTTCGGCATTCTCCTCACACAGAGGCCCATCAGTCTTCGACACGGCGGTACTCCAATCTTTCCGTCAGGTAGCCCCAGGGCCTGACTGTCGCGAAACAGGCCGCCGGCCCTACCGAGTCAGCGGAGGGGCCGGGGGCATTGCGCTCTTGAGTCAAGCTGTCCGGCCAGCGGGGCACCAACTCCTCGGACTTTCCCGGCAATTGCCGGACAGCGTTCAGGCTGGTGCCTTAGGCTTCCTCCACAGCCTCCGGACGTTCCCGGACAGCTCCGGACGCTGCCGGACTGACTCGGACGCTCGGACCAGAGCGAGGGGGAGCATGACTAACGGTCTGGCCAAACAGCTTCGAGATCTGCGCCTTCGGGTCGGCAATCCCTCCGTGAGAGAACTTGAGCGTCTGATGCACGGAGCTGGACGCCATCGCCCCATGGCGCGGTCGACAATTCAAGACAAGCTCTCAGGAAAAAGTGCGGCGAGCCTCCATCAATTGCTTTCATTGGTGGCAGCAATAGCCGAGTTCGGAAGGAGGCATGGAACCCCCCTCTCCACTCAGGAAGTGGACGAAAATTCCTGGCGCGCTAAGTTCGTTGCCGCTAATGCGAAGCACTCACCTATTAGCGGAATCTCACCCGTCGCAGAAATCAAGCACGCAAGCATAAGGAAGCCGCTAAATTTGCTTCCATTCCAACGGGCTGGAATGTTCGATCTAGTTGACCTAATCGAGCAGTCCGAGGGCGCACCCGTCTCCACTTGGCTACCGCACGTAACTGGCGAAATGACCAAAGCTCGAATTCCATGTGATAGCCTCATGGAATGGGTTGCGGAGGGCACACCTCATGAGGTCATTCAATGCATCATCGCTTTGGATGAAGCCTTCCCCGTGGAAGATACTAATAACGAAGACCCGTGGTTTAACGGAAACACAGCAAAGAAGTCCGCCATCGTCGAGATGCTGCTTCGCTATGCCGCCAGGGTTCATGGAAGCTCTACACCTGTAATCACTGCAGGACTGCGCCGAGCAGATGCAGGTGAGTACGTCGAAACTTTCCTGACACTCATAGCTTGTTGGCATCTTCCGCCAAGCCTGCAAGGGGCAGTGCTAGATCTGAACCTTGCCCAGCTGGCCGAGGATGCCAAAAATCTCCTGCACCACGTCGGCGCCAGGCGTAGAAGTGACCGGATCATGGAAGTCGTGCGGCATTTTGACGAGTTCGGCACATCCGCGGAAAGAGACATCATCCTAGCGGGAATGGCATCCGACAAAGAGCGTTTCATGGTTGGCATGAAGCAGACAGTGCTGGAACCAGAATTGCAGGACGCCCTACTAGCTTCGGTACAGCCGCACATGCGGCAGATCCTGTCCGAAGCCCTCAATGTCGCGGGAATGGAGGAACAGGGGACACAACTTGCCGTTCCGGGAGATGATGAACTTCCCTTCTGATCACCATCGCAGTCAGCGGAATCATTCGGGACCCTGCAGTTCCATTTGATAAGGCGCCGTCAAGGGTTGGCGGCATCCATGGCCGCAATCACGGCCGCAGCGTCACCCCGGTAGAGGAGGTGTGGTTCGTCCGCCTCAGGAGGGAAGAACCGGTTTCGGTACCGCTGTAGGTCGCTCTCCGAGAAGTAGATGGAGTTCGGATCGTCCGCGTGAAACTCGTTGCGCTTACTGACCCTCTCCCACAGTTCGTCATGGCTGGCAGCGAGGTAGACCAGAACAGGGACGGCGCCAGCGTCGGTGGCGATACGGCGCCACTTGGCTCGGTCGGCCGGCGTCCAGAAGCCATGGTCGACCACGACGTTATGGCCGGCCTTGAGGTGCTCCGCGAGTTCAAGGGCCACGTCTTCGAGCACAGGCCGTTCAAGGGTGGGGAACGTGCCCCGCGGGAAGTCGACCCCATACACACCGTGCCGGCGGTACATCTCCTCATCTGGGCACAGGCGTATGAACCCACGATCCGTCAGGGCGCGGGAGAGGGTGGTCTTGCCGGAGCCCGGAAGCCCGGCCATGAGGACGCAGAACGGTGGACGTGATGGCATCGGTCTCGTCATGGTCTGGGAGATGAGGTCTATCTCCGCTTCGGCTTCAACGGTGCTTGCGCCAGCCCTGCGGGCCGTGAGGAGTGAACCTAGGCGCTCTTCGAGCACGCTCGCGAGCGTGTCGGCCAAGACCGTCATGGGGTCACCTCTGATTCTGTGCGCCACGTGCGACCGGGGCCCCCAAGGTCCACGCCGTATTCCACGACGTTTCCCTCACTGTCCACAAACTTAGCCGTCATCACGACCACCGGTTCGGCCGGTTGGCGTTCGGGATCCAGCTCCAAGAGGTGTGCGTACTCCGGCGTCAGTAGACGTGCCGTGGCAGTGTCGACGCGATGACTGATCGGGTTGCCGGTAGCCTGCGCGATGAGCTGGAGTGAGGTACCGCCCTTCAGCCGTGCGCTCTCAGCCAGTTGTGGGATCAGCTTCCCGTAACGAGCGGGAATCCATGACGTGCTGTGGGCCACGATGCCGTGCCGGTCGCGGTACACCCGGCTACGGCGGATCACCTCGGAGCCGGGCTGAATGTCCAGTGCCTGTGCCACGTCGGCGGGCGCCGCCACTACGGCCGCCTGGTGCGAGTCGGACCTTTCGCCGGCCCCCCAGCTAGATCCGGTGCGGCGCCCCCGGTCCTGGCGCTGAGATCCCGAAGACATGGGGGCGGGCTGGTCCAGAACCTCGGTGCCGATCCCGTGGATACCGCGCACAAGTCCCTCGTTGCGCAGCTTGCGCAGAGCCTTTTCCGCCGTGGCGGTGCTCACGGCCCACTCTTCCGACAGGTTCTTGATGCTCGGCAAGAGGGTGCCTGGCTCTAGCTGTCCAGACGTAATCAGCTCCGTGTAGTGGGCGGCAATCTTCGCGTACGGGGCCCGATTGTCGGCCTGGCCTGCCATGGCGCCTGCTCCCTTTAGTCACTTCCCTGAGGTTCCCTACCTTACCGCTTGACACCGCAGGGAACCCTAGGGAACCTTAGGGATGTGTCCGACGGATGGAAACAGCCGCCGGGTGCCGGACCCCGGCATGTCCGCAGCTCAAGAGGGGGCTTGCCGGCCCGGAAGCGCTTAGGCGTGCGGAGGAAAACCCGCGAGGGCGAGTACGAAGACAGCGATCGTTGGTTGAGAATTCAATAGGGATTCGATTTGGCGGGATTCTGCCCGCCCTCGCATCGGCCCGAGTGACGGCCGTCGGCGGCCACTTCGCGGCGGGCGAGCAGTCCCGTCCTGCGTGCCAGCCCTGGAGAACGTCCCTCGGGATCACCCCTTCCTTACGGAAGGCCAACCCGTGAGACGCCACCTGGTGCGCGCCGTCCTGCTGGCGTCAGAGCAGTGACCATGACGCACCCGATCCCCGGCTCGGGACCGGCGCTCCGTGGCAACGGCGCGTCGGCGAAGCCCGATCTCACTTCGTCCAGCCTCCGCAGCTCGTTCGCTGCGGCCGGTTGCCTCCGCTGCTCGTCTCGCACGAGCAGCGCTGAGGGGAGCCGGATCTACCGACTTCAACGGCGCGTGGCCCCGGTGCTGGAACACCGGGGCCACTGTTCGGGCCGTTCCTGTGTGAGAGGAACCAGACCCAATGAGCCACATCGTTACTGTTCAGGACGCTGTTACCGCGTTCGCCGACTTCATGGAGCCGACGACCGCGGAGCTGGACGCGATCGAGCAGGAGATGCCCGCGATCCTGGCGGCCGTCGACCTGCTCGACGCACAGATCATCACGCTGGGACGCACGCCGTCCGAGCTGGACGCGCAGCGCATCCGCCGGGCCCGCCGACGTTTGCTCGCCGCCCGCCGGGAGCTGGCCAACCGCACCGCCGCCGCGAGCCTGCCCGGCGGTGCGGCATGAGCGGCCGCCTGTACCTGGCGCTGATCCTGTGCGTGGTCGCCTTCGAGTGGTGGGCGAAGTTCATTGCCCACGACGGGTTGCTGACCGCGCTGGCCTGCGTCCTGGGGCTGGCCGTCATCGCGGTCCGGTACCTGACGCAGCCGCCGGCCGAGGCCGAGTGCCCGCCCGACTGCACGAAGTGCGCCGACTCGGAGTCGCGGGAGGGGGAGCGATGAGCAGCAAACGCAGCGCGTCGGCCGCCCCGGCCGTCGCCATGACGGCGGTGTCCATGGTCCTGACCCTGGCCGTGGTCGTGATGTGGCTGGGCGGCTCGATGCCGTGGGGCATCGCCCTGGTCGTCGGCCTCGGCCTGGACGGCGGCTGGCTCGCCACCCTCGCCTACGAACGACGCCTCGCCCGCCAGGGCGACCACAACAACGCCATGACTGCGGTCGGCTGGGGATTCGGCGTGGTCGCGACCGGTGTCCTGGTCGCTCACGCGCTCTCCGCCGACGGCAACACCGGCGCCTGGCTCGCGGTGTCCTGGCTGCCGCTCGGGGCAAAGGCCCTGTGGCTGGTCCACGGGCTGTGGGAGCAGACCGCGCTGACTCCGGGCGCGCTGGAGTCGATCCGCACGATCCAGCAGCAGGCCCGCGACGCGGCGGCGCTGGAACGGGCCCGGCTGCGGGCCGAAGCCGGCACCGAGCAGACCCGCCTCGCGGCGGTCACGGCGGCCGGGGCCCGGGTCGCCCGGGTCCGTGCCACGACCGCGACCAAGCTCGCCAAGGCGTGGTCGCAGCTCGAAGGCACCCAGCAGGGCGAGGGCGCCGCACGGGCCCTGGCAGGCACGGCCGACGGGTGGGCATTGCCCACCTGGACCACCCCGCCCGCCCTCACCGCCGCGATCACAGCAGGTGGAACGGATGCGGAGGAATCGACCGTAACCGCGGTGGAACGGTCTAGGGTTGGCCTGCCGGAATCGACCCCGGCCACGGTCACCCTGATCCGGCTCCCGCTGCCCGATCCGGTCCCGGCCGCCGTGGGCAAGTCGGGTCGCCTGCTCAAGCCGGTGGCCGCCCTTCCGTCCCCGGAGTCGATCCCGACCCGGCCGACTGCACGACAGTCGGTGGCGGCTGAGTCGACCCGCGCGGCGCGGGCCACGTACCGGGTCCCTGAGACGGCGAAGACCCCGCGGGTGCGCCGCACCCCGGAACAGCTCATGACCGAGGCCCGCGCCGTGACGGCCGACTGGACTAACGCGCAGATCACCGGTGAGGGCATCCGCCGGGAACTGCGCACCTCCCCGGCCAACGCGCGCAAGCTGCGTGACGCCCTGCTTGCCGAGCGGGCCGGCTGATGGGGGCGCTGCCGGTGTTCCGGTGGCGGCTGGCCCCGGACGGCTACGCCACCCGCCGACAGCTCCGCGCACGCGGCCTACGGCCGGGTGGCCAGGGCGTGGCCGCCGAGTTGCAACGGCCCCGCCGCCGCCGGCCACCGCTGGTCGCCTACCTGTACCGCGTCGACCTGGCCAAGCCGGTTAGGCCGATGACGCCCGGCCGGTGGGCGGCGCTGGCCAAGGCCAACCGCGCCCGCCGTCTCTGCCCTGCCTGCCGCCGTGATGCGGGCTACGTCATCCCCGCATCGCTCGGCATGTGCACCCCCTGCGCCTTCCCCGAACCCTCCCCAGCCCTGAGGAGTGCCTGACATGGGCAAGCCCGACACCCGCCGCCTGGACCGCGCGATCCGGGAGACGAACCGCAAGCTCGAAGCGGTCCGCAACCGCGAGATGTGGCCGCTGGACGGCCGCGAACGCCGCGCCGTCCTCGGGGCCCTCGCCGGCGGCTCGTACCGGATCGTCCGGGGCGACAGCCCCGCCCGCGCCGAACGCCAGTTGGACACCGCCTGGCAGTCCGCTGAGACACGGCTGGTCGCGGAGATCGCGGCGATGCACACCGAGCGGCAGCGGATCGTCAACGAGGCCGCCACCGCCCGCGCCGCGCAGAAGTCCTCCCGCTGGTGGTGACCAGCCCGGCCGGGCCCCCGCGGCCCGGCCCCCTCGCCGCACCCTCCCCCCTCGCTTCGCCCCGAACCGGGGCAGTCAGGAGCCTGCCGTTATGAGCGGCAACGTCGTCCACCTGCACAAGAACACCACGCCCACCGACCCGGCCGTGACCACGCTGACCGTGGTCCCCGACCTGCCGGCCGCGCCCCCCGTGCCGTTGTGGCTGCGGTCCGGCCGCGCCGTGCGGACGGCCGTCACCCACGAGGCGACGAAGACGACCGCCCGCACGGTCGCCCGGCACAGCCTGTACATCGTCGGGGGCGCGCGGATCATGGGCCGCCGGGCGTGGGACAGCCGGACCACCGCCCGCTACGAGCGGTACATGCGCACCGCCGAAGCCGCGGGGAACTTCGAGGCGGCGGCCGAGTGGGAGGAGCGAGGGCAGCGCTTCCGCGACGCCCGCCACCGCCGCCGCATGGACCTGCTGCACTCGCCGCTGGACGCGGCCAAGGGCGCGGCCGTCAGCGCCGGTATGGGCGTCGGCGGACTGGTCCTGCTCGGCATCGCGATGGCCATCGCCACGAAGGACGCCACCGAGGTCGTCACCCCCCTCATGGCGGTCATCAAGTTCATCAACCTGCTGATCACCATCGTGCAAGTGGTGTGGGGACCGGCCCTGACGATTGGCCCGTTCCTGGCCCTGCTCGCCCTGTGGTCGGTCGGGGCCCACCAGCAGGCCGCACCGCAGTGGGCGCTGCCGGCAGGCGTCCGCTCCGGTGAGGGCGAGCCGATTACCCCGTCGATTGTGGTTAAGGCCCTGCGTGACCTGGGGGTGCCCGCGCTGCGTAGGGCGATTCAGGAGATGGGCGACGCGGGGGCGTCGATGCTGTCCCCGATCGTCATCGCCGGATGCGGTGTCGAGGTCGACGTCACCCTGCCGTCGGGGGTGTCGACCAACGAGGTCCAGAACCGGCGCCGGAAGCTTGCCGAGAACCTGTCCCGGCACGAGCACGAGGTGTTCATCACCATCCCGCAGGCGGCCCGTACGGTGCGGCTGTGGGTGGCCGACTCCGGGGCGCTGGACGAACCGATCGGCCCGTCCCCGCTGGCCACCGACGACACGATGACCGCCGACTACGCCAAGGGGAAAGCGCCATGGGGGCAGGACCTGCGCGGCGACGCCGCCGCCCTGAGCCTCTATCAGCGGCACCTGCTCATCACCGGACTGTCGAACCAGGGCAAGACCGTGGCCCTGCGGTCCCTGGCGCTGTGGCTGTCGCTGGACAAGTCGGTGCAGTTCCTCATGGGGGACCTCAAGGGCGTGGGCGACTGGGCCATGTTCGACGGCCTCGCCCTCACCCTCATTCAGGGCCCCACCGATGAGCACGTGATCCAGGTGACCGAGATGGTCGAAGGCGCGGTCGAGGAGATGAACCGCCGTATCCAGGCCCCTCCCGGCACCACGTTCCCGCCGCTGATCGTGCTGGTCGATGAGGCACAGGTGGCGTTCATGTGCCCGGCCAAGGACGAGGACAAGCGCCCCTACGGCGGCGCCAAGGCCAACTCCCGGTACTTCATGGCCGTCCGCAAAATCCACAACCAGGGCCGCGCGGTCAACGTCCTGATGTGGCAGGGCACCCAGGACCCCACCAACGAAAACCTGCCCAAGCTCGTCCGCGAAGGCGCCCACACCCGCGCCAGCCTCGCCCTGGGCACCGAATCGCAGGCCCGCATGGCGCTGGGCGACAAAGCCGTCGATGGTGGCGCCGCCCCGAACCTGCTGCGCCCGGGGCTGGACCGCGGGACGCTGGTCGTCGCCTCCGACGGCATCACCATCCCGGCCGGCCAGTCCTCCATCACCGTGCGCACGCACTACATCGACGACGACACCGCCGAAGCCATCACCGACCGGGCAAAGGCCCTGCGCGACGGCGTCACCACCCTGCACGCCATCGAACGCGACGACGAGGAACGCGACCCGCTCGCCGACATCGCTCACGTCATCGGGGACGCCCCGCGGCTGCGCACCCAGGACGTGCTCAAGCGGCTCTCCGTGCTGAACCCCGAGGCGTACGGCACCTGGTCGCCCGTCGACCTCACCCGCGTCCTGGACGGCACCGGCGCCGAGCCGTACAAGTCCGACGGCCGCATGGTCGTCGGCCGCGACCACATCACCCGCGCCCTCGCCCACCGCGACGCCGATGGTTCCGCTTCCGACGCCTGACGGCAGGGAGCCGAGCCCGCCCGGGTCAGGGAGGCAGGGAGAACTCCCTCACTCCCTCCCTGACCTGCCTCCCTGGCCCTGACCAGCACAAATGATCGCCCAGGGAGGAAGGGAGGCACCCCAGCTCAGCAGCCTGAGACCCCCTCCACACGGCACCCCAAGGGGGTGCCTCCGCCTCCCTGACTGAGCCCCGGAAGGGATTCCACATGCACCCCGAACCCACCCGCAGCGCACCCGCCGGCCGGGTCGTCAACCTCCACCAGCCCGCGCCCCTCACCCCGGCCGCCATCATCCCGGCCCCGGTCGTCCCCGTGCAGCCGCAGGCCGTTCCGACCGTGGCGAGCATCGTCCTGCCGGACGGGCGGATCGTCACCGGCTACGCCGTCAGCACCCTGCAGCCCGAACCGGTCGCGGCCAAGCCGCCCGTCTCCCGCGCGGCGGTGAACGTCGCCCTGGGAGGCGTCGGATTCCTCGCCGTGTGCGGCGGACTGCTCCTGCTCACCACGTTCATCACCGCACTCACGGCGCTGATCACCCAGCTCATCATCCTGGCCGCCGTCATCTTCGGCGGATGGATCGCCATCCAGGTCTTCAGCACCAACGGCCGACGGCAGGGCACCACGGTCCACATCCGCCGCGCGGTCTTCAAACGCAACCACTTCCACAGCTAGCTACGCCAAGGGCGGCCCCCATCGTCTCGCCAAAGCCGCGGGGCCGCCCTTGTCACCCAGCACCATCTAGAGCACTGGAGACATCCAGCATGACCCATGACGCCCAAACCGCGCTGCTCCATGCAGCCTTAGCCGCCGCCGAGCGCGGCTGGCACGTCTTCCCGTGCAGGCCCGGCAGCAAGCCGCCCGCCCTGCACGGAGAGAAGACCTGCACCCGTACCGACCCGTGCACGACCGGGCACGTGAAGTGGGAGCAGCGCGCCACCACCGACCCCGCCCGCATCCGCGCCGCATGGTCGCGGGCGCCGTTCAACGTCGGCATCGCCACCGGCCCGTCCGGGCTGGTCGTCATCGACCTGGACGTGCCCAAGGACAAGAACAGTTCGGACGCGCCTAGCGGCGCGACCACCTTTGCAGCGCTCTGCGAGCGCGCCGGACACGCCGTCCCCGACACCTACCGGGTGCGGACCGCGAGCGGTGGAGCGCACCTGTACTTCACCTGCCCGCCCGGTCTGAGGTTGGGCAACACGGCGAGCACCGTGGCGGTTTCGGTCGACACTCGGGCGTGGGGCGGGTACGTCGTCGCGACCGGCAGCATCACCCCGGTCGGACGGTACGAGGCACTGTGCGCCTCTGTGGCCGCTCCTCTGCCGTCGTGGCTGCTGAGCATCCTGAATCCCGCTCCCGCGCGTCCTGTGGGGACTCTGAGGCTGCCAGCGGTGGACGGCAGCCGCGCCGCCCTCGCCGCGCTGGAAGCCGAATGCGCGACGGTGGCCGCCGCCCCGGAAGGCTTGCGCAACACCGTCCTGAACCGATGCGCCTTCAAGGTGGGGCGGTTCGTCGCATGGCGCGACCTCCCCCGGCACGTGGCCGAGGACGCCTTCCAAGGGGCGGGCGAGGCGGTGGGACTCACCGCGGCCGAGTGCCGCACCACCATCCGCAGCGCCCTGGACAGCTCCATCCGCAAAGCCCGCCCCAGGCAGGCGGCATGAGCGCCCCCGCCGCATCCCCCTTGGAAGGCCAACCGTCGACGCCCACCGGTCGACGCGTCGCCGAGCAACCCGTGCCCGGGCCGGTCGTGGGCGAGCCGACAGGCGCCGCCCGCAAGGGCGTCGTCACTGCACTTAGCTCTCAGCGGTTCAAATCCGACGAGGCCCGCCACGGCATGGCAGACCCGACACCGGGGCGGCCTGGTCTTCGGATCTACGCCCCGCCGGTTTACCGCCACCACTGGGACGGCGCCCGCTGGTCCACCCGCACCGGCGACACCCCCACCGCCGCCTACGCCTGCCCCTGCGGACAGACCAGCACCGCCAGTGGCCCCCGCGCCGTGGCCGCACTGGTCGCCGAGTACGACGCCCACAAGTCCGCTTGCACCGGAAAGCCCGCCGCACCCACGGAAGAGAGGGCCGCCGCATGACCCCTACGCCCATCGACGGGGCCGCGCTGCTGGACGAGGTGGAAGCCTTCCACCGTCGCTTCAACGTCTTCCCCCACGAGGCCGGCTACGTGGCCGTCGCACTGTGGGACGCGCACGCCCACCTGCTCGACTCCTTCGACTCCACCCCGCGCCTGGCGTTCCTGTCCCCCGAGCCGGGGTCGGGGAAGTCTCGGGCGCTGGAGGTAGTGGAAACGCTCGTGCCCAACTCCATGGCGGCCGTGGACGCGTCGGCCGCCGCCCTGTTCCGGTCCGTCTCCGGGATCAACGGCGGACGGCCCACGATCTTGTTCGATGAGATCGACACCGTCTTCGGGCCCAAGGCAGGGGAGAACGAACAGCTCCGAGGGTTCCTCAACGCCGGCCACGCACGAGGACGCCCCATGTTCCGATGCGTCGGTGACGGAGCCAACCAGCAAGTACAGGAGTTCCCCTCGTTCTGCGCGGTGGCCGTCGCCGGACTCGGGCACCTTCCCGACACGATCATGACCCGGTCGGTCGTCGTCCGCATGCGCCGCCGGGCCCGCAACGAGAAAGTCGAACCCTTCCGCACCCGCATCCACGTCCGACAGGGGCACGCACTCCGGGACCGGCTCGCCAAGTGGGCCGAGATCGTACAGGAACAGGTCACCGACGTGTTCCCGGAGATGCCGGACGGGGTGACCGACCGGCCGGCCGACGTGTGGGAACCGTTGATCGCCGTCGCCGACGCCGCCGGCGGACACTGGCCCGAGCGCGCCCGTCAAGCCTGCCTCACGTTCGTCAACGCCGCCCGCGCCAACGACAAAGGCAGCATCGGCGTCCGACTCCTGACCGACCTGCGCGACCACGTCCTGTCCGGCATCGACCGCCTGCCCACCGTCGCCGTCCTCGACCGGCTCAACGCCCTGGACGACGCCCCATGGGCCGACATGGGCGGCCGGCCGCTCGACTCGCGACGCCTGTCCAAGATGCTCAGCGAGTACGCCGCCACCGATGGCGACCCCATCACCTCCCGCAACATCAAGACCGGCGGCGGTGTCCTCAAGGGCTACTACGCCTCCGATCTCTGGGACGCGTGGCAGCGCTACTGCCCCCCTCCCCCGGAAAGTCCGCTACCTCCGCTACCGGGCACCGAAAACCTGACCTGACCAGCGTTAACGCGGTAGCGGCAAGCGGGCGTGCGTGCCGCTACCCATCCGCTACCTGACCTGCTCTATCCGCTACCGCTACCCCGTCCGCTACCTCAGACAGGGCCCCTGACCTGCGAGGTAGCGGAGGTAGCGGAAGTAGCGGACCTCAGAAAGGCCCCGAGACGCCTGCCGAGGAGGCACCCCCGGATGAGCACCGCGATCGCCGCCCCCGTCGACCGACTTCTGTACAAGCCCGAGGAGGCTGCCGAAGCGCTCGCCATCGGTCGCTCCACCGTCTACGAGCTGATGGCCGATGGCGCCTTGAAGTACATCAAGTTGGGTCGCACGCGCCGGATTCGGCGGGCGGACCTCGAAGCGTACGTGGCGAACCTTGCCCCGCTCCCCAACTGAACTGAGCACGAGCCGAGGTGCCCCGCGCACGATGCGCGGGGCACCTCCCTCACGGAGGAACACATGAGCCCCCGCAAGCCCAACATGGAGTCATCCATCTACTTCGGCGCCGACGGTTGGTGGCACGGCCGCGTCACCATGGGCGTGAAGAGCGACGGCAGCCCCGACCGGCGTCACCGCCGGGCCAGGACGGAACCCGAGATCAAGCGCAAGGTCAAGGAACTGGAGCGCCTCCGCGACCAGGGGGGAGCGCCCGCCGCAGGGCGGAAGCCGACCGTTGCCGCGTGGGTGGAGACCTACCTCACCGACATCGCGAGCCTGAAGCTGAAGCCGCGCTCCCTGGACGACTACTGGTCGAAGACCCGCAACGACATCATCCCGGGCGTCGGCAGGCACCGAATCGACAAGTTGCAGCCCGAGCACTTGGAGCGGATGTACCGGGGTCTGCTCGACGCCGGCCACGCGCCGTCGCACGTCGTGAAGGTGCACCGCATCCTGTCTCGCGCGCTGAAGATCGCCCACCGCCGCCGCATCGTCGGCGAGAACGTCGCCACGCTTGTGGACCCGCCGAGCATCGATGAGACGGAGGCCAACCCCTTCACCAAGGAGGAGGCCAAGGCGTTCCTTGAGGCCGCTTCGAAGCGCCCCACCTTCATGCGGTGGATCGTCGGTGTCGGCATGGGGTTCCGGCAGGGCGAAACGCTCGGCCTGCGGTGGACGTACGTCGACCTGGAGGCGGAACTGTTCCGCCCCGAGTGGCAGCTACAGCGCCTCACGTGGCGGCACGGGTGCGACAACCCGCACGCCTGCGGCGCGCGCCTGCACCGCTTCGAGGCGTGCCCCGCGGACTGCGCCACGCACAAGAACTACAAGCGGGGCTGCCCCAAGCCGTGCACCAAGACGTGCACGAAGCACGCGAGCGCCTGCCCGGACCGCCGGGAGGGCGGTCTCGTCTTCACCCGCCCCAAGACCAAGAAGAGTCGAAACGCCGTCCCGATCCCGCCCGTCTTCGTGCCGTTCCTGCACGACCACAAGGCCCAGCAGGAAGCCATGCGAGCCGCCGCCGGGGAACTGTGGCAGGAACACGAGGTCGTGTTCTCACGGCCGGACGGACGCCCGCTCGACCCCCGCGCCGACTACGAGGAATTCAAGGATCTACTCAAGGAGGCCGGGATCGATGACCGGCGACTGTACGACGGGAGCCGCCACACGGCCGGCACGATCCTGAACGAGCTGGGCGTTGACATGCCCACGATCATGGAGATCCTGCGGCACACGCAGATCAGTCAGACCCGGCGGTACGTCAAGGGCCGGTCCCATCTGTCGAAGGACGCCATGCGGCGCATGGGCGAGTTCTTCGTGCCCCCGTCGGCGCCTCCGATTCCGGGCCCTACTGAGACCAAGACTGAGACCACCGACACCCGCGCGGCCCGTTCCCAGCGTCGTCGTCGCATCCGCTGAACAACAAAACCCCAGGCCAGTTGGAGCCTGGCCTGGGGTTTCGGTGGAGCCGCTTTCGGGATTCGAACCCGAGACCTACGCATTACGAGTGCGTTGCTCTGGCCATCTGAGCTAAAGCGGCGCGCTGCCCGCACCATGGTGCGATCAGCAACGTCGGTAAGTCTACACAGTTTCCCGGAGTGCTTCGTACCCGCCCCGGGGAGGGTGGCTCCGGGGCGGGCGGCAGGGGCTATGAGCAGCGCTTTCCGGCGGGTGGCGGGGTTCCCCGCAGGAGGTAGGTGTCGATCGCGGAGTCGATGCAGGCGCTGCCCCGGCCGTACGCCGTGTGGCCGTCGCCGTCGTAGGTCAGCAGGCGGCCGGAGGAGAGCTGGCCGGCCAGGGACCGGGCCCAGCGGTACGGTGTCGCCGGGTCGCGGACCGTGCCGACCACCACGATCGGCGCCGCCCCCTTCGCCTCGATGCGGTGCGCCTCACCCGTGGCCCGCACCGGCCAGTACGCGCAGTTCAGCGCGGCCCAGGCCAGCCCGGGGCCGAAGACCGGGGACGCCTTCTCGAACGCGGGCAGGGCCTTCTCGACGTCGGCGGGCCCGCTGAAGGCCGGCGGCAGGTCCAGGCAGTTCACGGCGGCGTTGGCCATCATCAGGTTGCTGAAGTGACCGCCCGCGTCCCGCTCGTAGTAGCTGTCGGAGAGGGCCAGCAGGCCGGCACCGTCCTTTTCCTTCATCGCCGAGGTCAGCGCCCCGCGCAGCGCCCCCCAGCTCCCCTCGTCGTACATCGAGGCGATCACCCCGTTGGTGGCCAGCGCCTCCCCGAGTTCCCGGCTGTCCGTGTCGCCGGCCGGGATGGGGTGGGCGTCCAGGCGGCGGAAGAACGCCTGCAGGTGGTCGCCGACCTGTCCGGGCGTCGTGCCCTTCCCGCCGAGCGGGCAGTCGGCGTGCCGTACGCAGTCCTTCGCGAACGCCTGGAAGGCCGTCTCGAACCCCGCCGTCTGATCCAGGTTCAGTGTGCGGGCGTCCACGGACGGGTCCATCGCGCCGTCCAGCACCACCCGGCCGACCCGCCCGGGGAACAGGCCGGCGTACGTCGACCCGATGAAGGTGCCGTACGACGCCCCGACGTAGTTCAGCTTCCGGTCCCCGAGCACCTCACGCAGGATGTCCATGTCCCGTGCCGCCTCCACGGTGGAGACGTGCCGCAGCAGTCGTGCCGAGTGGGTGCCGCAGTTCTCCGCGAACTTCCGGTACGCCGTCACCAGCGCGTCCCGCTCCCGCTGGTCGTCGGGTGTCTGGTCCGTCTGCGCGTACGCGTCCATCTGCCGTCCGTCGAGGCATTCGACGGGCTCGCTCCGGGCGACGCCCCGCGGGTCCATGGCCACCATGTCGTAGCGGGCGCGGACCTCTTCCGGGTAGCCCAGGCCCGCGTACTGCTGGAGGTAGTCGATCGCCGAACCGCCCGGGCCACCGGGGTTGACCAGCAGCGAGCCGAGCGGTCTGCCGCTTCCGGTCGCCTTCTTGCGGGCGACGGCCAGCCGGACGGTGCCCCCGTCGGGGTCGGCGTAGTCCAGCGGGGCCCGCATCGTCGTGCACTGGAATCCGGGGACACCGCAGTCGCGCCAGCGCAGCCGCTGCTCGTAGTACGGCGTCAGCGCCGACGGCGTCGAACGCGGCAGCGCCGCGAGCGCCGCCTGCACCGTGCCGTCGGCCGAGGTGGTCGAGGTGGTCGAGTTCCCCGCGGAGCACGCGGAGACGAGCAGTGCGGCGGAGGTGAGGAGGGTGGCCGTGACGCGGGCCGTCGTCCGGGTGCGGGGGCCCCGGGTCCGGCGGGAACGGGGGGATCGCCTGATGTGCATCTGGCGAGAGTAACGCTGTGCGATCGATCGGGTGCGATCAGTGGACATGGGTGCCTCCTACGAGGGACACGGCCACATCCTCGTCGCACGTCCAGCACCGCGCCACACGGGCCGGCCGGACTCCGGCGGGCCCGGAGGGGTGCTGGGACGGGTGCTGGGTCGGCCGGGCTCGGCGCGCCGGACGGGTGCTGGGACGGGTGCTGGAGACGGCCGTACTCGGCGCGGCCCCGACGGGTGCCGGGACGGCCGGGCTCGGCACCGCCCGGACAGGTGCCGGGACGGGTGCTGGAGACGACGGGCTCGGCGCGGCCCGGACGGGTGCCGGGACGACCGGGATCGCCCGCGGCCCGGACGGGTGCCGGGCGGTCTCAGCCCGCTCGCAGCGCCATCGTCATCGCCTCCACCGCCAGGAGCGGCGCGACATTGCGGTCCAGCGCCTCGCGGCACGCGGAGATCGCCTCGATCCGGCGGAGCGTGGACTCGGGGGTGCTGCCGCGGGCCAGCCGGTCCAGGGCGTCCCCCGCGTCGGCGTTGGCGATCGCCACGCGCGTGCCGAGCTGCAGAGCGAGCACGTCGCGGTAGAAGGCGGTGAGGTCACCGAGGGCGACGTCCAGGCTGTCGCGCTGCGTGCGGGTCCTGCGGCGCTTCTGCATGTCCTCCAGGTCCTTCATCACCCCCGCCGTGCCACGCGGCAGCCGGCCGCCCTGGGCCGCGCCCAGCGCCGTCTTCAGCTCCTCGGTCTCCCTGCCGTCCATCTCCTCCGCGAGCTGCTTGGCGTCCTCCGCGGCCGCGTCGACCAGTTCCTGCGCGGCCTTGAGGCAGGCGCCGACCTCGTCCAGCCGCAGCGGCAGTTTCAGCACGGCGGCACGGCGGGCGCGGGCCGCCGGGTCGGTGGCCAGCCGACGCGCCCGGTCGACATGGCCCTGGGTGGCGGCGGCGACGGACGCGGCGACCTCGGGCTCGATGCCGTCCCGCCGCACGAGCATGTCGGCCACCGCTTCGACGGAGGGTGTGCGCAGGTTCAGATGGCGGCAGCGGGAGCGGATGGTCGGCAGGACGTCCTCGACGGAGGGGGCGCACAGCAGCCACACCGTGCGGGGGGCGGGCTCCTCCACGGCCTTGAGGACCGCGTTGGCCGACTTCTCGTTCAGCCGCTCGGCGTCCTCGACCAGGATGACCTGCCAGCGGCCGGTCGCCGGGGCGGTGTACGACTTGCGGACGGTGTCGCGCATGTCCTTCACCAGGATCTCGGCGCCGACGGCGGCGACCGTCGTGACGTCCGCGTGGGTGCCGAGCAGCGCGGTGTGGCAGCCGTCGCAGAAGCCGCAGCCGGGGGTGCCGCCGAGCGCGCGGTCGGGGCTCACGCACTGCAGGGCCGCGGCGAAGGCCCGCGCCGCCTGGTTCCGGCCCGCGCCGGGCGGGCCCGTGAACAGCCAGGCGTGGGTCATCTTCGACGCCTCGGGCAGCGGTTCGTCCGCCCTGGCGGCCGTGACGAGGGCGTCGGCGTCCCGCGCGGCCGCGTCGAGCACCGCGCTCACCTTCTCCTGCCCGACGAGGTCGTCCCACACGGTCATGGGTCACGCCGCCCTTCCGTCACACTCCGCTTGCCGTCCTCCATTGTGCGGGTGGGCACTGACAACGAGACCCACCGGTGACCGGCGCGGACTACGGCGCGGGTCCGCAGGTCCCTCACACCTGACGGCCGGCCCGCACGCCGGGACGCGCAAGCGGCGGGCACGCACCAGACGGCGGGCGCCGGGTAAGCGGCGGACACGCACAAGCGAAGGACGCGCCGGGTGAGCGGGGGAACGCGCGCAAGCGGAGGACGCCTCAGCACGCGGCGGGCGCACATCAAACTGGGGCACGCACCGAGCGGCAGGCGCACACCGAGCTCAGGCGCACACCAAGCGGCAGGTGCGTGCGGACGGCAGGAGGCGCCCGCCGCACCGGTTCTGCCGGTGTCCGCGGGCGCCTCCCCGTTTTGGGAGAAAGCTGCCGGTCAGCCGCGTCGGCCGCGGCCCCTGCGGCCCTGCTGCTCCCCGCCGCCCTGGTCGCCGTACTCCGACTCGTCGTACGAGCCCAGCAGTTCGTCGGCCAGCGACGGCAGGTCGTCCAGCGGGGTCTCCTCGGCCCAGTCGGAGCGCGGCCGGCGGCGGGGTGTGCCGTCGGCGTCGACCTGGGGCATCTCGCGGGTGCGCGGCTCGGAGCCGTCGGGGCCCGTGGCGGGCCGCTCGTCCCGGAAGTAGCCGGGCGGCACCCGGTCCGCCGGGCCGCCGTCCCGTACCGGCGGGAGAACGGCGGTCTCGTCGGCGGCGCCCGGAGGCACCTGCGGGGCCGCGGGCGTACCGCCGTCCCGTACCGGCGGGAGCACGGCCGTCTCGTCCGCCGCGCCCGGAGGCACCTGCGGCAGCACCGCCGTCTCGTCGGCCGGCCCGGAGGTCGCCGGCGGCTGCGGCAGCTCGGTGGTCACCTCGGAGTCCGGGTGGAAGCCCCGCCGGCCGGAGGGTGAGCCTGCGCGCTCGTCGCGCACCGGCCGCAGCACCGCCGTGTCGTCCGTGCCCCGCGCGTCCCGGACGTCCGTCGTCCGGCCGTCCGTGCCCCGCGCGTCCGTCGTCGGGTCGTCCGTGCGACGCTCCGCCGCACCAGGCGCCTGCCCGCCTGCGGCCTGCCGGCTCGCGGCCTGCGCGTCCGGCGACACCACCGGCGTCGTGACGGTCTCCTCGGCGCCCCCGGCCGCGTCCGCGGACACCACCGGCGTGGGGACCGTGACGGCGTCGGGGAACACACCAGGTGCCGAGGGCCGGGGCGTGCTGGGCCTGCGGGCCGCCGCGTCGGCCGCCGCTGCGGCCTCGGCCGCCTGCCGACGGGCCTCCTCGGCGCGCAGCAGCGCTTCTTCCGCCTTGCGCTGCGCCTCCAGGCGACGGGCCTCCTCCTCGGCGCGGAGCCGGGCCTGCCGGGCCTCCTCCTCCGCGCGGAGCCGGGCCTGGCGGGCGTCTTCCTCGGCGCGCAGCCGGGCCTCCTCCTCGGCCTGCCGGCGGCGCCGCTCCTCCTCGGCCTTGCGGCGGGCCTCCTCCTCGGCGCGCGCCTTCTCCTCGGCGAGCAGCCGCTGACGCTCCTCCTCCGCGCGCCGGGCCGCTTCCTCGGCCCGCTGCCGGGCCTCCTCCGCCTGCCGTTCGGCCTCGCGGCGCTGTGCCTCCTCCAGCTCGCGCCGCTTACGCTCCTCCTCCTCGGCGCGCAGCTTGGCGAGCTGCTCCTGGCGTTCCCGCTCCAGGCGCTCCTCCTCGGCCTTGCGGGCGGCCTCTTCCTCGGCCTTGCGCCGGGCCTCCTCCTCGGCCTTGCGCCGGGCCTCCTCCTGGGCCTTGATCTCGGCCTCGGACAGCGGCAGCACGGTGTCCAGGCGGTGCCGGATCACGGTGGTGACGGCCTCGGCCTCCTGCCCGGCGTCCACCACCAGGTAGCGGCCGGGGTCGGAGGCGGCCAGCGTCAGGAAACCGGAGCGCACGCGCGCGTGGAACTCCGCCGGCTCCGACTCCAGCCGGTCCGGCGCCTCGGTGAAGCGCTCGCGGGCGGTCTCCGGGGGGACGTCCAGCAGGACGGTGAGGTGCGGGACCAGCCCGTCGGTGGCCCAGCGGTTGATACGGGCGATCTCGGTCGGCGACAGGTCGCGGCCGGCGCCCTGGTAGGCGACGGAGGAGTCGATGTAGCGGTCGGAGATGACCACCGCGCCGCGCTCCAGGGCGGGGCGTACGACCGTGTCGACGTGCTCCGCACGGTCGGCGGCGTACAGCAGTGCCTCCGCGCGGTGCGACAGGCCCGCCGAGGACACGTCCAGCAGGATCGAACGCAGCCGCTTGCCGACCGGGGTGGCCCCCGGCTCACGGGTGAGCACGACCTCGTGGCCCTTGGCGCGGATCCACTCGGCGAGGGCTTCGGCCTGGGTGGACTTGCCGGCGCCGTCACCGCCCTCCAGGGCGATGAAGAAGCCGTTCGTGGCCGGGGTCGTGACCGGGTCGTCGCCGCCGAGCAGCGCGTCCTTGAGGTCCTGGCGCAGCGGCACACCGGAGCGGTCGTCGACCTTGGCGAGCACCAGCGCGGCCACCGGCAGCAGCAGCGCGCCGACCAGCATCAGCGTGAAGGCCGCGCCGCCGTGCGCGAAGACGAACTTGCCGTTCTCCAGCCGGTGCGGGCCGATCAGCGCCGCCACCACGGGCGCGACCAGGGCGCCGAGCGCCACGAAGACGCGGACCACGGCGTGCAGGTGCTCGGTGGTGCGCGCCCGGCGGTACTCCTCGGTCTCCTGGTCGAGCAGGGTGTGTCCGGTGTTGGCGGCCACACCCGCGGCGGCACCGGCCAGCGTGACGATCAGCAGGACCGTGGTGACGTCCGGGACCAGGCCGGCGGCCAGCAGCGCGATACCGGCGACGGCGATCGCGAGGGCCAGCAGCCGTCGGCGGGAGAGCGAGGGCAGCAGACCGGGGGCGGTGCGGATGCCGACGGCGACGCCGCCGGTCAGGCCCAGCACCAGCAGCCCGTAGAGCACCGGGCCGCCGCCCAGGTCCTTGGCGTGCAGCACGCACACCGCGACGGCCGCGGCGATCGCCCCGGCGACCCCGGCGCAGGCCGGAACCAGCAGCGGGATGGCGCCCGTGCGGCCCTTGTCGACGCCTGCGCCGGTGCGCGGGCGGCGCAGGCCCTCCAGCGGGGAGCGCGGGCGCGGGGTGCGGGTGTCGGGCAGTTCCAGGAACGTCAGCACCGACAGCGCGGCGGCGAACAGGCCCGCCGCCACGTACGACGCGAGGGCCGCCTGGTGCTGGTCGAACCAGGCCATGCCGGTGCCCAGCAGGTTGTTCAGCAGGCCGGCGACGACCAGGGCGGCGGCGGCCAGCGGAACCGCGAGGAAGCTCGTGCGCAGCGTGAGGCGGCGCAGGGCGTCGAGGTGGTCCGGCAGGGGCCGCACGGTCGCGCCCTCGGGCGGCGGGCCCGGCAGCAGGGCGGGGGCGGCGCTCTCCCGGCACACGCTCCACAGCCGCTCGGCGACGCCGGTGACGAAGGCGGTGACGAGCAGGACGGCGAGGGCGTCGCCCGGGGTCCAGTCGATCCACAGGGGGGCGACGATCAGCAGCGCGGCGCGCAGACCGTCGGCTCCGACCATGGTCCAGCGGCGGTCGAGCGGACCCTCCTGGGCGGTGAGCGAGGTCAGCGGGCCGAGCAGGACGGCGCCGAAGAGCAGGGTGGCGAGGACGCGCGCACCGAAGACCGTCGCCACTGCGAACGCCACGCCGCGGTAGCCGCCTCCGAAAGCCCCTTCGGCTATCGCCGCCTGGAGGACCAGGACGACCAGCACGAGGAGGGACAGGGCGTCGCCGACACCACTCACCAGCTGGGCGCTCCACAAGCGCCTCAGTTGCGGTCGGCGCAGCAGAGAACGCACGGCGCGCTCGCGGGAGTCCGCCACCAGGGCGTCGTCCGGTGCTGTGGGGTGGGCCGTTGGCTGCTCGGCTCGCGTCATGCGTTCAGCCTATCCGCAGCCGCTGACACCACACCTCGCCCTCCTGGCATGCGCACGCCCCGGCACCGAAGTGATGCCGGGGCGTCCGTTCCGCGAAGCCGGGGAGCCGCGGGCCGACCTGGTCGGGTCAGTCCTCCGAGGTGGAAGCCGCCGTCTTCGAAGCCGTCGCCTTCTTCGCGGTGGTCTTCTTGGCGGTCGTCTTCTTCGCGGCCGTGGTCTTCTTGGCCGCCGTCTTCTTGGCGGCGGTCTTCTTGGCCGGGGCGGTCTTCTTGGCCGCCGCCTTCTTCACGGTCTTCTTCGCCGGGCCCTTGGCGCGCTTCTCCGCGAGCAGCTCGAAACCACGCTCAGGGGTGATCTCCTCGACGCTGTCACCGGAGCGGAGGGTGGCATTGGTCTCGCCGTCGGTGACGTACGGGCCGAAGCGGCCGTCCTTGACCACGACCGGCTTGCCGGAGACGGGGTCCTCGCCCAGCTCCTTCAGCGGCGGCTTGGCGGCGGCCCGGCCGCGCTGCTTGGGCTGGGCGTAGATCGCCAGCGCCTCTTCCAGCGTGATCGTGAAGAGCTGGTCCTCGGCCTGCAGCGACCGCGAGTCCGTGCCCTTCTTCAGGTACGGGCCGTAGCGGCCGTTCTGCGCGGTGATCTCCTGGCCCTCGGCGTCGGTGCCGACGACGCGCGGAAGCGACATCAGCTTCAGCGCCTCGTCGAGCGTCACCGTGTCGAGGGACATCGACTTGAAGAGGGAGGCCGTGCGCGGCTTGACGGCGTTCTTGCCGGTCTTCGGCGTGCCCTCGGGGAGCACCTCGGTGACGTACGGGCCGTAGCGGCCGTCCTTGGCGACGATCGTGTGACCGGTGGCCGGGTCGGCGCCCAGCTCGAAGTCGCCGCTGGGCTTGGCCAGCAGTTCCTCGGCCAGTTCGACGCTCAGCTCGTCCGGCGCCAGGTCGTCGGGGATGTCGGCGCGCTGGTGCTGCTCGGTGTCCTTCTCGCCGCGCTCGATGTACGGGCCGTAGCGGCCGACCCGGAGCACGATGTCGTTGCCCACCGGGAAGGAGGACACCTCGCGCGCGTCGATCGCGCCCAGGTCGGTCACCAGCTCCTTGAGGCCGCCGAGGTGGTCGCCGTCACCGTTGCCGGCGTCGGCCGCGCCGCCCGTGGCACCGGCGGCGAAGCCGCTGTTCGGCACCGACTCGCCGAAGTAGAAGCGCTTCAGCCACGGCACGGCCTGGGCCTCACCCGCGGCGATGCGGTCGAGGTCGTCCTCCATCTTGGCGGTGAAGTCGTAGTCGACGAGCCGCCCGAAGTGCTTCTCCAGGAGGTTCACCACGGCGAAGGACAGGAAGGACGGCACCAGGGCCGTGCCCTTCTTGAACACGTAGCCGCGGTCGAGGATCGTGCCGATGATCGACGCGTACGTCGACGGGCGGCCGATCTCGCGCTCCTCCAGCTCCTTGACCAGGGACGCCTCGGTGTACCTGGCCGGCGGCTTGGTGGCGTGGCCGTCGACCGTGATCTCCTCGGCGGACAGCGCGTCACCCTCGGCGACCTGCGGCAGCCGGCGCTCGCGGTCGTCCAGTTCGGCGTTCGGGTCGTCGGCGCCCTCGACGTACGCCTTGAGGAAGCCGTGGAAGGTGATCGTCTTGCCGGAGGCGCTGAATTCGACGTCCCGGCCGTCGGCGGCGGTGCCGCCGATCTTCACGGTGACGCTGTTGCCGGTCGCGTCCTTCATCTGGGAGGCGACGGTCCGCTTCCAGATCAGCTCGTAGAGCTTGAACTGGTCACCGGTCAGGCCGGTCTCGGCGGGGGTGCGGAAACGATCACCCGAGGGGCGGATCGCCTCGTGCGCCTCCTGCGCGTTCTTCACCTTGCCGGCGTACGTACGCGGCTGCGGCGGCAGGTAGTCGGCGCCGTACAGCTGCGTGACCTGGGCGCGGGCCGCGTTGATCGCGGTGTCGCTCAGCGTCGTGGAGTCCGTACGCATGTACGTGATGTAGCCGTTCTCGTACAGCTTCTGCGCGACCTGCATGGTCGCCTTCGCGCCGAAACCGAGCTTGCGGCTGGCCTCCTGCTGGAGCGTCGTCGTACGGAACGGGGCGTACGGCGAGCGGCGGTACGGCTTGGACTCGACGGAGCGCACGGAGAAGCGGGTGTTCTCCAGGCCGGCGGCGAGGGCGCGGGCGGTCGCCTCGTCGAGGTGGAGGGTGTTCGCGCTCTTGATCTGTCCCAGGGAGTCGAAGTCGCGGCCCTGCGCGACACGCCTGCCGTCGACGGTCTGGAGGCGGGCGACCAGCGACGACGGGTCCGACGCGTCCCCCGCGCGGCCGGTCGCGAAAGTGCCCGTCAGGTCCCAGTACTCGGCGGAACGGAAGGCGATGCGCTCGCGCTCCCGCTCCACCACGAGTCGCGTGGCGACGGACTGCACGCGGCCGGCCGACAGCCGGGGCATGACCTTCTTCCACAGCACCGGGGAGACCTCGTAGCCGTAGAGGCGGTCGAGGATACGGCGGGTCTCCTGGGCGTCGACCAGCTTCTGGTTGAGCTGGCGCGGGTTGGCGACGGCCTCGCGGATCGCGTCCTTGGTGATCTCGTGGAACACCATGCGCTTGACCGGGATCTTCGGCTTCAGGACCTCCTGGAGGTGCCAGGCGATCGCCTCGCCCTCCCGGTCCTCATCGGTGGCGAGGAACAGCTCGTCGGAGTCCTTCAGCAGGTCCTTGAGCTTCTTGACCTGAGCCTTCTTGTCCGCGTTGACCACATAGATCGGCTGGAAGTCGTGTTCGACGTCCACACCGAGGCGGCGGACCTCGCCGGTGTACTTCTCCGGCACCTCCGCCGCGCCGTTGGGAAGGTCGCGGATGTGCCCGACGCTCGCCTCGACGGTGTAACCGGGGCCGAGATAGCCCTTGATCGTCTTCGCCTTGGCAGGCGACTCGACGATGACGAGTCGGCGACCGCCGTGTGCGGTCTCGCTGGTCGGGGACAACTTCGCTCTTCTCTCCGGTCGACGCTGGGGGCCTCCCCAGGCCTTGGTCCCGGGGTCGCGGCGTACTGCTGGCACGTGTGACGCTGCGGAGTGTGACGCTACATCCCGCCCCCGTGTCAAACGGGAAAAGCCCACAACGGCCACTCGAACGGTAACCCGACTACCGGCATTCCTGCCGCCCGGACCGGCCGTCTCGTCCCCGCCCCTGTCCGGAGCGTGGCGCTCCCCTTACTCCCCGGACACGGCGCCGCCCGGCCTCAGAGCCGGGTCAGGCAGTACACGCCGAGGGCCAGCGCGACCGTTCCGGCGACACTCGCGGCGGTGGCCGATGCGACCCGACTCACACCGAGGGCGACCGGTTCCCGGCGCCTCACACGCGTCCCCGTCCAGGCCAGCAGACCGGCCCCGAACAGGGCGAACACCACTCCAGCGAAGATCGCCGGCCCACTCTCCACCGCCCGCACGCCCCTTTCCCGCCGTCGGCCCCGCCCGGCGCCCGGAGGGTGGCACGCGCGGGAGACGGACGGGCGACATCAGGATGAACGGAGGGTGCCCTCGTAATCGAACTTGCGCACGAACGAGCGTCCCGCTGATGCGTAGGCCATATTTTTCCGGCCGTTTTCCGGAACCGGGCCCGCGACAGCCACGACAGCCCCGGACGACCGTCCAGCCCGGCGCGCGGACGCCGCCGTACGGCGGCGTCCGCTGGACACCCGGGCCGGCCCCGGGCGTGCCGTCAGCGCACCGGCTCCAGGAAGCCCTGTTCCACGAGCAGCCGGATCTGGGCGGGGGTGCGGTCACGGAGCAGCACCGGGTCCTCGCCGACGAGCTGCGCGATGGCGTCCAGGATGCGGCCCGCGCTCAGCGTCCCGTCGCACACTCCGGCGAACCCGGCACCGACCGTGTCCACCTTCGTCGCCCGGCGCATCCCGCGGTGCTGGCGCAGCACCACGTGCTCCGGGTCCTCGGCGCCGGGCAGCCCGACCTGCTCCTGGACCACTTCCACGACGAGCTTGAAGTGGCTGTCCAGCAGCGCCGCGTCGTCGTGCTCCCGCAGGTAGTCGAGACGGTCGAAGTGCGCCCGGATCGTCTCCCCGAGCGGCTGCTCGACCGGGTGCGGCCACTCCTCCACGGTGATCACGGGTTCGGCCGACCCGGTCCTGCGCAGGGTGATCCAGCCGAAGCCGACCGACTTGACCTTGCGCGCCTCGAACTCGTCGAGCCACGCGTCGTACCGCGCCTGGTACTCCGCCGGGTCGCCGCGGTGGTCGCCGGCGTCCCTCAGCCACAGCTCGGCGTACTGCGTGACGTCCTGCACCTCACGCTGCACGATCCAGGCATCGCACCCGCGCGGCACCCATGACCTGAGCCTGTCCTGCCAGTCCTCCCCCGCCACGTGCTGCCAGTTCCCGAGGAACTGCGCGAACCCGCCCTCGTTCAGCCGTTCCCCCGCCTGCTGGACGAGCGAGCGGCACAGATCGTCCCCGCCCATGCCGCCGTCCCGGTACGTCAGCCGGGCGCGCGGGGAGATCACGAACGGCGGGTTGGACACGATCAGGTCGAAGGTTTCGCCGTCCCGGACCGGCTCGAACAGCGATCCCTCGCGCAGCTCGGCCGCGGGCGCCCCGGAGAGCGCCAGGGTGAGCGCCGTGATGTGCAGGGCGCGCGGGTTGAGATCGGTCGCCGTCACGCGCGTGGCGTGCTGAGCGGCGTGCAGCGCCTGGATGCCGGAGCCGGTGCCGAGGTCCAGGGCGGAGGTGACGGGGGTGCGGACGGTGATGCCGGCGAGGGTCGTGGAGGCGCCGCCGACGCCCAGGACGACCCCCTCGTCGTGCTGTCCGATGCCGCCCGCACCGCCGACCGCGCAGCCGAGGTCGGAGACGATGAACCAGTCCTCGCCGCCGGGACCGCCGTACGGCCGCACGTCCACGGTCGCGGCCACCTCGTCGCCGCCCACGCGCGCCAGCCAGCCGGCCGCCAGCGCCTCCTCGACCGGCAGGACGGAGGCCACGCGCGCGTGGGGCACCGGTTGCTGGAGCAGGAACAGCCGTACGAGTGTCTCCAGCGGCGTGTCGCCACGGGTGGCCCGCAGGGCGGGCACGGTCTCGCTGCGGGCCAGCGCCGCGTAGGCGGCGGCTCCGAGCAGATCGAGCAGTCCGTCGGCGGTGAAGGAGGCGGCCAGCAGCGCGTCCCTCAGGCGCGCGGCGGTGTCGGGCCGGTCGGAAGCGGGCAGGGGAGCGAGTCCGGAGTCAGTCACGCCCCCATTGTGGCCCGGGGCGGCCACCCGGAACCGACTCCGCGCCAGCCCTCCGCCGACGTCGGCCGAACGACCGCGGAGACGACCACCGAGACGCCCGCCGCCGCCAGCCGATGCCGGCGGAGGCCCGCCGCCGTCAGCCGATGTCGGCGCAGGCCCGCCGCGTCAGCTCGCAGCCGTCAGGCCGCAGTCATCAGCCCCCGGTCCACGGTCCTCAGGGACGCGGTCGTCAGGGCGCGTCGTCAGGGCGCGTCGTCAGGGCGCGTCGTCAGGGCGCGTCGTCAGGGCGCGATCGTCGGGACGCGGTCCTCAGCCCGCGGTCGTCAGCCCACGGGCAGCCCGAGGTCGTCAGCCCGCGGTCGTCAGCCGCCGGTCGTCTGTCCCGTCGGCTGGGCCGTCGCGGACGCGGCGACCTTGCAGCTGGTCGCCTCGGCCATCGCTTCCTTGACCTTGCCCTGCTCGAGCCGCTTCAGCGCCTGCGTGCCGTTGTCGCCCTGCTTGCCGACTTCCTTCGTCTGGATGGCGACCTCCTTGAGACCCTTGGCGAACTTGCCCTGGTCCTTGGTGTCGAGCCCCTCGACCTTCTTCTTCAGCTCGGCGTACGACGTGGAGAGACCGGCGAGGTTCTTGGCGGCGTCCTGCTGCAGCTTGGCGCCGCCGTCCACGCCGGGGGGCGCTCCGGCGCCGTTGAGGGCGCCCGCGAGCGACTTGTAGCCATCGGCCAGGTCCTGGAACGCCGCCACGTACGTCGCCTGGGCGCTCTTGGGCGGGAGGTTGCTGTCCGTGGCGATGGCCGCGATCGACGCGTTGGCCTTCTTGATCTTCGTGTTCTGCGCGGGTACCGCGTCGCACACCGTCTTGGCCCAGGACACCAGCTTGGGGTCGGGTCCCTCGTCCCCGCTGCTGCTGCATCCCGTCAGCGCCACCACCAGTACCGCGCCGCCGGACAGTGCGGCCGCGAGCTTCTTGTTCACCGGATCGGTCCCTTCCATGGCTCTCGGCCCCCGGAATCTACACGGGAACGGGACCGCCTCCCCGTGCCGACCGAGGCATGAGTAGGCTTTTGTGACTTTTTGCACCATGAGAGAGAAGGGTCACGACGTGGGTGATCGCACAGACGCGGGCGGGCGGCCGGCGCGTCAGCACGCGCCGTCCGCCCGCCCGTCGGCCAGGCCCTTCGGCCTGATCTACGAAACCACCGCGGCGTCGGGCGAGTTGGCCACCCGCTCGGCGTTCTCCTCGTCCCCGACGGCGATGCCGCGCCGCTTGGAGACGTACACCGAGACGACGATCACCAGAAGCGCGAGGATCGCGATACCGATCCGCACCCCGAGGTTCTTGTCGTCACCGTAGGAGAACTTGATCACCGCGGGCGCGATGAGCAGCGAGACCAGGTTCATGACCTTCAGCAGCGGGTTGATCGCGGGGCCTGCGGTGTCCTTGAAGGGGTCACCGACCGTGTCTCCGATCACCGTGGCGGCGTGGGCCTCACTGCCCTTGCCTCCGTGGTGACCGTCCTCCACCAGCTTCTTGGCGTTGTCCCAGGCACCGCCCGAGTTGGCCAGGAACACCGCCATCAGCGTGCCCGCGCCGATGGCTCCGGCGAGGTAGGAGCCGAGCGCGCCCACGCCGAGCGTGAACCCGATGAAGATCGGCGCCATGACCGCGAGCAGACCGGGCGTGGCCAGCTCCCGCAGGGCGTCCTTGGTGCAGATGTCGACGACCCGGCCGTACTCGGGCTTCTCGGTGTAGTCCATGATCCCGGGGTGCTCGCGGAACTGCCGCCGCACCTCGAACACCACCGAACCCGCCGACCGCGACACCGCGTTGATGGCCAGCCCGGAGAACAGGAAGACGACCGCGGCGCCCGCGATGAGGCCGACGAGGTTGTTCGGCTGCGAGATGTCCAGGGACAGGCCGAGCGGTGCTCCCGGCCCGGACAGCTTCTCCCCGACCTCCTGCACGTTGGTGGTGATGGCGTCGCGGTACGACCCGAACAGCGCCGCCGCGGCCAGCACGGCGGTGGCGATGGCGATGCCCTTGGTGATGGCCTTGGTGGTGTTGCCGACCGCGTCCAGGTTGGTGAGCACCTGCGCGCCCGCTCCTTCGACGTCACCGGACATCTCGGCGATGCCCTGCGCGTTGTCGGAGACCGGCCCGAAGGTGTCCATGGCGACGATCACGCCGACCGTGGTGAGCAGGCCGGTGCCGGCCAGGGCGACCGCGAAGAGCGCCAGCATGATCGAGGTACCACCGAGCAGGAACGCGCCGTACACACCGAGCCCGATGAGCAGGGCCGTGTACACGGCCGATTCCAGGCCGACCGAGATGCCGGACAGGACGACGGTGGCCGGACCCGTGAGGGAGGTCTTGCCGATGTCCCGCACCGGGCGGCGGGTGGTCTCGGTGAAGTAGCCGGTCAGCTGCTGGATGACGGCGGCGAGCAGGATGCCGATGGCCACCGCGACGAGCGCGAGGATCCGCGGGTCGCCGTTCTTGCCCTTGATCGCGGCGTCGGTGACGCCGTCGAGGCCGGCGTACGTCGAGGGCAGGTAGACGAAGACCGCGACCGCGACCAGCGCCAGCGAGATCACCGCGGAGATGAAGAAGCCGCGGTTGATCGCGCTCATGCCACTGCGGTCGCTACGGCGTGGAGCGACCGCGAAGATGCCGATCATCGCCGTGATGACGCCGATGGCGGGCACCAGCAGCGGGAAGGCCAGTCCGGAGTCGCCGAACGCGGCCTTGCCGAGGATCAGCGCGGCCACCAGGGTCACGGCGTACGACTCGAAGAGGTCGGCCGCCATCCCCGCGCAGTCCCCGACGTTGTCGCCCACGTTGTCGGCGATGGTCGCGGCATTGCGCGGGTCGTCCTCCGGAATGCCCTGCTCGACCTTGCCGACCAGGTCGGCGCCGACGTCGGCGGCCTTGGTGAAGATGCCGCCGCCCACTCGCATGAACATCGCGATGAGGGCCGCGCCGAGGCCGAAGCCCTCCAGCACCTTCGGCGCGTCGGCCGCGTACACGAGCACCACACAGGAGGCGCCCAGCAGGCCGAGCCCCACCGTGAACATGCCGACGACGCCGCCCGTGCGAAATGCGATCTTCATCGCGGTGTGCGAGACGGTGGTGAGATCTTTCTGAGGTTCGCCCGGGGCCGGAGTGGCTTCCCGGGCCGCCGCGGCGACCCGCACGTTGCTGCGAACGGCGAGCCACATGCCGATATAGCCGGTGGCCGCCGAGAACACCGCTCCGATCAGGAAGAACACCGAGCGGCCGGCTCGCTGATTCCAGTCGTCCGCGGGGAGCAGGAAGAGCAGGAAGAACACGACCACGGCGAATACCGCGAGCGTGCGCAACTGCCGGGCGAGATAGGCCTTCGCGCCTTCCTGGACCGCCTCGGCGATCCGTTTCATGCTGTCGGTGCCCTCGCCCGCCGCGAGTACCTGACGCACCAGGATCCCCGCGACCACCAGCGCGGCCAAGGCGACCGCCGCGATGACGGCCACGATGATCCGGTTGTCGTCGGTCAGGACCGCGGCTGCGAGGGATGTGGGGTGACCCAACTGCTGAGGGGTAGAAAGCCCCGCCATTCGTCCTCCTTGACGCTTGGGCTGAGCTCAAGATGTGGACGGATTGTAGGTACCCGTGAGTGATCTAAACAGGGGACGGTAAACGGAATCAGCCTTCTCATGCTCTTCAGCAAATGATCGAGGTGGCGGCACGTAGCTCGAAAGAGGTAATGCCTTAAAAGCATTGACGGCCGCATTGGCTCTTGATCCAATTATCGGGCTATTGATCGTGAATTTGTTCACGAATTCCGGGGGTTCATCGGAAAACAGGAAAAGAGCCCCGCTGGGCAGGGCTCTTGGAGTGTCCACGGAGGCTCGGGCTCCGGCCCGGGGAAGGCTCGGGGGCGGACGGGGGCCACGCCTGAGGGGGCTCCGGAGGGGCGGGGCGGCCCACACATGGAGGAAGCTCCGGAGGGGCGTAGGGCGTAGGGGCGTAGGGGCGGAGGGGCCACACCGGAGCAGCACGGCGGGCGGCCAGAAGCCGGAACGGAAACGGCCCCCGGGGGCGGAGAGGTGGTCGGCCGAAGGCGGCTCGGGCGGGGCCGACCGAAGGTGGCTCTGGTGGGCCGACCGAAGGCGGCTCTGGTGGGCCGACCGAAGGCGGCTCTGGTGGGCCGACCGAAGGTGGCTCGGGCGGGCCGACCGAAGGTGGCTCGGGCGGGGCCGGCCGGAGATGATCAGACGAGCGCTGTGGTCGGCGGCGTGGTCGGCCACGTCATACGGATCAGACCGCCGTTCTGCCCTGTGGTGACCTCCACGTCGTCGACGAGGCCGCTGATGACCGCGAGGCCCATCTCGTCCTCCTCGATCTCCGCTTCACCCTCCACCGCGCCGGGCGTGTCGCCGCCTGGCGTAGCGTGCGGCGCCTCGTCGCCGACCTCGATGGAGAACTGCTTCTCCTCTTCGATCAGCGCCACCTTCACCGGTGCCGTGACGCCACTGCTCTGGTGCAGTCCGACGGCGCGGGAGCATGCCTCGCCCACGGCGAGCCGGACCTCGTCCAGGACGGCCTCGTCCACTCCGGCCCTGCGCGCCACCGCTGCCGCCACCAGTCGGGCGGTCCGGACGTGCTCGGGCAGCGCGCTGAAGCGGAGTTCGACGGTGGCCATGCATCCCCCTCGCGACTACGGGCGTGCGGTCGGGAGCGAGGCCGCCGAGCGCCCGCATCCCTGGTGTACTTCTGTGCCCCGGGCCGCCACGCGACCCGAAACGGATCATCCGGAGTCGCCGACCCGGCCCGGCATGGTCACCGGACCGGCATGCCTGCCCGTCCGGACGCGCCGGCCGGGTACCCGGTCGGGACCGGCCGCCAACTTGGCCGGGACCGGCCGACGTCACGACCCCCGAAAGGGCGGGACGCCGGCGACCGGTCCAAGGTCAGTCGGTCGCCGCCACCGCTTCGTCGACCGAGGTGTGGATGGGGAACACCTTGGTGAGACCGGTGATGCGGAAGATCTTGAGAATGCGCTCCTGGTTGCAGACCAGGCGCAACGAGCCCTCGTGGGCACGCACACGCTTCAGGCCGCCGACCAGCACGCCGAGCCCGGTGGAGTCGAGGAAGTCCACGCCCTCCATGTCGACGACGAGGTGGAAATTCCCGTCGTTCACCAGCTCGACCAGCTGCTCGCGCAGCTTGGGCGCGGTATATACGTCGATTTCGCCACCGACCTCGACGACCGTACGATCGCCGACGGTACGGGTCGACAGGGACAGGTCCACGGATCCTCCAGCACCTTGCTATCGAGCGGTCGCCCCTCGGGCATCTCGGCTTACGGCCCTCGGGACGCTTCGCCAGCCGCGATGGCATTCAATCACTTACCGGCAGGCGTGCACGACGCCTTGACTCCATTGTCCGTCACGCCAGTGACACACTCGGTGCCAATGGCCAAGAATCACCGATCCGATCGAACCCCGGCGGACCCGGCGTCCCGCCCGTCTCCGGGCGTGGTCCTGGACCGGCTCGCCTCCGGGCCGAGCCGGGCTGCGCGCATCACTCATACGGAGCACTTGCCCCCGCGCACGGGCCGGCATGCCGTCTGGCCTGACCGTATTCGGTCCGAGGTGATCTCCGCCGTGCAGGCGTGCGGCATCGAGCACCCCTGGGCGCACCAGGCGCTGGCCGCCGAGCACGCCCTGGACGGCGACTCGGTGGTCGTCGCCACCGGCACCGCCTCCGGCAAGTCCCTGGCGTACCTCGTGCCCGTCCTGTCCACCCTCCTGGACGGCTCCGATGCGCCGAACGGCCGTGGCGCCACCGCCCTCTACCTGGCCCCCACCAAGGCGCTCGCGGCGGACCAGTGCCGCTCGGTGAAGGAACTCTCACAACCCCTCGGCAGTGCCGTACGCCCTGCCGTGTACGACGGTGACACCCCCTTCGAGGAACGCGAGTGGATCCGCCAGTACGGCAACTACGTCCTCACCAATCCCGACATGCTGCACCGCGGGATACTCCCCTCCCACCCGCGCTGGTCCTCCTTCCTGAAGTCGCTGCGGTACGTCGTCATCGACGAGTGCCACACCTACCGTGGCGTCTTCGGCTCGCACGTCGCCCAGGTGCTCCGCCGGCTGCGCCGCCTGTGCGCCCGTTACGGCTCCTCCCCCGTGTTCCTGCTGGCCTCGGCCACCGCCGCCGAGCCTTCGGTCGCCGCCCGCCGGCTGACCGGTCTGCCGGTCGTGGAGGTCGCCGACGACGCCTCCCCCCGCGGTGAGCTGGTGTTCGCCCTCTGGGAGCCCCCGCTCACCGATCTGCAGGGCGAGCGGGGCGCACCCGTACGGCGCACCGCCACCGCCGAGACAGCCGACCTGCTGACCGACCTCACCGTGCAGGGCGTGCGCTCGGTCGCCTTCGTACGCTCCCGGCGCGGCGCCGAGCTGATCTCGGTCATCGCCCAGGAGAGACTCTCCGAGGTCGACCGCTCTCTGGCCCGGCGTGTCGCGGCCTACCGCGGCGGCTACCTCCCCGAGGAGCGCCGCGCCCTGGAACGCGCCCTGCACTCCGGCGAACTCCTCGGCCTCGCCGCCACGACCGCCCTGGAGCTGGGCGTGGACGTCTCCGGCCTGGACGCGGTGGTGATCGCCGGCTATCCGGGCACGCGCGCGTCCCTGTGGCAGCAGGCGGGCCGGGCGGGCCGCTCCGGCCAGGGCGCCCTCGCGGTCCTCGTGGCCCGCGACGACCCGCTGGACACCTTCCTCGTCCATCATCCCGAGGCCCTCTTCGACCAACCGGTGGAGTCGACGGTCCTCGACCCCGACAACCCCTACGTCCTCGCCCCGCACCTGTGCGCCGCCGCCGCGGAGCTGCCGCTGACCGAGGAGGACCTGGAGCTCTTCGGCCCCGCCTGCGCCGACGTGCTGCCGCAGCTGGAGGCCGCGAAGCTGCTCCGCCGCCGCGCGACGGCCTGGCACTGGACCCGCCGGGAGCGGGCCGCCGACCTGACCGACATCCGGGGCGCGGGCGGCCGTCCCGTACAGGTCGTCGAAGAGGGCACCGGCCGCCTGCTCGGCACGGTCGACGCGGCCTCCGCGCACTCCGCTGTCCACGAGGGCGCCGTTCACCTGCACCAGGGCCGCACCTACCTGGTGCGCTCCCTCGACCTGGAGGACTCCGTCGCCCTGGTCGAGCAGGCCGACCCGCCGTACTCGACCGTCGCCCGCGACACCACGGCGATCTCCATCCTGGAGACGGACACCGAGATCCCGTGGGGCACCGGCCGCCTCTGCTACGGCTCGGTCGAGGTCACCAACCAGGTGGTCTCGTACCTGCGCAGACGCCTGATCACCGGCGAAGTCCTCGGTGAGACCAAACTCGACCTCCCTCCTCGTACGCTGCGCACCCGCGCGGTGTGGTGGACGGTCACCGAGGACCAGCTGGACGAGGCCCGCGTCATCCCGGAGATCCTCGGCGGTTCCCTGCACGCCGCCGAGCACGCCTCCATCGGGATGCTGCCCCTCTTCGCGACCTGCGACCGCTGGGACATCGGCGGCGTGTCCGTCCCCCTCCACCCCGACACCCTCCTTCCCACGGTCTTCGTCTACGACGGCCACCCCGGCGGGGCGGGCTTCGCCGAGCGCGCGTTCCACACAGCCCGCGCCTGGCTCTCCGCCACCCGTGAGGCCATCGCGTCCTGCGAGTGCGAGGCCGGCTGCCCCTCCTGCATCCAGTCCCCCAAGTGCGGCAACGGCAACGACCCGCTGCACAAGAGGGGCGCCGTACGGCTGCTCACGGTGCTGCTGCGAGGCGCACCGGAGGAGAAGCCGACGGAGGCGGCCCCGGAGACGCCGACGGAGGGGGCGGAGTGGCCCATCCGCCGGGATGGGTGCGGGTGAGCCGGCGGGTCGGGCGCGTGCCGGTGAGCCTACGGGCCCTGGAAGCCGGTGGACGGTGAACGGCCGGCCAGAGGGCGTTCAGAGGATGTCGGGATGTTCAGATCCCCGGGGACGCCCGTGCGAGGAGCCGATGGAGCCCAGGTCGTCACGGCGCGACCGGCGGCTCGCCCGGCGGTGGCGCGCTGGGCGGTACCGGACCCGCCGGACCCGCTCTCGCCCTGACCTCCGCCGTGAACGGCCCGCTCCCGGCTGCCGCCGTCACGTCCGAGGTGTCACCCACGATCGCGCACCGCACCAGCCGCACCCCTTGGTCCGCGGCAAGCCGTTCCGCCCGGGCGCAGGCGGCGGTGCCGCCCTCGGCCCAGTGGTCCGCCGCCGCGAGCGCCGCGAGATCGGCGCCCCCGGCCGCCCGGTGCCGGATGACGACGGCGTGCCCGAGTGCGAGTACGCCGCCGAACACCACGCACAGCACGGTGATCACTCCGAGACTCCACACGGTGGCCGACCCCCGGTCGGCCTCCTCCCGCCGTCCCCACCCGCCGGCCGCCCTGCACCCTGCCTTTACCCGGTCCCACCGGCCGCCCGACCACCCCCGAAGGACCCGCCTCCCTCGCAGGGCCCGCCACGCCCGGCTCGGCGGCCGCTCCCTTCCGATCAGCCGCCGCGAACCGGTCCGCTGCCTCCAGCCGGCCCACCTCCCCAGGCGACCCCGGCACCCGGAGTCGTTTCGTCTCCCCCGCTCGTCCCACCTCCAGCCACCCTGCCCTCGCCGCCCGGTGTCCGGGCCGCCCACGCGCTTCACCGCCCCTCCTCCCCCGCTCGTGCCACGGTCCCCACGGTTTCCTCCGTGAGCGCCACGGCCTCCTCCCGTACCTCCAGCGGCAGTCCGCTGAGGAGCGGCGGCCCGGCCACCACCGTCACCCGGACCCGGTCCCCCTCGCGCGCGACCGTCACCCGCGCTCCGCGTGGCGCCGCTTCCCTGGTCACCGTCACCACCGCCTCGGCCGGGTCCTGACGGGCGGCGGCCCGGGCGCCCGCGCGGGCCGCGTCCACGCACTCGATCTGCGCCGCCACCATGAGCAGGGCCCAGACCAGCGCCATCGTGAACGCCACCAGCACGGACAGCACCACGGCCGCCTCCGCGGTCACGAACCCGCGGTCCCCGCCCCGCTCACATCCGCGCTCACATCCGCGCACTGAGGGCCTTCTTCACGATGGCCGCCAGCTCCGCCCGGACCTGGCCGCTGCTGACGACCTCGTAGAGCAGCACCGCGAAACCGACGGCCGCGACGATCCCCATGGCGTACTCGGACGTCACCATTCCGGCGTCCCGACGGCTCGTCCCGCACAACCGGACCGCCGCTTTCCTGATCTTTCCGAACATCTCGACCCCCGTAAGGTTCTGGTCCTGTTTTCCAGTCATTCGTCCGCGCTCATCCCGTGTCCACGTGCCCGTCCGTGCCCCTACGCCTCACCCCCCTCCCATCGCGCCGCCGGCCAGCCCGATCACGACGGGCAGCACCCCGACCGCGATGAAGGCGGGCAGGAAGCACAGGCCGACCGGCGCGGAGATCAGTACGGCCGCCCGGCGCGCCCGGACCGTCGCCGTGCGGGCCCACTCCGCGCGCGCGTCCGACGCGAGCCGGGCCACCGGGCCGGCCGCGGGAAGCCCGGACTCGTCGGCCCGCTCCAGCAACCGCGCCAGGGCACCGGCACCGGGCAGCAGGGCCAGGCCCCGCCAGGCGTCCGCCGGTGCACCGCCGAGCCGGACCTCCGCCGAGCCGCGCGCGAGCGCCTGCCCGACGGGCCCGCCCAGTGCCTCACCCACCGCCTGGGCGGCGATGACCGGACCGGCGCCTGCGGCGATGCAGGCCGCCAGAAGGTCGGCGGCGAGCGGGAGTTGGCGTGCCGCCCCGGCCGTGTCGGTCACCTCCGGCCGGCCGGGCGCCGTCTGCCCGGCCCGCCACCGCCAGAGCGCGACGCCGACGCCCAGCCCCAGCGCCGCCCCACCGGTCCCGCCGACCAGCACCCACACCCCGCACGCGGCACCGGCCGGCGGCAGCCAGCGCCGCACGGTGTCCGGGACAGTGAAGGACGCTTTCGCGACGGGCACTTCGAGCCGCAGCAACGCGATCACCCGGCGCCGGGCCCGGCGCCGCCGACGCAGCAGTTCCAGCCGCCACGCGCCCCAGCACAGGACCAGCGCCGCGAACCCGGCCGTCCCCAACCTGTGGACAACTTCCTCGCTCATCCCGCCCACCTTTCCCTCACCCCTCGGCCCCCTCGCTCCGCCCGCCTGGGACGCCCTTCACTCATCGGTCCCCCCGCCGCACAACCCGCGCGCCCTCACTCCTCGGCCCCCTCCCACCGCACAACTCGGACACCCCGCACCCCCGTCCGCCCCCCACCGCGCGTCCCGGACCACTCCTCACCCCACGGCCGCCCTCCCACCGCACAACCCGGACACCCCGCGCCCCCGTCCGCCCTCCGACCGCACGTCCCGGACCACTCCTCACCCCACGGCCCCCTCCCACCCCACCCCCCCCGGGGGC
>NZ_WWJT01000259.1 GCF_009865385.1 Streptomyces sp. SID486 | reverse complement strand
GGACGAGCTGCCGGTGGACCTGCCGCCGGCACTCGGCGATCCGGCCGGTGCAAGATTGCTGCCGGCGGAATCGAGCCGACTCCGTCGGACCCGGCGCCCCTCGACGGCACGCCCGTGCTGCGGGCCGAGCTGCTCAGCGTCGGGCCGTCCTGCCGGCCCCGATGGACTTGACTCGGCAAGGTGATCCGCGGTGTCCACTCCT
>NZ_WWJT01000258.1 GCF_009865385.1 Streptomyces sp. SID486 | reverse complement strand
GCCGGCGTGCTGCTCGTGCTGGCCCGCGAACGGCTGCTGCTGGCCGCGCTCACCCCGCTGATCGCGGGAGCCGCCGTACTGCCCTGGTGGGAGCCCGGCACCCCCTTGCGGACCGGGGCGGCGCTGCTGGCGCTGTCCGCCACCCTCGCCGCCACCGGCCACGCCCTGCGCGGGGCCCTCGCCGTCCCGGCCGCGGCCGGCGGCACCCGGCCCCGGCTGGTGTGGTCCCTGCCGTACGGGCTGTTCGGCCTGGCCGCCGGGCTGCTGGTGCTCATGGAGGGCAGGCGCGAACCGTACGCGGTGATCGTGCTGACGGTCAGCATGGGCCCCGCCGAATGGCTGCTCTACCGCTACCGCGGGCTGTCCGTCGCGGCCCTGCGCGCCACCGCCACACCCGCCGGCTTCCTGCTCCGCTCCGCGGCCGTCCTCGGCGGCTGTCTGGCCGCCTACCTCCTGCCGCTGCTGCCCGCCGCCTACCTCACCGGCGCGGCACCGGCCACCCTCCTGCTGCTCGCGGCCACCTTGTGGACCGCGCTGCTCCTGCAGGCGTTCGGGAC
>NZ_WWJT01000257.1 GCF_009865385.1 Streptomyces sp. SID486 | reverse complement strand
CCCTCGGCGCAGGCCGCCCCCGCGGCCGCACCGGCCCCTGCCCCCGCCCCGCCCGGCGCGACCCTCGGCGTGGAGGTCGTCGACGCCGGGAAGCCGGGCGCGCTGGTGGTGGGCGTACACGTGCCCGGCTCCGGCTACGCGGCGGGCCTGATCCGCGGCGACGTGGTGCTCCAGCTCGGCTCCGACCGCGTCGACACCGCGGCCGACCTCGCCCGGGCGGTCCGCCGGGCCCGCCCCGGAAAGGCCGTGCTCCTCACCGTGCGGCACAGCGGCGGGGGCTACCAGCAGTTGACGGTGACCCCGGGAGTGGTGACCTGACGGTCCGGGACGTCGTCCGTGGGTGGCGTCCCCGACCCCGCACCCACGGGGAGATCCACGGACCACCGCGTGTCCCGCGTGACATCACGGGCCCGTGCCGGGACCTGCTCGGTGTGCCGTGTGCCGTGTGCCGTGTGCCGTG
>NZ_WWJT01000256.1 GCF_009865385.1 Streptomyces sp. SID486 | reverse complement strand
TCGGGGTGGTACAGCGCCTCCAGGTCCCAGCCGCGGTCGGTGGGCAGGCCCGCCACCGCGTCACCGTCGTTCACGAGCAGCTGCCACAGCTCCTCGGGGGTGCGGACGCCACCCGGGAAGCGGCAGCCCATGCCCACGATGGCGATGGGTTCGTCGGCGGGGAGGAGCCGTGCCGTCGCCGTCGCCGGGTTCGGCACGGCGGCCTGCTGCTCACCGTCCGTGAAGTCCGGGCCCAGCAGTTCGCCGACGATGTGTCGGGCGGCGGCGGCCGGGGTCGGATAGTCGAACACCAGGGTGGCCGACAGCCGCAGACCGGTCGCCGCGTTCAGCCGGTTGCGCAGCTCCACCGCCGTCAACGAGTCGAACCCGAGGTCCTTGAAGGCACGCTCGACCGCGATCGTGTCCGTGTGGCCCAGTACTGCCGCCACGTTTTCGGCCACCAGGTCCAGCAACAGCGCCTCGCGCTCGTCCGGTGCGAGACCGGCAAGGCGCCGCGCGAGAGCGGGAGTCCCGTCGTCGGCACCGGCCGACTCGACGACCCGGCGGGCGGGCGTTCCGATGAGGTGCCGCAGGATGGCGGGTACGGTCCCGGGCCGCGCGTTGGCGCGCAGCACGGCGACGTCCATGCGCGTCGGTACGAGGAGAGCCTCGTCCGTCGTGTGCGCCACGTCGAACAGTGCGAGTCCCTCGTCCGCGGACAGGGGCGTCATGCCGAAGCGAGCCATGCGGGCCATGTCGACCTCGCCCAAGTGCCCGGTCATGTCACTGCGTTCGGCCCAGAAGCCCCAGCCCAGCGAGATCGCCGGGAGACCGTGCGCCCGTCGGTGCGCCGCGAGGGCGTCCATGAACATGTTGGCGGCGGCGTAGTTGCCCTGGCCGGCCGCGCCGAACGTCGCGGCGGCGGAGGAGAACAGGACGAAGGCCGTCAGCCCCAGGTCCCGGGTCAGCTCGTGCAGATGCACGGCGGCGTCAACCTTCGGCCGCAGCACGGCGTCCAGTCGTTCCGGCGTCAGCGATTCTATGAGGCCGTCGTCCAGGACACCGGCCGCGTGCACCACTCCACGCAGCGGGCGGTGGGCGGGAACCCGTGCCAGCAGGCCGGAGAGCGCGTCGCGGTCCGTGACGTCACACGCCTCGAACGTCACCTCGGCACCCAACGCGACGAGTCCGGACTCGAGTTCGTCCGCATCCGTCATGTCCCGCCCGCGCCGCGAGGCAAGGATCACGGACCTGACGCCGTGTTCGGCGACCAGGTGCCGCGCCACCAGACGGCCCAGCACGCCACTGGCACCGGTGATCAGTACGGATCCGTCGGCGTCCCACACGGCCGGTGAAACGGTGGGAACAGTGGGAGTGGCAGGAACCATCGCCCTGACCAGGCGCGGGATATAGGCCCGCCCTTCCCGTACGGCGAGCTGCGACTCCCCGCCGGCGAGTACGGACTCCAGCGTGCCACCGGACAGTTCCTGCCCGTCCAGGTCCAGCAGGACGAACCGGTCCGGGTGCTCGGCCTGCGCCGACCGCACCAGTCCCCACACCGCCGCAGCCGCCGGATCGGTCACGTCCTCACCCGGCACGGCGGACACCGCTCCCCGGGTCACCACGACCAACCGGGACCCGGCCGACCGCTCCTCGGCCAGCCACGCCTGCAACGACTCCAGCGCACCGAGCGTCACCGACCGCACAACCGCCGGATCGACAGCGTCCCCGACAACCGGGGAGCCGGAGAGGAACGGCAACAGCACGCACCCGGGCGCGGTCTCGCCGTACATCGCGGCCTCACGGACGTCGGCGTACACAGCCGTGCCCTCGTCGGCGATCCCGAGCAGGGCACGCAGTTCCGCGGCGTCGGGGCCCACGACCGGGTACCCGGCAGCGAGGCCCTCGACCGCGGCCGCGGGGGCCTCCGGAAGTGCGGCCCACTGCACCCGGAACAACGACTCGTGCGGCACCCGTCCCTGCCCGGCCACGTCGTCCGGTGTGACGCTCCGGCTCGTGACCGCCTCCGCGGTCGCCACCACCTGGCCGGTCTCGTCGGCCAGCACCGCCGCGACACCGCCGCCCACCTCCGGCACGAGACGCACGCGCAGCGTGGTCGCTCCGGTGGCGTACAAGGCGACTCCGCTCCACGCGTGCGTGAGCGCGATCGCGTCTTCGGTCCCGTCGACCGGCTTGCCGTGCACGGCGTGGAGCGCGGCGTCCAGCAGAGCCGGATGCAGGCCGTAGCGTCCGGCGTCCCCACGCAGTTCCTCCGGCAGCACCACCTCGGCGAGGATCTCCTCGCCTCGGCGCCATGCCTGCCGCAACCCCTGGAAGGCGGAGCCACGGGCGATGCCCACGCCGTCCTCGCCGTCCTCGTGGAGTCCTGCCGCGTCGATCGGCTCCGCGTCGGCCGGCGGCCACTCGGCCGGTACACGACCCGCCGCCGCACCCGCTGGGGCACCCGCCGTCAGCACACCACGGGCGTGCAGGGTCCACGGGTCCTCCGACGCGCCGTCCTCGTGGTGCGAGTAGACACTGACCGTACGGCGACCGGAATCGTCGGGTCCGCTCACCGCGACCTGGAGCTGGACCGCCCCACTGCCCGGCAGCGCCAGCGGCGTCCGGGGCGTCAGCTCCTCCAGCCGGTCACATCCGACCGCGTCCCCCGCACGCAGCGCCAGCTCCACGAAAACGGAGGACGGGAGGATCGCCGTGCCGTAGAGAGAGTGGTCCAGCAGCCAGGGGTGCGACTGAGCCGAGAGCCGGCCGGTGAAGAGGTGGCCGCCGGTCTCCGGCAGGGTGACGGCAGCGCCGAGCAGCGGATGGTCTGCGGACGAGAGGCCGGCCGTCGAGACGTCACCCTGTCGGGCGGCGGAGGGTTCGATCCAGTAGCGCTGGTGCTGGAAGGCGTAGGTGGGCAGGTCGAGGCCCTCGCGGAGGAGGTTGATGCCCACCAGGACGTCGTACTCGCCGGAGCGCAGTTCGCGCAGCAGCTCGACACGGCGCAGGGTGTCCACGTCGCTGTGCAGATAGCGCACCTGGATGCCCAGCTCCAGGAAGTAGTCGGTGAGGTCCTCGGCCATCTTCTTGGTCAGCGTGGTGACCAGGACCCGCTCGTCCTTGTCGGTGCGCTTGCGGATCTCGTGCACCAGGTCGTCGATCTGGCCCTCGGTCGGCTTGACCACGACCTCCGGGTCGACGAGGCCGGTCGGGCGGATGATCTGCTCCACGAAACCGTCGGACCGCGAGAGTTCGTAGGTGCCGGGGGTGGCCGACAGGTAGACGGTCTGCCCGATGCGCTCCTGGAACTCCTCCCACTTCAGGGGACGGTTGTCCAGGGCGGAGGGCAGCCGGAAGCCGTGGTCGACGAGGGTGCGCTTGCGGGAGGCGTCACCCTCGTACATGGCGCCGATCTGCGGGACGGTGACGTGCGACTCGTCGATGACCAGCAGGAAGTCGTCCGGGAAGTAGTCCAGCAGGGTGTTCGGCGGGGAGCCGGGCAGGCGGCCGTCGAAGTGCATCGAGTAGTTCTCCACACCGGAGCAGGTGCCGATCTGGCGGAGCATCTCGATGTCGTACGTGGTGCGCATCCGCAGGCGCTGGGCCTCCAGGAGCTTGCCCTGCTTCTCCAGCTCCGCCAGGCGCTCCCCCAGTTCCTTCTCGATGTCGTTGACGGCCCGCGCCATGCGCTCGGGGCCTGCCACGTAGTGCGAGGCCGGGAACACGTAGAGCTGCTGTTCGTCGCTGATGATCTCGCCGGTGAGCGGATGCAGCGTCGACAGCGCCTCGATCTCGTCGCCGAACATCTCGATGCGGACGGCCAGCTCCTCGTAGACCGGGAAGATCTCGATGGTGTCACCGCGGACCCGGAAGGTACCGCGGGTGAAGGCCATGTCGTTGCGCGTGTACTGGATGTCGACGAAACGGCGCAGCAGGTCGTCCCGGTCGATCTCGTCGCCGACCCGGAGCGGGACCATGCGGTCCACGTACTCCTGCGGGGTACCGAGGCCGTAGATGCAGGACACCGAGGCGACCACGACGACGTCGCGCCGGGTGAGCAGGGAGTTGGTGGCCGAGTGGCGCAGCCGCTCGACCTCCTCGTTGATCGAGGAGTCCTTCTCGATGTAGATGTCCGACTGCGGGACGTACGCCTCGGGCTGGTAGTAGTCGTAGTACGAGACGAAGTACTCGACGGCGTTGTTCGGCAGGAGCTCGCGGAACTCGTTGGCCAGCTGGGCGGCCAGCGTCTTGTTCGGCGCCATCACGAGGGTGGGGCGCTGGAGCTTCTCGATCATCCACGCGGTGGTGGCGGACTTGCCGGTGCCGGTCGCGCCGAGGAGGACGACGTCCTTCTCGCCGGCCTCGATGCGCTTGGCCAGGTCGGCGATGGCCGCCGGCTGGTCGCCGCTGGGCTGGTAGGGGCTGACGACCTCGAAAGGCGCCACCGTGCGTTCGATGTGGGAAACGGGCCGCATGTCATCCACCGTACGACCCCGCACTGACAATGGGTCCCGATCAGCGGTTCTACAAGATCCGGGAGCCCTGGTGCGCGGCGGGGTGCCCGGCCGGCCCGCGCCCCTCGTGCAGGGCGGGGCGGCGGTCCGCGTGGGGGGCGACGGCTGCGGCCGGGACGCCCGGCTTGTGCTCGACGGGCCGCCAGTCGGGGCGGCCCGTGACCATCAGCGGGTCGAAGATCACGACTACGCCCGCGAGCAGCAGGAAGGCGAGCGGGCCGATCAGCATCGGCGCGAGCGCGGACGCCTCGGGCGCGCCCCCGGCGCCGTGGGAGCCGCCGTCGAGGTGGACGCCGAGGGCGGCCATTCCCGTGTAGTGCATGCCGCTGACCGCCAGTCCCATGACGGCGCTCGCGCCCAGGCTCCACGCGAAGCCCCGCACCTGTCCGGCGGCCCACAGGGCGGCGGTGGCGGCCACCACCGCTATGACGACGGAGGCGGCGACGGTGAGCGTGTTGTAGGTGAACCGTCCGTGGAAGCGGACGCCCGCCATGCCGAGGTAGTGCATCGAGGCGATGCCCAGGCCGGTGATCGTGCCGCCGGTGAAGAGCGGGGTACCGGTGGCGCCCCGGTAGCCGACGATGAAGATGCCGACGCCGACCATGACGACGGCGAGCGCGAGACTCGCGTAGGTCATCGGCCTGTCGTAGTGGATCGGCGCCTGCTCGATGCTGAAGCCCATCATGGCGACGAAGTGCATCGTCCATATGCCGGAGCCGATCGCTGCCGAGCCGAGGGCCAGCCAGGCGGGGCGCCGGGAGTGGGTGACCAGCAGGGACCGTGTGGTGCAGCGGAGGCCTAGGGCGCCACCGAGGCAGGCCATCAGGTAGGCCACCACCGGGGTGACGGCCCCGTAACTGAATCCGTCGACCGTGCCTTGCATCCGCGGCTGCCCTTCCGCCTTGTCGCGTCCCGGAATACTGAATATGCCCCCGTCCCAGGACCGCGCGGGCGGTCAGGGCGTCGCAGAGAGTATGACCCCCACCGGAACGGTCGAACGATTTTCCGGCAAAGAAACACCTCCTTACCGCAGATGTGCGGCACCGGTGAGCGCTCTGGGACATCTCCGTTCAGAGTGTGTCCATCGTGCGCCCGGGTGCCGTCGATCCGGGGCTGTCACTCTGGTGCTGTCCGTGTTCGCTGTTCGTCGTCCGATCGACGTGAGGAGTACGCATGTACGCGCGCGTAGTCGCCGCCACCCTCGCCGCGGCCCTGGGGGCGGCATCGGCCCTGCTGGGCCCCGGTTCCGACGCCCGGGCGGGCGAGCACCGCGTGCCCACCGTCGTCGCCCACCGGGGCGCCTCCGCGTACGCGCCCGAGAACACGCTGCCCGCCATCGACAAGGCCGCTCGGCTGGGCTTCTCCTGGGTCGAGAACGATGTCCAGCGCACCAAGGACGGCGAGCTGGTGGTCCTCCACGACGACAGTCTGCGGCGCACGACGAACGTCGAGGACGTCTTCCCCGGCCGGGCCCCGTGGAAGGTGGGGGACTTCACCGCCGCGGAGATCGCCAGGCTGGACGCCGGCAGCTGGTACTCCCCCGCGTACACGGGGACGCGGGTGCCGACGCTGGAGCAGTACATGCGGCGCGTGGAACGCAACCACGAGAAGCTGCTCCTGGAGATCAAGAACCCGGAGCTGTACCCGGGCATCGAGCGGCAGACCCTGAAGCTCCTCGGCAACGAGGGCTGGCTGGACGGCAGGCACCTGCGCCGGCTGATCGTGCAGAGCTTCAGCGCCGACAGCGTGCGGACCGTCCACGAGCTGAAGCCGGCGGTCACCACCGCCTACCTCGGCAAGCCCTCCGTGACGCAGCTGCGCCGGTTCGCCCGGTTTGCTGACCTGGTCAATCCTTCGTTCGCGTCGCTCACCCGGGGCTACGTCTCGACGGCGCACACCCTGGACGGGCCGCACGGCCGGCCGCTCGGGGTGTTCGCCTGGACGGTGGACGATGCGGCCACCGCCCGCAAGGCCGCCGGATACGGCGTCGACGGGGTCATCACCAACAAGCCCGACGTGGTGCGGGCGGCGCTGGCCGCGGACTGAGCCGGGGGCGTTGTCAGTGGCGGGTCGTACCGTGGGCGCATGGACAGCCATGGGCAGGACGAGCAGCGCGTCGTGTGGGCCGTGGTCGGCACCGACATCGGGCCGCTGATGCTGGCGGCGACCCGCGACGGCCTGGTCAACGTCGTCTTCCACGCCTCGGACGCGGTGCGCGACCGGGCGCTGGAGCGGCTGGCCGCCCGGCTGGGCGGCCGGCCGGTGGAGGATCCGGACTTCCCCCTGCTCGCAGAGGCGATACGCCAGCTGCGGGCGTACTTCTCCGGCGAACGCCATGACTTCGACCTGCCGCTGGACTGGTCGCTGATCTCCGGGTTCAACCGACAGGTGCTGCGCGAGCTGGCGACCGGCGTGCCGTACGGCACCGTGCTGGGCTACGGCGACCTGGCGGGGCGGGTCGGGCAGCCCGGCGGGGCGCAGGCGGTCGGCGCGGCGATGGGCGCCAATCCGCTGCCTGTGGTCGTGCCGTGCCACCGGGTGGTGGAGAGCGGCGGTGGCATCGGCGGTTTCGGGGGCGGCCTGGAGACGAAGCGGAAGCTTCTCGCCCTGGAGGGCGTGCTGCCCGAGCCGCTGTTCTGAGCGGCCCGGGGTGCGGTTAGTCGTCGTAGTGCCGGACCTCGAAGACGTTGCCGTCGGGGTCGCGGAAGTAGAAGCTGCGGACGGCGGCGCCGCGGGCGCCGGACAGGCCCGGGTCGATGCCCGACACGGGGACGCCGTGTTCCTCCAGCCGGGCCCGCAGGTCGTCGAAGGCGTCGGCCGGCAGCGACAGGCAGATGTGGTTGACCGGGTGGCCGGCGCTGTCGGCCGAGCCGGGCAGCATGTTCATCCTGGCGGCGAAACCGTGCGGGGCGAGATCGAGGATGGTCTCCTCGTTGACGCGCACGGAGGGGAAGGCCACCTCTCCTTCGGTGAACTCGGCGACCCTGACCGGTTCCAGGCCGACGGCCTTCTCGTAGAAGGCGGCAGCGGCGACCGGGTCGGCCACCCACAGGACGACGTGGTCGAGACGCGTGGTGTTCTTCGTCATGCGTCCCAGGCTGGTGGGCTCCGCCACGGGCCACAAGCGTTTATCCGAGGCCGGTGCCCGCCAGGGATGGAGGAAGGACCGACGACAGGAGGCGGGCACGTGGTGCTGGTGGTGTCGGAAGAAGTCCGGGAGGCGCTCGACGCGCGGCGGCCGGTGGTGGCTCTGGAGTCCACGATCATCGCGCACGGCCTGCCGCGCCCGCGCAACCTCCAGGTGGCGCTGGAGCTGGAGGACGCGGTGCGGCGGGAGGGCGCCGTGCCGGCGACCGTCGCGGTGCTCGACGGACGGCCCCGGGTCGGCCTGGACAAGGAGCAGCTGGAGCGGGTCGCCAACGAGGACGGCATCCGCAAGCTGGGCCATCGCGACCTGCCGCTCGCCGTGGCGGGCTCCGCGAGCGGGGCGACGACGGTGTCGGCGACGGCTCGGCTGGCCGCGCTCGCCGGGATCCGGGTGTTCGCCACCGGCGGGCTGGGCGGCGTGCACCGGGAGTGGACGGTGACCCAGGACGAGTCGGCCGACCTGGGGCTGCTGGCGCGCACCCGGATCACCGTGGTGTGCGCGGGGGTGAAGTCGATCCTGGACGTGCCGGCGACGCTCCAGCGGCTGGAGACGCTGGGGGTGGCCGTCGCCGGGTACGGCACGGACCGGTTCCCGGGCTTCTATCTGGCGGACTCGGGGCACCCGGTCGACTGGACGCTGGAGACCCCGGAGCAGGTCGCGGCCGTCATGCGCGCCCAGGACGCGCTGGACGCGCCGGATTCCGCGCTGATCGTCGCCCGCCCCGTACCGGAGGCCGAACAACTCGACCCCGAGCTGCACGCGCGCGTGCTCGCCGACGCGCTGCGCGACTGCGCGGAGCGGGGCGTGACCGGGCAGGCGGTGACACCGTTCCTGCTCGATCACCTGGTCCGGCACACCGGCGGGGCCTCGCTGAGCGCCAACCTGGCGGCGGTGCGCGGCAACGTCCGGTTGGCGGCGCGGATCGCCGGGGCCTGGACCAGGGGGTGAGCGCGGGCCGGGACGGAGCGCTGCTGGTCGTCGGGGACGTGGTGACGGACGTGGTCGCCCGGCACGGCGGGCCGCTCGCGGCCGGCACCGACACGGCCGCCGTGATCCGCACGCTGCCAGGCGGCGCGGGCGCCAACGTGGCCTGCTGGGCGGCCCACACGGGCTGCGCGGACGTACGGCTCCTGGGACGGGTGGGAGCGGACGCCGCCGACTGGCACGCGCGGGAACTGCTCGCGGCCGGGGTAAGGCCCCGGCTGGTGGTGGATCCGGAGGCGGCGACCGGGACGGTGATCTGCCTGGTCGACGCGGCTGCGGCGGCGGAGCGGACGTTCCTGACGGACAGCGGGGCGTCCCTGCGGCTCGGTCCCGCCGACTGGTCGGACGGGCTGCTCGACGGGGTGGCCCGGCTGCATCTGTCGGGTTATCTGCTGTTCACGGAGTCGAGCCGGGCGCTCGCCGGCACGGCGCTCGCGGCGGCACGGGCGCGTGGCGTGCCGGTCAGCCTGGACCCGGCGTCGGCCGGCTTCCTCGCGGAGCTGGGTGTGGACCGATTCCTGGCCTTCGCGGAGGGGCTCGACCTGCTCCTGCCCAGCCGGGACGAGGCGTGCCTGCTGACGGGGCTGCCGGATCCGGGGGACGCGGCGGCCAAGCTGAGCCGTGTCGTGCCGCTGGTGGTGGCCAAGGCGGGGGCCGAGGGCGCGTTGGTGGCCCGCGCCGGCGCGGTACCTGTCCGGGTGCCGCCCCGGCCCGTGGTGCCCCGGGACACCACGGGCGCGGGGGACGCGTTCACCGGAGCCTTCCTCGCCGCGCTGCTCGCGGGAGCGACCCCGGAGGAGGCGGCGGCCCAGGGCTGCCGGGCGGGTGCGGAGGCGGTGCGGAGGGTGGGCGGCAGACCTCCGCCTCGGGACGACGGGAGCCGGGGAGCGACGGACGGAAGCGAGGCAGGTCGGTGAAAGGCAGGCGCCGGGAGGCCGGTGATCTGCCGTTCCTCCCCCGAGCGGGCGCCGCGACGAGGGCCGGCCGGTGCGTTCTCCCGCGCGGCCGGCCGGTCCGTGTGCCCGCGCGGCCGACCGGCTCGGGGAGGGGAGGCGAGGGGAGGGGAGGGTGACGGTCGGTCGGCGATTGACGGTGCCGGCCGACCGGCGGTCGTCGGTGACGACCTGTCGGCCACGCCGTGACGGTGACAACCCGCCGGTCCCGCCGTGACGGTGTCGGCCCTACGCCTTGTGCCCCCAGACCGAGATCATCGGCGCGGTGGCCAGGTCCATGCCGCCGGTCTCCACGTTGGCCAGGTGCTGGTCGATCTCGGCGTCGGTGGCGAGACCGGCGACGACCAGACGGTCACGGATCTGACGGACCGTCGCGGCCTCGAGGGCGGTGCAGGCGGGTGAGGTCACGGGGAAGTAGGCGTCGGCCTGGACGCCGTGCAGGCCGGCCTCCCGGAGCAGACGCGGGAGTCTGCGGCCGTAGGACAGGTCTGCGCCGCGGTCCGCGAGGAGCTTGCGGAAGCCTCGGCGCAGCCGGTTGGCGAGCCGCTGCTCGGGGCCGTATTCGTCGGGGCAGAGCAGCGGCTGGAGGGCGGGATCGGCGTCCTCGATCAGCAGTCGTCCGCCGGGACGCAGAGACTTGATCATGGACCGCAACGCCTTGTCCCGGTCGGGTACATGGACGAGGACCAGCCGGGCGTGGACCAGATCGAAGCCCTCCCCCGGAGGTTCCTCGGCGCCCACGTCGTGGACGCGGATCTCCACCGGCGGCCGGCCGGCGGGGGTGAGCCGCGAGGTGTCGATGTCGGTGGCGACGACCCGCCCGGACGGTCCGGCCTTCTCGGCGAGCCAGGAGACGACGGAGGTGCCGCCGGCGCCGACTTCCCAGCAGCGCATACCCGGTCCGGCACCGAGGTGTTCGAGGTGCCGGAAGGTCGTGGGGTCGAAGAGGGTGGCGAAGGCGTCGAAGCGCCGGCCCGCCTCGTTCTGCTGGTTGTCCAGGAGGTATCCGTCGGATGGCGTCACGCTCCGATCATCCCAGTCACCCGGGCCGTCCCCCTCGACCGACCCTCCGTCCACAGGCGGGAACCAAACGGAACTTGCCGTTCCCACAGGCTTGCCCGCGCTTTGCCGGGGGCTGGCAGACTTGCGGGTCAAGGCACGGAAGCGTTGCAGCACGGAGATCCACGCGAGGAGATCCAGATGTCGATGGCAGGGAATCTGCGGAAGGTCACGGGGCTGGGAAAGGTCGGCGGCCTGCGCAAGGTCGCACGGCTGGCCCGGCGCCGGCCGCGCGTGGACCTGAGCCACCCCGCCAGGTCGCCGCTGGGCTCGTCGGTGGTGAACTGCGTGACGTACCAGGACGGTGTGCGTGTGCCCGGGTGCGCCGACCTGGTCGATGCCGTACGGCTGGTGCGCAAGACCGGCGAGGGCTTCGTCTGGCTCGGGCTGCACGAACCCACGGACCGCGAGTTCGCCGGCATCGCCGAGCTGTTCGACCTGCATCCGCTGGCGGTGGAGGACGCGGTCGAAGCGCATCAGCGGCCCAAGCTGGAGCACTACGGGGACACGCTCTTCGCGGTGTTCAAGAGCGTCTGCTACGTGGAGCACGAGCAGTTGACGGCGACCAGCGAGGTGGTGGACACCGGCGAGATCATGGTGTTCGTCGGTGAGGACTTCGTGATCACGGTGCGGCACGGGCGGCACGGCTCGCTCGGACCGCTGCGCGAGGAGCTGGAGGCGGACCCGCAGCAGCTCGCCAAGGGACCGGCGGCGGTGCTGCACGCGATCGCCGACCATGTGGTGGACGACTACCTGAATGTCACGGACGCGGTGCAGGCCGACATCGACCAGGTCGAGACGGAGGTGTTCTCGGAGAACGGCGCACGTCTTGACCCGGGCCGCATCTACCAGATGAAGCGTGAACTGCTGGAGCTGAAGCGGGCGGTGGTGCCACTGAGCCGCCCGGTGGAGGATCTGGCGACCCGGCCCATACGGGTGGTCGCTCCGGAGATACAGGCCTATTTCCGGGATGTGTCCGACCACCTGATCCGGGCCAAGGAGCAGATCGCCGCGTTCGACGAGCTGCTCAACTCCATCCTGCAGGCGCACCTGGCGCAGGTGACCGTCGCCCAGAACGAGGACATGCGGAAGATCACGGCCTGGGCCGCCGTGGTCGCGGTGCCGACGATGGTGTGCGGGGTGTACGGCATGAACTTCGAC
>NZ_WWJT01000255.1 GCF_009865385.1 Streptomyces sp. SID486 | reverse complement strand
GCCGGCCGGCGCCGGGCCCGTGGGCGCCTCACCGGCCGGCGCCGAGCCGACGGGAGCGGCGTCGTGAGGCGGATCGTGCTGCCGGCCCTGGCGGCGCTGCTGCTGGCCCTCGCCGGCCCTGCCGTAGCGGCCCGCGCGGCGGACGGGCCGGCGGTGCGGCTGTCGGCGTCCCAGGCCGGCACCGGCGGCTCGGTCACCGTCAGCGGCACCGGCTGGCGGCCCGGCACGCTGCTGATGATGCTGGTGTGCGGTCGGGCCACGCCGGCCCGGGGTGTCATCGGCGGCACCAACTCCTGCGCCAACGGTGACGGCAGGGCCGTGACCACCGACGCCGACGGCCGCTTCAGCCGGAGACTGCCGGTAGCCGAACCGCCCGTGCCCTGCCCCTGCGTGGTCCACGTGGCCACCGTCACCGGTGCCAGGGCCGAGGCGGACACCGTCCTGCAGGTCGCCGGGCACCCCGTGGCCCCGCTGCCCGCCGAGCGCTCCGCGGGCCGGCTGGTGGTGCTCTCCGACACCCGGCTGACCGGCTCGGGCTCCCTGCTGACCTGGTTCGGGGCGCCGCCGAGCCGCACCCTGGTCCTCACCGTCGGCAACACCGGCGCGGGCGCGATCGAGAACCCGGTGTTCCGGGTCGGCACCGCGCACGGCGTCTTCGCCCCCGAGTGGGACGAGCGGCAGTGGCACGGCACCCTGGCCCCCGGCAAGAAGGCGCAGATCACCCTGCCGGTGGAGCTGTCGGCCGGTGCGCACGGCGACTACACCGTGACGCTGCGGTACGCCGGCCGGCTGCTCGCCGAGCAGCCGTGGGGCGTCGGCCGGCCGTGGGGCGTGACGCTGTTCTGGATCCTGCTCTGTCTGGTCGTCCCGGCCGCGCTGTTCCGCATCGGCATGGCCGTGGTGGACCGGGTCCGGCCCCGCCGACCGGGCGGCCCCGGCCACCGGCGGCGCCTGTCCCGGCCCGCCGCGCTCGCGCG
>NZ_WWJT01000254.1 GCF_009865385.1 Streptomyces sp. SID486 | reverse complement strand
GGGGGCCGGGGGAGCGATGGGGCACGGGGTGGCGGGCGAGGTGGAGGCTCCCTGGGAGGGGGCGGCGCTCATGGACAAGTCACCCTTCACTTCGCGTAGTTGTAGACCGTCGCGCGGGACACGCCGAGAAGGTCCGCGATGGTCTGTGCGGCGTCACGCGAGTCGAAGTAGCCGTCCCGTTGGAGTCGTCGCACGAGTGCCTTCTTGTCCTCGCGGCTCAGTGAGCGGGGCGTCGCGGCGCGTTCGGCGGCCCGGGCCTCCACCGCTTCGCGCAGCTCGCGCGCGGTGCGGTCCCGCAGGGTCTCCAGCGAACGGTCGCGATGCTCGGTGTCCGTCGCCACGAGGTTGGACAGGGCGAGCGTCACCGGGGACAGGACGGAGACGTCGAGGTTCAGGCAGAGCGCCGCGACGTATTCGCCGGCCGCGTTCTTGATGCCGATGGACGTGCTCTTCGCCGGGCGGCCGTCGGGGAACTGGTTGGGATAGTTCTGGATGACGCTCGGGTACTCCGGGTCGGCGATGCGGGCCAGTCCCAACTCCGTCACCGAGTCGCCTACCTGACGGCCGGACAGGTTGTTCTCGATGGCGCGGACGGCGTGGTCCGGGTTCCGCAGGTCGTGCAGCACCACCTCGCACAGGCCGGGAAACATGCGGCCCACCGCGACCGCGATCTTCTCGGCCTCCCGGATGAGGTGTTCGTCCGCACCATCCGTGGCGTGATCCATGTCGCCCTTCCCGTAGTTGCCCCCGCAGTGGACATGCAGTCTATGTCTAGATGGAAAGTCTAGGTCGCTGGCAAGGGTGCTGTCCAGCGGCTGACCGTCCGCGGCTCCCACCGTTCGTCGCCGACCGGCGGCCCCGCGATCGACCGCCGCCTCCACAAGCGGCGGCCCCTCGGCAGCCACCGTCCGCCACGGGGCGGACCCGGCGTCACCCACCGTCCGCACGAGCGTCGGCCCCGGCGTCACCCACCGTCCGCACGAGCGTCGGCCCCGGC
>NZ_WWJT01000253.1 GCF_009865385.1 Streptomyces sp. SID486 | reverse complement strand
TGTACGCGCGGGCGCGGTGGCGGGCCGTCGTCGCCCGGTGCGCCGTGGCCGCCGCCGTGGCCGCCCGGTGCGCCGTGCCCGCCGCCGTGGCCGCCCGGTGCGCCGTGGCCGTGGCCGCCACGGTGGTCCTGCTGCCGGGGCGTTCCGGCACCACCGCTCCGGACGGTGCCGTCTCGGTCGTGGCCGCCCCGGCGGCCGTCGGGGGCGCGCGGCCGGGCTCGTACGCCTTCACACCCGGCGCGCGGACCGTCGCGGGTGCGGAGGGCACCGCGGACGCCGTCCTCCTGGACGCGCGCCACACCTACCGCAGCTCCCTCCCGCGCGACGGCAGGCTCTACTACCGCCTCCGGCTGGCCGCCCGGGACACGGCGTACGTGCCCGTCACCGCCGTACCGCCGGCGGACACCGCCGTCTCGGCCACCGACGGCATCCGCGTCTCGCTGCGGGACGCGGACGGCACCTCCTGTTCCTACGCCTCCGCCCGCTTCGGCGCCGGGCTGAGCCCGCGGCCGGTCACGGCCCTGGGTCAGCGCGAGGCGGGCCGGGCGCTGTGCCAGGGCGCGGGCACCTACTACCTGCTCGTCGAACGGCTCGACGCCGGGGGATCCGGCGCGGCGGACCCGGCCGGGCGGTGGGGGCTGGAGATCGCGCCCGCCACGGAACCCGCTCTGGCGCGGGCGGGCGCGACGAGTCCGCCACGGAGCTGGGACTCGGCCACACCGCAGCCCCTCGTCGGCCGGCCCCGTGACCGCTCCGGCGGCACCGGTTTCTCCGGCGCGCGCCCGCTGGGCCCGGGGGTCTGGCGGACCGACCTCGCCCCCGGCGAGACCCGCTTCTACAAGGTGCCGCTGGACTGGGGCCGCAGGCTGCACGCCTCCGCCGAACTGGGCAGCGCGCCGGGGCACGGCTATGTCGGCGGCGCTCTGAACCTGTCCGTCCACAACCCGGTCCGCGGTGCCGTGGAGGACGCCTCCTTCGGTTACACCGGCACCGCGAGATCCGCCGTCCTCGCACCGCTGCCGCCCGTGGAGTACGCGAACCGGTACGCCGTGCAGGCCGGGGTGACCTCCGTCCGCTTCGCCGGTGAGTACTACCTCGTCCTGCACCTCAGCAAGCAGCTGTCCGGCACGTTCGGGGAGGGGCCGTTCGAGGTGACCCTGCGGGTGCGGGTGGACGGAGAGGCACACGCGGGGCCCGCGTACGCGGGTGGTGCCGAGCCGGAGGGCGTCTTCACGATCACCGAGCAGGACCGGGAGGCCGCGCTCACCGGAGCCGTGGAGGGCGGGGGCGACGAGCGGGTGATGCGGCTGGTCGCCGTCGGGGGGATCGGCTCGGGAACCGCGCTGCTGCTGTTCCTCGGCGGCTGGACGGTGGTGTCCCGGCGGTCGCGCGTAGGGGTGGGCGGCGGTTGAGACGGGGCCGGGCTCGGTGAGCGGGCGGGGTGCGGGGGCTCGGTCGGGGGGTGGATGGTGACCGACCGGCCGTGGCGAGCGGCCGATCAGAGGCGGGCCAGCGCCCAGAAGCCCACCGCGTAGCAGGCGAGCGCCAGCAGCAGGAGCGGGACCGC
>NZ_WWJT01000252.1 GCF_009865385.1 Streptomyces sp. SID486 | reverse complement strand
GGGCGCCCGCTGCTTCTCGTACCGCCGTCCCGGGGCGCCCGCGTGCCGTCACCCCGGGGCGGCGCCGCCCTCCGCGGTGTCCCGCAGGGTCCGCAGCACCCGGCGCACCGCCCGCCCGGTCTCCCCGCCCCTGCGGACCGCGGCCACCACATGCCGTACCGGCCGGTCGGCGCCCAGTTCGCGCAGGATCACGCCGGCCCGCCGGCCGGCCGCCATGCGCGGTACCAGCGCGACGCCCATCCCCGCCTCCACCATGGCCAGGATCGCGGTCCAGCCGGAGGCCGAGTGCCCCTGGTGGGGGCTGAAGCCGGCCGCTTCGCAGGCCCGGCGGGTGATGTCCGACCAGGGACCGCTGCCGCCGAAGATCCAGGACTCGGCGGCCAGGTCGGTGAGGGTCAGCTCCGCGGAGCGGGCGAGCGGGTGGTCCGGGGGCAGGGCGACGTCCAGCGGGTCGGCCAGCAGCGGGACATGCGTGAAGCGGGGGTCGGCCGCGCTCGGGGCCTCGGCGGCGAGGGACAGGGCGAGATCGACGTCACCGGCGGCCAGCAGGTCGTACGCCTCGGCGGCCTCCGCCTCGCGGACCCGGACGGTCACCCCGGGGTGGGTCGCGCGCAGGGCCCGTACGGCCGGTACGACCAGGGCGGGCACGGCGGTCGGGAAGGCGCCCACGCGGACCTCGCCGGCCTCGCCGTGCGCGTACGCCGAGAGGGCCGCGTCCGCCCGTTCCAGCTGCTCGAACACCGCCTCCGTGTGCGCCAGCACCAGCCGGGCCGCGTCGGTGAGCCGGACCCGGCGGCCCTGGGCCTCCAGCAGCGGCACGCCGAGCTGCGCGGCGAGGTTGGTGAGCTGCTGGGAGACCGCGGACGGGGTCATGTGCAGAGCCTCGGCCGTCGCGGTCACGGTGCCCCGCTCGCGCAGGGTCCGCAGAATCCGCAGCTTCCTCAGCTCCCACTCGGCCATGCGCGCACGCTACACGGCGCCCCGGACGGACCGGCACGGGGCGGAGCACACCCCGCACCCTGCGTGACGGTCCGCGGGCCGTCGGCCGGCCACCGCCGCCGGGCCGGTGGCCGTGAGGGTGTTTACCCCGGCCGCTGAGGGTCACGCGACTGAGGAGAGCCGAACTGCCCGGCGCGAGCGGATCCCACCCGCCCGTGAGAGGGGAGCCGGGCCCGGAGCCCCGGCCCGCCACCGCCTCGCCGGACGCACGGCAGCGTGCGAGGGCACGCGGCCGTCCAGTGCACGAGGAAAGGCGTACTCATGACGGAGTTCCACCCCGCCACCACCACCGACTCGGGCGCGCCCGTCGAGAGCGACGAGCATTCGCTCACCGCCGGTCCCGGCGGGCCCATCCTGTTGCAGGATGCCTACCTGATCGAGCAGATGGCGCAGTTCAACCGGGAGCGCATCCCCGAGCGCCAGCCGCACGCCAAGGGGAGCGGCGCCTTCGGCCACTTCGAGGTGACCGACGACGTCAGCGCCTACACCAAGGCGGCCCTGTTCCAGCCGGGCGTCCGCACCGACCTGGTCGTCCGCTTCTCGACCGTCGCGGGCGAGCGCGGCAGCCCGGACACCTGGCGCGACCCGCGCGGCTTCGCGGTGAAGTTCTACACCAGCGAAGGCAACTACGACATGGTCGGCAACAACACGCCGGTGTTCTTCGTGAAGGACCCGATGAAGTTCCAGCACTTCATCCGGTCCCAGAAGCGCCGCGCGGACAACAACCTGCGCGACCACGACATGCAGTGGGACTTCTGGACCCTCTCCCCGGAGTCCGCCCACCAGGTCACCTGGCTGATGGGTGACCGGGGCATCCCGCGGACCTGGCGCCACATGAACGGCTACACCTCCCACACCTACATGTGGATCAACGCCGCCGGTGAGCGCTTCTGGGTGAAGTACCACTTCAAGACCGACCAGGGTGTCGAGTTCTTCACGCAGCACGAGGCCGACCAGATGGCCGCCGCCGACACCGACTACCACACCCGCGATCTGTTCGAGCACATCCGGGACGGCGACTTCCCGAGCTGGACGCTGTACGTCCAGGTGATGCCGTACGCCGAGGCCGCGGGCTACCGCTTCAACCCGTTCGACCTGACCAAGGTGTGGCCGCACGGGGACTATCCGCTCATCCGTGTCGGGCGCATGACGCTCGACCGCAACCCCACCGACAACCACGCCCAGATCGAGCAGGCGGCCTTCCAGCCCAACAACTTCGTCCCCGGCATCGGCCCGAGCCCGGACCGCATGCTGCTGGCGCGGCTGTTCTCGTACGCGGACGCCCACCGCTACCGCATCGGCGCCAACTACCAGCAGCTGCCGGTGAACGCCCCGGTCGTCGACGTCCACACGTACTCCAAGGACGGGGCGATGGCCTACCGGAACACGACCGACCCGGTCTATGCCCCCAACTCCAAGGGCGGCCCCGCGGCCGACACCGAGCGCTACGGCTCACCGCCGAGCTGGGCGGTCGACGGCGAGATCACCCGGGCCGCCTACGTCTCCCATCCGGAGGACGACGACTGGGGCCAGCCGGGCACCATGGTGCGCGAGGTCCTGGACGACGCCGCCCGGGACCGGCTGGTCGACAACGTCGTCGGTCACCTGCTCAACGGAGTCAGCGAACCGGTTCTCGAACGGGCCTTCACCTACTGGTCGAACATCGACGAGACCATCGGCAAACGCATCGCCGACGGCGTGCGCGCCAAGGCCGACGAGAGGGATCCCAAGGCCGCCGAGCAGGCGAACCCCGCGCGCAGCTCGATGCAGGAGAAAGCCTGAGGTCCCTGGGTGACAGCAGGAAGTCCCAGGGCCCCGGGTGACGGCAGGAGAGCCGGTCCCCGGCTGACAGGAGAAGGCCCCCGGGGCCCCGGGTGGCAGAGGAGAGCCCGGGGTCCCTGGGTGAAGCAGGCAGGGTGAGTCCTCGGTGAGGTCCCGCCCGCCGGCCGCCCCCGCGCCGGGGAGGTCAGCGGCGGGACCCCGCGCCGAGCACCACTCCGGCCAGGACGAGCGCGAAGCACAGCAGCTGGGGCCATCCCGTGTGCTCGCCGAGCACGGCCCACGACAGCAGGGCCACGCACACCGGCTGGAGGTAGTACACGATGCCGGCGCGGGTGGCGCCGATCAGGGCGACGGCCTTGTTCCAGGCGAAGAAGGCGAGCGCGGAGGAGACCACGCCGACGTAGAGCAGGGGCAGGACGGTGCCGGCGGCGAGGCGGAAGCCGCCCTGCACGGTGAGGCTCACGGCCTGCGCGGGCAGCAGCAGCACGGCGCCGGCCAGGAACGTGGTGAACAGGAAGGCCGTACCGTCGAGTCCGGCCGGCCGGCGGCGCAGCAGCGCGCTGTAACCGGCGAAGCAGCAGGCGGCGGCGGGCATCCACAGGGCGCCGGCGGAGAAGTCCGCGCCGCCGCCGACCAGCAGCGCCACGCCCGCGCAGGCCAGGAGCAGCCCGGTGGTGCGCCGCAGGCCCAGCCGTTCGCCGCCCAGCCGGTCGAACACCGCCATCAGCACCGGTGAGGCGGCCATGACCATGCCCATGGTCGCGGCCGGGGTGGTCAGCCCGGCCTCGTTGACGAGGGTGTTGTAGACGGCGACGCCTAGGAACGACACGAGCAGGACGTACCCGCGGTGGCGCCAGAACAGGTGCCGTTGCCGCCAGGCCCGCCGGGCGCCGAAGGGGGCGACCGCGAGCAGGGCGATCACCCAGCGCCAGAAGGCGTGCTGGACGGGTGGGACGGTGTCGTGCAGGCCGCGTGAGGTGACGAAGCTGCCGGACCAGACGACCGTGGCGAGCGCGGCGCAGGCGAGGCCGACGACAGCGGCCCGCCCCGGCCCGATGGAGCGGGGGGCCGGGGCGGTGGTGGTCCGGTGGGCGACTGCGGTCACGGAAAGCCTTTCGAGGGGTGACGGAGGGGGACGCCTCTACCGTTGCAGCGCCGGAACGGGCAGGTCCATCGAATCTTTCCGAGCAGTCTTTTCAGCTGTCCTGAACAGTCGCGGCTTGCGGCCGCCGAACTGCCCGGCCACCGTCGCCCCGAAGGCCAGCGCCATGCCCGCCGTCTGCACCGGTGTGAGCGCCTGGCCGAGGGCCGCCCAGCCGACGAGCGCCGCGGTCAGCGGGGACAGCGGGCCGAGGAACCCGGCCTGGGTGGCGGTGAGCCGGCCGATCCCGCGGAACCAGAGCCAGTAGGCGACGGCGGTGTTGGCCAGGGCGAGGTACAGGTAGCCGCCGACGGCGCCGCCGTCGAGAGCGGGCGGGGCACCCTCGACCAGGGCCGCGACCGGCGCGATGAACAGACCGCCCGCGGTGAGCTGCCAGCCGGTGAGCGCGAGCGGACCGACCCCCTCGGGGCGGCCCCAGTGCTTGGTCAGCACGGTGCCGGTGGCCATGGACGCGGTGGAGGCGAGGGCCGCGAGGACACCCACGAGATCGAGGGCGCCGGCCCCCTTCAGCACGACGAGGCTGACGCCGAACGCGGCCACCAGTCCGGTGAGCAGCGTGCGCGGGGTCGGCCGCACGCGGAGCAGCAGCGCCGAGAGCCCGACCACGATCAGCGGGCCGACCGAGCCGACGACCGCCGCCATTCCGCCGGGCAGGCGGTACGCCGCCACGAACAGGAGCGGGAAGAAGGCGCCGATGTTCAGCGCCCCGAGGGCGGCCGCCTTGGCCCACCAGATGCCCCGCGGCAGCACCCGGGTCACGGCGAGCAGCATCAGCCCGGCGGGCAGGGCGCGCATCAGGGCCGTGAACAGCGGGCGGTCCGGCGGCAGGAACTCGGTGGTGACGGCGTAGGTCGTCCCCCAGGAGACGGGGGCGAGCGCGGTGACGGCTATGACGGCGAGGCGGGAGCTCGTGGTGGTGGCCATGGGAAGGCTCCTGATCAGAGGGTGGCGCTGCTTCGATCGCTGGTAAGTAGCTTAGCGCTAAGCTACTTATCGTCAAGTGGCTTTCCAGTGACTTTCTTGCGGGCAAGCGGAAAGGGGCCGATACTCTCCCCATGCAGTCACAGCCGACGGACCCCGTGGACACGATCATCGAGCAGTGGGCGCGGGTACGGCCCGACCTGGACACGAGGGCGATGGAGGTCTTCGGCCGGATCTTCCGGCTCTCCCGTGCGATGGGCGACCGGATGGAGAGGGCCTACAAGCCCTACGGCATCTCGCGCGGCGAGTTCGACGTCCTGGCCACCCTGCGCCGCTCCGGCGAGCCCTACACCCTCTCGCCGCGGCAGCTGTCGGCCACGCTCATGCTCACGACCGGCGGGATGACCGGCCGCCTCGACAAGCTGGAGCGCGCGGGACTGCTGCGCCGCTCCCCCGACCCGCACGACCGGCGCGGCCTGCAGGTGACCCTCACCGAGGAGGGGGTGCGGCTGATCGACGAGGCCGTGGGCTCGGGGCTGGCGGAGGAGAGCGCCGCGCTGACCGGCCTGACCGACGAACAGGCCGGACAACTGGCGGACCTGCTGCGGGAGTTGCTGATCTCGACGGCCGGATAGCCGGGCGGATGGCCGGGCGGATGGCCGGGCGGATGGCCGAGGTGGCGCGGGAAGCGCCTTCGGCGGGCTCTCCGCCTCGGACAGCTATGCGCGGGCTCTCCGCCTCGGACGGCTATGCGCGGGCGCTCCGCCTCGGACGCCTACAGGCGGGCGCTCCCCCTCGAAGACGGCTATGCGCGGGCGCTCCCCCTCGGACGGTCACGCGCGGGCGGCCGTCCGGGCCGTGGTCCGGGCCGCCGGCCGGCACGCCGAAACGCCGGAGGCGCCGGTCCCACCCCGGGGCACGCGCGTGCGCGTACCGGCGGGAGGACGGGCGCCTCCGGCGAAACGAACCAGTGGGTCCGGTCAGACATTGGCCCGGGCGTCGGGCCGGACGTTGATGTTGGACGAGGTCGTGTCCTTCTTGGCCCGGGACTTGTCCAGGACCATCACCAGGCCGGTGATCACCACGAACAGCACCACCGGGGCGAAGACATACAGGCCCAGCGTCTCGATGACGCTCAGGCCCTGACCGGGGTCGTCACCGTCGTCGCGGGTCAGCGCGAGCGCGGGGGACGACATGAGCAGCATCATCAGCGTCGTACCGGCAGCCAGGGCGCCGGCGCGCAGGGCGTTCTTCTTGTCCACGGAATCAAGTTAGCGAACCGCCGCCGGGGCCGCGCGCCCGGGGTGCCTTACGGGGCCACCGCACCGCCGTCCGCCGGTCGGAACACCTCCAGCAACCGGCGCAGCCGGGGTGAGGCCACCAGTTCCTCCAGCGGCACCGGCCGGCCCTCGCCGTCGGCGATCGGCAGCCGCCAGTTGGGGTACTGGTCCCAGGTCCCCGGCAGGTTCTGCGGGCGGCGGTCGCCGAGGCCGTCCGGCAGCCAGACGCCGATCAGCCGGGCGGGGGTGCGCAGCAGGAAGCGGTGGACGGCGCGGATCTCCTCCTCCTCGTCGGAGCCGGGCGGTCCGGCCGCCGGGCTGTCGAGCAGGCCGAGGCTGCCCAGCAGGGCGAGCCACTCGGCGGCGTCGGCGGTGGCCTCGGCCCGCTCCTCGGCCGCCGGACGGGTGAGCAGGCCGAGCCGGTCGCGCAGGTCGACGTGGTCGCCGGTGAGCCGGGCCGCGGTGGGCGGCAGGTCGTGGGTGGTGGCGGTGGCCAGGCAGTCGGTCCGCCAGCGCTCGGGCGGCAGCGGGCGGCCGTCGCCCTCCCAGTCGCGCTCGAACCACAGCACGGAGGTGCCGAGCACCCCGCGCCGCTGGAGCGCCTCGCGGACACCGGGCTCCACGGTGCCCAGGTCCTCGCCGATCACGACCGCCCCGGCACGGGCGGCTTCCAGGGCGAGGATCGCGAGCATGGCGTCGGCGTCGTAGCGGACGTAGGTGCCCTCGGTGGGCGGGCTGCCCTTCGGCACCCACCAGAGCCGGAACAGGCCCATGACGTGGTCGATGCGCAGGGCGCCCGCATACCGGAACAGGGCGCGCAGGAGGTCGCGGTAGGCCGCGTGGCCGGTGGCGGCGAGCCGGTCGGGGCGCCACGGCGGCAGGCCCCAGTCCTGGCCGCGGGCGTTGAAGGCGTCCGGCGGGGCGCCGACGGACATGCCGGCCGCGAACACGTCCTGCTGGGCCCAGGCGTCGGCTCCGGCCGGGTGCACGCCGACGGCGAGGTCGTGCACGATCCCGACGCTCATGCCGGCCGCCCGGGCGGCGCGCTGGGCGGTCCGCAGCTGGCCGTCGGTGAGCCAGGCGAGGCGGGCGTGGAAGGAGACCCGGTCGGCGAGTTCGGCGCGGGCACGGGCGGTCGCGGCGGAGCGGGGGTCGCGCAGGCCGTCCGGCCAGCGGTGCCAGTCGGAGCCGTGGACCTCGGCCAGGGCGTACCAGGTGGCGTGGTCGTCGAGCGCCTGGCCGTGGGCGGCGCGGAAGGCGTCGAAGGCGGCCTGGCGGGCGGGCTCCAGGGGCGCCGCGAGGACCAGCTCCAGTGCCTCCCGCTTCAGCTCCCACACGGCGTCCCGGTCGATGAGGGCGCCCTTGTCCAGGACGTCGGCGCGCAGCCGGGCGGCGCGCTCCAGCAGCCCGTCCAGCCGTTCGCGGTCCTCGGCGTGCGCGAACTCGGGGACCTCCTCGACGCGCAGGTGCACGGGGTCGGGGAAGCGGCGCGAGGAGGGACGGTAGGGCGAGGGATCGGTGGGGGCGCCGGGTACGGCCGCGTGCAGCGGGTTGACCTGGACGAACCCGGCGCCGGCGGTACGCCCGGCCCAGGCGGCCAGTTCGGCGAGGTCGGCGAGGTCGCCCATGCCCCAGGAGCGGTGGGAGAGCAGGGAGTACAGCTGGACGAGGAGGCCGTGGGAGCGGCCGGGCGGGGCGGGCAGCCGGTCGGGGGCGACGACGAGGTGGGTCCGGCCGGTGCGTCCGTCGGGGGCGGTGGCGGTCAGCCGGTGGACGCCGAGCGGGAGATCCGCGATCCCCTCGCGCTCCTCCCCGTCCTCCGTCTCGACGCGCAGCCGGGTGCCGGCGGGCAGGGCGGCGAGGGCGGCGGGCGGCTCCGCACCGGCCCAGCGGACCACTGTCGGCGGCAGGAGGCGCTCGCGGAGTTCGCGCTCCCGGGCGGCGAGGGCGGCGGTCACCGCGGCCGGGCCGCTCGCGTCGACGCCGAGGGCGGCGAGGGCGGCCGTCACGGCGGAGGCGGGGACCTGGACGGTGCGGTCCGGGGCCGGGCGGTAGGAAGTGGCGACCCCGTGCAGCCCGGCGAGCCGGGCGAGGTCCGCGGACTGCGTGCCGGGGGGCTCCTCGGGCGCCGCGGCCATCTACAGCCCCGGCGCGAAGGAGGCCGGGACCGGGTCGGACTCGCTGGTCAGCGGGGCGGCCTCGGCGAGCGGGGGTTCGCTGGTGAGCGGCTCGGCGTCGGGCAGCGGCGGCTCGCTGGTCAGCGGCGCCTGCGTGCACGCGCTCTCGGCGCTGAAGGCGCACAGCGGCGCCTCGTGGGTCCCGGCGGACGTGTCCGCCACGGGTTTGTAGGGCGCCGGTTTGTACTGGGCCGGGATCGAGACAGGAGCCGGTGCGGCCATGGGGGGCCTCCTTGTCGGTACGCCGTGCTTCGGCTTCGGACGGGTTACGGCAGGCCTACCCCGTGAGCCCGAAGCCACGCGCGGCAAAACAGGTGCCCGGGTCATCCGGCGCCGGCACCGCGGTGACGGGGGGGGGACCGGGGGCCGCGACCGCTCCGCCGCCCGGCCGGACACCTGGCGGCGACCACCCCCTCCGCCCGCCGCCCGGCCGGAACCCGCGCCAGGGCGTGCGGACCCGCACGCCACGACCCGCACGGCCCGCACGGCCCGCACGGCCCGCCGACCGAACGCGGGGATCCGCCCAGGCAGCACGTGAGTCCCGCACGGACCGCACGTGAGGCCCCACACCCGACGACCCGCACGGACCGCATGTGAAGACCCGCACGCGACGACCCGCACGGACCGCACGTGAGGCCACACACCCCGCACCCGACGACCCGCACGGACCGCATATGAAGCCTCACACGCGAAAACCCGCTCGGACCGCACGTGAAGTCCCGCACGGATCGCACGTGAAGTCGGCAAGTCGGCACGCGAGGACCCCGCACGCGAGGACCCGCACGGGGAGTCCCGCACAGCCCGTACGGTCCGCACGCGAGGGCCCCGCACGCGAGAGCCCGGACCGATCAGGCGGAGATGCCGTCGATCCGGGCCATGACGTCGTCCGCGCCGAACGGCTGCAAGTACGGCAGCCAGCGCGGATCGCGATGTCCGGTGCCGATGATGCGCCAGGCGAGACCGCTGGGCGGAGCCGGCTTGTGCCGCAGCCGCCAGCCCAGTTCGACGAGGTGGCGGTCGGCCTTGACGTGGTTGCAGCGGCGGCAGGAGGCCACCACGTTGTCCCAGCGGTGCTGTCCCCCGCGGCTGCGCGGGATGACGTGGTCGACGCTGGTTGCGACGCCACCGCAGTACATGCACCGGCCCCCGTCCCGGGCGAACAGCGCCCGGCGGGTAAGAGGAACGGGCCCCCGATAGGGAACCCGGACGAATCGCTTGAGCCGGACCACGCTGGGTGCGGGGACTGTGACGGTCGCGCTGTGCATATAGGCGCCGGATTCCTCGAGGGAGACGGCCTTGTTCTCCAGGACGAGGACGAGCGCGCGGCGGAGCGGTACGACGCCGAGCGGCTCGTACGACGCGTTGAGGACCAGGACATGCGGCACGGGTGCCTCCTTGGGCGTCGGCGGCGCGTGGCTCGCGCCGGGACGATCTGCAGTCAGTCTCCCCTCATGCCTGGTGGAAGCGCCACCATGTCCCGGTAACGGGCTGGGAGTGTTTTCGACCACACCTGATGCGTCCCCGGGACCACGGCCTGTTCAAGCCCGCGTGAGCCGCGTCTCTCCTGGGCGGCCGCTGCGCGGATCGGGCCGGGACGCACGCGATACCCCGTTAGTGTGGTGCTCCTGTCCGTCCGGTGACCTTTTCGTGACCTTGACCGCCCGCCGGTACGGACCGCGCGACACCTTGGAGGTACCTGCCGTGTCGTCCCTGTCCGCCGCCCTCCTGGCCGCCGGCGCCTCGCCGTCCCCGTCGCCGTCCCCTTCCGGGTCGACGTCCCCGGCGGTGCCGTCGCTCCAGGACGCCCAGGAAAGCGCGACGAACGCGGCGAGCTGGGTCGAGCAGAACTGGTCGACGTGGCTCGCGATGGGTCTGCAGATCCTGCTGATCCTGGTCGTGGCGGTGGCGCTCAGGGCGGTGGTGCGGCGCGCGATCACCAAGCTGATAGACCGGATGGGCCGTTCCCCGCAGGCTTCGGAGGGCGGGGCGCTGGGCGGGCTGCTGGTCAACGCCGAACGGCGCCGCCAGCGCTCGGCGGCGATCGGCTCGGTGCTGCGCTCGGTGGCGAGCTTCCTGATCCTGGGCACGGCCGCGCTGATGGTGCTGGGCACCTTCAAGATCAACCTGGCGCCGCTGCTGGCGTCGGCGGGTGTGGCGGGCGTGGCCATCGGTTTCGGCGCCCGGAACCTGGTCACGGACTTCCTGTCGGGCGTCTTCATGATCCTGGAGGACCAGTACGGCGTCGGTGACGTGATCGACGCGGGTGTGGCCTCCGGCGAGGTGATCGAGGTCGGGCTGCGGGTGACCAAGCTGCGCGGCGACAGCGGCGAGATCTGGTACGTCCGCAACGGCGAGGTCAAGCGCATCGGGAACCTGTCGCAGGGCTGGGCGACGGCCGGTGTCGACGTGACCGTGAAGGCGAGCGAGGACCCGGACAAGGTCAAGGCCACGCTGGACGAGGTCGCCGAGAAGATGAGCAAGGAAGAGCCCTGGAACGAGCTGCTGTGGAGCCCCGTCGAGGTGCTCGGCCTGGACTCGGTGCTGATCGACTCCATGGTGGTGCGGGTATCCGCCAGGACGATGCCCGGCAAGTCGGTGACGGTCGAACGGGAGCTGCGCTGGCGGATCAAGCGGGCGTTCGACGCGGCGAGCATCCGCATCGTGGGCGGCGCGACGGCGGTGGAGGACGTCGAGGACGCCCCGGACCCGACGGCGGCGGTGGCGGCCCCCTCGGTCTACGCCAACGCGGACTCGCCGCAGACCGCCGCGACGGCCCCGATCGTCGCGCAGCGGCCGGTACCGCCGGTGAAGTGACGGAACGCCTCCAGGCACACGTGAGAACGGCCGGCCGGCCCGTTCCGGCACCGAGGGGCGCACGGGGCCGCACGAAACGCGCCGACACCCCGTAACCCCCCTCCGGCCGGCGCACCCGTCCACCCAGGCCCCGAAACGACGGCAACACCCGCCGGCCGGCCCACACCCACCCCGACCCGAGTGACAGCGCCCCCACCCCCGGCCGGTTCACCCGCCCCGCACCGCGTGACACCCCCCCGGCCGGTCCACTCACCCCAGGCCGCGTGACAGCCACCCCACCCCGGCCGGTCCACTCACCCCAGGCCGCGTGACAGCGCCCC
>NZ_WWJT01000251.1 GCF_009865385.1 Streptomyces sp. SID486 | reverse complement strand
GCCGGTGCCGGACCGGACCGGGTGGCCCGCGGCCACCGGGCGGCCCGCGGCCGCCGGTGCTCGCGGGCCGGGGCGGGCGGGGGGTACGCCGTACCCTGGCGCGGAGGTCTACGTAAGGAGTACGTGTTGCTGGTCCTGCTGCCGCCCTCCGAAGGCAAGGCGAACTCGGGCGAGGGCGCCCCGCTGGAGCTGGAGTCGCTGTCCCTGCCGGGGCTCACCGCCGCGCGGGAGGCCGTGCTCGGGGAGCTGGTCGAGCTGTGCTCCGGGGACGAGGAGAAGGCCCGCGAGGTACTCGGGCTGAGCGAGGGGCTGCGGGGCGAGGTCGCGAAGAACGCCGGACTGCGTGCGGCGGGCGCCCGCCCCGCCGGGGAGATCTACACCGGTGTCCTCTACGACGCGCTCGGCCTGGCCACGCTGGACGCGGCGGCGCGGAAGCGCGCGGCACGCTCGCTGCTGGTCTTCTCGGGTCTGTGGGGCGCCGTGCGCGTCACCGACCGCATCCCCTCCTACCGGTGCTCGATGGGCGTGAAGCTGCCGGGGCTCGGCGCGCTGGCCGGGCACTGGCGGGCCACGATGGCGGAGGTGCTGCCCGCGGCGGCCGGGGACGGCCTGGTGCTGGACCTGCGGTCCTCCGCCTACGCGGCGGCCTGGCGGCCCAAGGGCGAGGTAGCGGGCCGGACGGCGACCGTGCGGGTGCTGCACGCGCCCACACGGAAGGTCGTCAGCCACTTCAACAAGGCGACGAAGGGCCGGATCGTCCGCAGCCTCCTGACCGCCGGGGCCGCCCCGCAGGATCCCGCCGAGCTGGTGGAGGCGCTGCGGGCACTGGGGTACGTCGTGGAGGCGGAGGCGCCGGGCAGGGCGGGCCGGCCCTGGTCGCTGGATGTCCTGGTGGACGAGATCCACTGAGCCCGGCTCTCCGCGGCCCTGGCCCACCGGCGTTCGCCGACCCCAGTGCATTGCATCGGCCGACCCCACCGCATTGCATCGGCCGACCCCACCGCATTGCATCATGCGCAACGCTCATTGCGTACCTTGCAGCCACTGGGCACGATGAGGGCATGACCTCGCCGGTGCCCTCCCCCTCCGCCGCCTCTGTACTGGACCTCGCCCCCGTGGTCCCCGTGGTGGTGCTCGCCGACGCCGCCGACGCCGTACCGCTCGCGCGGGCGCTCGTGGCGGGCGGGCTGCCCGCGATCGAGGTGACCCTGCGGACCGCCGCCGCACCGGACGCGATCCGGGCGATCGCGGCCGAGGTCCCGGGTGCCGTCGTCGGGGCGGGCACCGTGATCAGGCCGGAGCAGGTGGACGCGTGCGCGGCGGCCGGGGCGCGGTTCCTGGTCAGTCCGGGCTGGACCGGGACGCTGCTGGAGGCGATGCGCGGGTCCGGTCTGCCGTTCCTGCCGGGGGTGTCGACCACCTCGGAGGTCGTCGCCCTGCTGGAGCACGAGGTGCGGGAGATGAAGTTCTTCCCGGCACAGGCGGCGGGCGGCACGCCGTATCTGAAGTCGCTGGCCGGGCCGTTGCCGCAGGCCCGTTTCTGTCCGACCGGCGGCATCGGTCCGGACACCGCGCCGGAGTACCTGGCCCTGCCCAACGTCGGCTGCGTCGGCGGCAGCTGGATGGTGCCCGCGGACGCGGTGGCCGCCGGGGACTGGGGCCGGATCGAGCGGCTCGCGCGGACCGCGGCCGGGCTCAGGGACGCAGATGGGACGTGTCGTTGAACAGCCGTACGCTCGCGTTGCCGTCCGCGTAGTACGCCACCGCCGTCAGGGAGGCCGCGGAGAGCTCCATCCGGAACAGCGACTCGGGCGGGGCGCCGAGGGCCAGCCGTACGAAGGTCTTGATCGGCGTGACGTGGGTGACCAGCAGGACCGTGCGGCCCGCGTGTGCCGGGACCAGCCTGTCCCGGGCGGCGGCGATCCGGGTGGCCGTCTCGGCGAAGCTCTCGCCCCCGCCGGTGGGCCTCGCCCGCGGGTCGGCGAGCCAGGCGTTCAGGTCGTCCGGGTGACGCTCGCGGACCTCGCCGAAGGTCAGCCCCTCCCAGGCGCCGAAGTCCGTCTCACGCAGGCCGTCCTCGATCGTGACGTCCAGGCCCAGGCGGGCGGCGACGATCGCGGCGGTCTCCCGGGTACGGGCGAGCGGGGAGGCCAGGACGGTCTGGATGGTGCCGCGCCTGGCCAGGGCCTCGGCCACCCGCCGGGCCTGCTCGCGGCCCGCCTCGGAGAGGGCGGGATCGGTGCCGCCGCTGCCGGAGAAGCGCTTCTGCGGGGTGAGCGGGGTCTCGCCGTGGCGCAGGAGCACGAAGGTGGCGGGGGCTCCGAGGTCGGGGGCGGCGCTCCAGCCGGGCGCCGAGGTACGCGCCTCACCGGTCCCAGCGGCGGCCCCGGACTCAAGCCCGGCGGCAGCGGTGGTCCTGGGCTCAGGCCCGGCGGCAGCGGCGGCCCCGGGCTCAGACGCGGTCGCGGGCGCGGACGTAGCCCTAGTTGCAGACGCAGACGCAGACGCAGACGTAGGCGTAGGCGTAGGCGTAGGCGTAGACGTAGACGTAGACGTAGACGTAGACGCAGCCTGCCGTACCGCCTCGGCTTCGACGTCGTCCTCGGCCGGGGCGGCGACCGGAGCCGGAGCCGACGTCGGTGTCAGTGCCGGAGTCGGCGTCGGTGCCGCAGTGGGCGTCGGTGTCGGAGTGGGTGCCGGTGCCGGAGTCGGTGTGTCGGTGGCAGCGGAGTCCGGGCGCCCCGCCAGTGCCGCCCGCGCCCGTGCCGCGCCCGCCGCCGCGTCCCCGGGCGGGCCCGAGGGCTCCGGTACGGCGGACGGGGTGTCCAGGTCGGCCCGGGACGCCGACGGCGACCACTGCCCGCCCTTCGCCCCCGCGTCCATCGCCTCGTTGGCCAGGCGGTCCGCGTGCTTGTTCCGCTCGCGGGGGATCCACTCGTAGGTGACCTGGTCCGGCGGGAAGACGGTCCTGGCCTGGGCCGCCAGGGGCTTCATGTCGGGATGCTTGATCTTCCAGCGGCCCGACATCTGCTCGACGACGAGCTTGGAGTCCATCCGGACGTGGACCGCAGCGGACGGGTCGAGGGCGTGCGCGGCACGCAGTCCGGCCAGGAGACCGCGGTACTCGGCGACGTTGTTCGTGGCGACACCGATGTACTCCGCCGCCTCCGCCAGGGTCTGCCCCGTCGCCGCGTCACAGACCACGGCCCCGTAACCGGCGGGTCCGGGGTTGCCCCGTGACCCGCCGTCCGCCTCGACGATGAACTCCCGCACCCCTGAGACTCCTTACAGGCCCGACTCCGCCGTGCGCACCAGGATGCGGCCGCAGTTCTCGCAGCGGACCACCGTGTCCGGGGCCGCAGCGCGGATCTCGCTCAGCTCGGTGATGGCCAGCTCCTGCCGGCAGCCCTGGCAGCTGCGCGCGTACAGCTTGGCCGCGCCGATGCCGCCCTGGTGCCCGCGCAGCTTGTCGTAGAGCTTCAGCAGGTCGGCGGGGACGGACGCGGCGACGAGCTCGCGCTCCTTGGTCACCGAGGCGGCCTCGCCGTCGATCTCCTCGAAGGCCGCGTCCCGGCGCCCGGTCGCGTCGTCGATCTTCGACTGCACCGAGGCGACCCGCTCGGTCAGTTCGGTCACCCGCTCCTGCGCGGCCTCACGGCGCTCCATGACCTCCAGGACCACGTCCTCCAGGTCGCCCTGCCGCTTGGCGAGGGAGGCGATCTCGTGCTGGAGGCTGGACAGGTCCTTCGGCGAGGTGACCGCGCCGGAGTCCAGGCGCTTCTGGTCGCGGGCGGCGCGCTGGCGCACCTGGTCGACGTCCTGCTCGGCCTTGGTCTGCTCGCGGGCGCAGTCGCTCTCCTCGGTCTGCGCGGCCACCAGCAGGTCGCGCAGCTGCGTGAGGTCCTTGGTCAGCGACTCGATCTCGGCGTGCTCGGGCAGGGACCTCCGCTTGTGCGCGAGCTGCTGCAGGCGGACGTCGAGGGCCTGGACGTCGAGGAGGCGGATCTGGTCGGCGGGCGCGGCGTTCAGTTGGGGGCTCCCGTTAGCTAGAGGTGGTGATGGACGCCGCGTGGGCGGTCCAGGGGTCGGTGACCGTCTTGGAGACGTGGACGCGCAGGTCCCAGCCGTGACGGTCGGAGATCTCGTCGAGCTGGCTCGCGGCCAGCTCGCACCAGGGCCACTCGGTGGCCCAGTGCGCCGCGTCGAGCAGCGCGAGGGGGCCGTGGGCCACCGCCTCCGAGGCGGGGTGGTGGCGCAGGTCGGCGGTGAGGAAGGCGTCGACGCCGGCCGCGCGGACCTGGTCGAAGAGGCTGTCGCCGGAGCCGCCGCTGACCGCGACCGTGCGGACGACGGCCTCGGGGTCGCCGGCCACCCGGATGCCCTGCGCGGTGGCCGGCAGCCGTTCGGCGGCGCGGGCGGCCAGTTCGCGGACGGTGACCGGGTGGTCGAGTTCGCAGACGCGGCCCAGGCCCCGGCGTCCGTGCGGGTCCGTGGGATCCGGTACGAGGGGTCGTACGACCCGGAGGTCGAGCGCGCCGGCGAGGGCGTCGGAGACTCCCGGGTCGGCGGTGTCGGCGTTGGTGTGGGCGACGTGCAGGGCGATGTCGTTCTTGATCAGCGTGTGCACGACCCGGCCCTTGAAGTGCGTGGCCGCGACCGTGGTCGTGCCGCGCAGGTAGAGCGGGTGGTGGGTGACCAGCAGGTCGGCGCCGAGCCGGACGGCCTCGTCCACGGTCTCCGCCACGGGGTCGACGGCGAACAGGACCCGGGTGACCTCCTGGTCGGGGTGGCCCACGACCGTGCCGACCGCGTCCCAGGACTCGGCCCGCTCGGCGGGCCACAGGTTCTCCAGCGCGGCGATGACTTCAGACAGACGGGGCACGGGGCAAGGCTACCTGGCTGTTCGACGGGGCTGTACCGCATGCGTCCGCTCTGTCCCCGCTCAGCACAGACGCCCCGGTTTCCTCAGGTGAATCGCTTCTGCGCCACCCTTACGTGTGAAGCGGCCGTCGGTGGATCCCCCGCCCGCGCGTACGAAAACTAGCTTCGTCGCCGGAGGTGACCGAACGATGACGGCCTGTGCGATCGAACCCCCTTCGACCGGTGCGGAGGACGGCGGGACGGGGCGTGCCGGGACCGCGGCCGACGAGGCGTGCAACGCCGGCACGGCGGCGGTCGCGGACGGCGGCTCCGCCGGCACGGCTGTGGCTGCGGACGCCGGGGCCGCCGGCACGGCGGTGGCTGCGGACGCCGGGGCCGCCGTCACGCCGACGAACCCGGGCGGGGCCGCCGGCACGCCGACGGATGCGGGCGGGCCTGGCGTCACGGCTGCGATCCCGGGCCGGACTGCCGTCACGGCGACGAACCCGGACCGGCCTGGCGTCACGCCGACGAACCCGGACTGGCCTGGCGTCACGCCGACGAACCCGGGCCGGCCTGGTGTCACGCCGACGAACCCGGACTGGCCTGGCGTCACGCCGACGAACCCGGGCCGGCCTGGTGTCACGGCTGCGAACCCCGGCGGGGCCGCCGTCGCGCCGCCGGATGCGGGCGGGTGTGCCATCACGGCGGACGGTGCGTACGCCGCCCGGCTCGCGCTGGACGGTGACTCCTGGTTCCCGGAGCGCTGGACCCTGGACGGCCCGGAGCCGTACGCCGTGCCGTTGCCGGGCGACCAGCCGGAGGAGCCCGGCACCGGGGTGCAGCCGATGGGGGACGGCCGGGTGCTGATCCACCGGCTGGTGGCCGGGCGGCACGCCTTCTCCCTGCTGTACCCGACCGGCCCCGGCACCGGTGAACTGCCGCTGGGCGCGGTGGAGTGCGCCGAGTCCGGCACCCGGCTCGCCCTGCTGCCGCCCGCGCCGGGGGGCAGCAGGGCGTACGCCCTCGCCGTCGGACCGCGCTCCAGCGTGGTGTGGCTGGTGGCGGGCGGGGCGTTCGGCCCGGAGCGGCTGGCCGAGGTGCCCGGGCGCTGTTCGGGCGGGGTCTGGCTGGACCGCGGCGGACGGCTCCTCGCGCTCGACCGGGAGCTGCACGGGCGCACGAAAACGGTCGTGGTGGACCTGGAGCGTGCCGGCGAGGTCTCTCCGCTGCTGCTGATCACGGACGGCAGCGACGACCGGCTGCTGCTCGCCGACCCCGACAGCGGGCTGCTGCTGATCTCCTCGGACGCCCCCTCCCCCGGGCGGCCGCGGCTGGGCTGGGGAGTGCTCGGCAGCACCCTGCCGGTGCGGTTCCCGGAGTGTCTGCGCGTGCCGGAGTGCACGGTGACGCCGTTCGCGATCCAGCCGGGGCAGGTGCTGACGCCGGAGCACTGTGCGGTGGCGCTGCGCGTGGACGGGGCGCGGGGCACCTGGGTGGGCACCTGGCGGCCGGCCGAGCGGCGGGTCCGGCACCTGCCGGCGCCCGAGGGGTGGCTGGCGGGCGCCGGGCTGTGGACGCAGGACGGGGTACTGCGGCTGCCGTACGCGACGCGGACGACGCCGTGCGGTGTGGCGGTTCTCGCGGTGCCGCACCCCGGGACGGGCGGGCAGGGCGGCCCGTCGACGGAACACGTCCCCGCCGCCTTCGTCCCCCCGGCCTCCGCCCCTCCGACCGCCGTCCCCCCAGCATCCGCCCCTCCGGCCTCCGTCCCCCCGAACTCCACCTCTGCAACTTCCGCCCCTCCGGCCTCCGTTCGCCCGGCCTCGGAACCGGTGCCCCAGGCCGCGGAGCCGGGCCCGGCGACGACGGAATCGGAGCCTCCGGCGCCGGTGGCACCCCGTCCCGTGCCGTTGCAACAGGCGCCCCTGGGACGTCTTGTAACGAACTAGTGCCGGTTGGCGTGTGCGCCTGGATTCGGCCCGTGGTGCGCCGGTTAAACTCGCCCGGCTGTACGAATGATCATGTTGACGGGGTGAAAACGTCCGATGAGCGACACCAGCACCACTGAACAGCTGTCTGCCGACTCTTACAAGACCGCCGGCCACGGTCGGCACCGGGGCCCGATCGCGGCCCAGGAGAGCGAGTCGGCTCCGCACGGCCGGCACCGCAAGCCGGCCCAGGAGAAGGCCGAGGCGGCTGCCTGACGGCAGTGCGGAAGCAGGGGGCACCCGCCGGGTGCCCCCTTTCTTTCTCCTACGCGTCCCCGCCTGTCCCGCTCACCCCCGTTTGAGTCCCAGCACCTCCGCCGCCGCGAAGGTCTCCCCCGGCGGCCGGTCCGCGTAGTGCGGGGTGAGCAGCGCGTCGAGTTCGTCGTACGTGAAGGTGTCCTGCTTGCTGTCGAACTTCGCCTGCACGCGCGGGCGTTCGACGACCGCGACCATGCCGCCGTGCACGACGAGCAGTTGGCCGTTGACCCGGGCGGCGGCCGGCGAGGCGAGGTAGCCGACGAGCGGGGCGACGTGCTCGGGGGCGAGCGGGTCCAGTCCCTCGCCGGTCCGTCCGAAGCCCGCGAAGACGTCCTCGGTCATCCGGGTCCGGGCGCGCGGGCAGATGACGTTGGCCGTGACGCCGTACTTGGCGAGGGCGAGGGCGGTGGAGGTGGTCAGGCCGACGATCCCGCCCTTGGCCGCCGCGTAGTTGGGCTGCCCGGCGGACCCGGCCACGAACGCCTCCGAGGAGGTGTTCACGATCCGCCCGTACACCGCCGCCCCGGCCGCCTTCGACCGCTCCCGCCAGTGCGCGGCGGCGAACCGGGTGGTGTTGAAGTGTCCCTTGAGATGGACGCGGATCACCGAGTCCCACTCGTCCTCCGTCATGGAGAAGACCATGCGGTCACGCAGGATGCCGGCGTTGTTGACGAGGATGTCCAGCTTGCCGAACTCGGCGACGGCCAGGCCGACCAGTTCACCGGCCTGGGCGAAGTCGGCGACGTCCCCGCTGTGCGCGAGGGCCTTGCCGCCGGCGGCGCGGATCTCCTCCGCGACCTGCCCGGCGGGTCCCGCCGAGGCCGCGCCCGACCCGTCCCGGCCGGGCTGCCCGTGGTCGTTGACGACGACGGCCGCGCCGAGCCGGGCGAGTTCCAGGGCCTCGGCCCGGCCGAGGCCGCGTCCGGCACCGGTGACGATCGCGCTGAGCCCCTCCAGTGGCAGTGACATGGGCGCGTCCTCAGATCTCGATGCAGGTGCGCAGGGCGGTCCCGGTGCGCATCTGGTCCAGTGCTTCGTCGATCTCCGCGAGCGGCACGCGGTGGGTGATCAGGCCGGCCAGGTCGACCCGGCCGGCCCGCCACAGGGCGATCGTGCGCTCGTAGGAGCGCCGTACGTCGCCACCGCCGTACATGGACGGCAGGATCCGCTTCTCGTCGAAGAACAGCTCGAACATGTTGAGCTGGAGGTAGTCGTCCATGGCGCCGGCCCCGACGACGACGAGGGTGCCGCCGCGCCGGGTGTTCTCGTAGGCGGTGCGGGCGGTGGCGGACCTGCCGACGACCTCGAAGACGTAGTCGAAGCCCTCGCCCCCGGTCACCTGCTGCCTGGCGTCGGCCAGTTCCTGCGGCGGGACGGCCTTGGTGGCGCCGAAGCGGAGGGCGGATTCGCGCCGGGAGGCGACGGGGTCCACGGCGACGATCTCGGCGGCGCCCTTCAGCCGGGCCCCTTGGACGGCCGAGATGCCGACGCCCCCGCAGCCGATCACGGCGACCGACGAACCGGCCCGCAGGTCGGCGGTGTTGAGGACGGCACCGAGACCGGTGGTCACCCCGCAGCCGATCAGCGCGGCGATGTCGAACGGAACGTCCTCGGGGAGCGGCACGGCACAGCCGGCGTCGACCACGACCTCCTCGGCGAAGGTGCCGGTGCCCGCGAAGCCGAAGACGTCCCCGCCGGAACGCCGGAAGTTGGGGGTGCCCGCGTTCAGGAACCCGGCCAGGCACAGCTGGGTCTGCCCGCGCTTGCAGGCCGGGCACGCCCCGCAGGCCGGCAGCCAGCACAGGACGACCCGGTCACCGGGCTTCAGGTGCCGTACGCCGTCCCCCACCTCCAGCACCTCGCCGGCGCCCTCGTGGCCGGGCACGAAAGGGGCCGGCTGGGGCAGCACCCCGCTCATCGCGGACAGGTCCGAATGGCACAGACCGGTGGCGCGCACCCGGACCCTGACCTTGCCGGGGCCGAAGCCCACCGCCTCGATGTCGTCGACGACCTCCAGCTTTTCCTGACCTGTCTCGTGCAGTACGGCTGCGCGCATGGTGCGGCTCCCCTCGGAGGCTTCGTCCGGCATGCTGACCGGAGTGCTTGCCGACGTGCGGACCGGAGTGCTTGCGGGCGTACGGACCGGCGTGCTGACCGGGATGCCTGCCGGTGTGCGGACCGGCCTGCTGACCGGGGCACCTGCCGGTGTGCGGACCGGCCTGCTGACCGGGACGCCTGCCGGTGTGCGGACCGGCCTGCTGTCAGGAGTGCTGGACGACGGTGTCCGCGAGCACCGGGGCGTCGTCCCGTTCCACGGCGCCCACCGTGACCCGCACCCGCCCCTCCTCGCGCCACATGCGGACGCGCAGGGTCTCACCCGGGAACACCACCCCGGCGAACCGGGTGCTGTAGCCGCGCACCCGGGTCACGTCGCCGCCGAGCAGCGTGTCCACGACCGCCTTGAGCGTGATGCCGTAGGTGCACAGGCCGTGCAGGATGGGCCGTTCGAAACCGGCGCGCTCGGCGAAGCCGGGGTCGGCGTGCAGCGGGTTCCAGTCGCCGGAGAGCCGGTAGAGCAGGGCCTGGTCCTCGCGGACCGGACGCTCCACGGTCCGGTCGGGGTCACCGGTGGGCGGGGCGAGCCGGGTCGAGGGACCGCGGTCGCCGCCCCAGCCGCCCTCGCCTCGTACGAAGATCTGGGCGTCGTTCGTCCACAGGGGGCCGTCGGCGTCCGCGACCTCGGTGCGCAGGACCAGGACGGCGGCCTTGCCCTTGTCGTACACGGCGGCGATCCGGTGGCGGGCGGTGGCGGTGCCCGCCACCGGGACGGGGCGGTGGAGGTCGAGGGACTGTCCGCCGTGCAGGACGCGCGCCAGGTCGACCTCGATCCCCGGCATGGACAGCCCGCTGATCACGCCGGGCGAGCCGTTGCCCGCGACGGTCACGAAGCTCGGCAGGACGTGCAGCCGGGACTCCAGCGTGTAGCGCAGCTCGCCGGGATCGGTGGCGGGCCGGCCGGCGCCGATGCCGAGGTGGTAGAGCAGCACGTCCTTGTGGTCCCAGGTGATCTCGCCGGTCCGGGGTTCGGCCGCGAGGGCCTTCGCTGCGTCGATGGGCATGGGGCTCCTGAGACAGTGACGGCGAAAGACCCCGGCGCGGACGTCCGCACCGTCGGCCGCACCGGGGTCGCTGCGGGCCGATCTAGAACGCGTTCCAGTCCGGCGCCCTCTGTATAGCCCAGCCCTCCGCACATGTGAAGCCTCCTGACGCCGCGTCAGCCAGGGACGGCACCCGTGACATTTGTCCCGCCCGGATCCGTACATGCGCATCTGCCCGAGCCGGGGCCGGGCTCCGTAACGTTCGGTTCGTACGCTGCGGTCGTACCGCCGCGGGCGGGGACACGCTGACCGGGGGAGAACACAGACATGACACGGCGAGACGGACTGCGGCGCCAGGTGCGGACCTGGCAGGCGGCGCGACGGGAGTGGAAAGCCGAGCACGAGCGCTTCAAGGCCGCGCAACGGGCCGCCGGGAAGAAGCGCGAGTGCTCCGACGCCGAGCATCCCGGCCCGCCCCCGACCGGCTTCGCCCTGCTGCCGTGGCTGCTGATGGGCCTGGGGTCCTTCTCCAATCTGCTCCAGGGCCGGACCCCGAACCCGTGGATCGGCGGTCTGGGCCTGTTCACCTTCAACTCGCTCTACATCTACGTCACTTTCCGCTCCTTCGACCGGGCCAAGCGCAGGTCGGTGTCCACGCGGGTGGCGCTGGTGCTGATGGGCCTGCTGACCACGGGCCTCGCCCTCGGCTACGGCGGTGACTGGCTGACGTTCTTCCCGCTGCTGGGACTCGCGGTGGGTGCCGCCCTGCGCGGCCCGTGGCTGGGGCGCACGGGGCTGCTGCTCTCGGTGTACGCGGCCGCCGTCTCCTACGTCCGTGGCGGCTGGGGCGACGCGTCCGGCATCGGTTACGCCACCTTCCTCTCCAGCATGGTGACCGCCGCGATCCTCGGCCTGTCCGAGGCCGTGCGGGAACTGCGCGCCGCCCGTGAGGAACTGGCCCGGCGCGCGGTGGAGAAGGAGCGGCTGCGGTTCTCCCGTGATCTGCACGACCTGCTCGGGCACACCCTGTCGGTGATCGTGGTGAAGTCGGAGGCGGCCCGGCGGCTGGCCCCGCGCGACATGGACGCGGCACTGGCACAGATCACCGACATCGAGTCGGTGGGCCGGCAGGCGCTGACCGAGATCCGCGAGGCGGTGACCGGCTACCGCGAGGGCAGCCTGGCGACCGAACTGACCCGGGCCCGGTCGGCGCTGTCCGCGGCGAGCGTGGAACCGGTGTTCAGCCAGTCCGGGACGCCCCTGGACCCGCAGACCGAGGCGCTGCTCGGCTGGGTGGTGCGCGAGGCGGTCACCAACGTGGTCCGGCACAGC
>NZ_WWJT01000250.1 GCF_009865385.1 Streptomyces sp. SID486 | reverse complement strand
CCGTGGCCGCCGCGGCCGTCGAGGCGGCCGGCGGTGGGACGGACGCGGTCACCTGGGCCGCACCGCTGTCCACCCGGGGCCGTTACGTCGTCGACGCCCACGGCGACCGGTTCCGGCTGAAGGGGGCCAACTGGGACGGTGCGCAGGGCTCATGGACCGGCAGCGGCAGCGCCGACGATCCCGCCGCTCACCATGCCGGGCAGGACTCCCACGGCATCCCGCTCGGTCTGGACCGCGTGCCCCTGCCCCGACTGCTCGCCGACTTCCGGGCGCTGGGCGTCAACACCATCCGGTTGCCGTTCTCCAACGAGATGATCCACAGCACGGCGCCCGTCCCCGACGGCGCCGTCGCGGCCAACCCCGAACTCCGCGGCCGGACACCGCTGGAGGTCTACGACGCCGTGGTGGAGGCGCTGGACCGGGGCGGTTTCGCCGTCATCCTCAACAACCACACCAACACGTCCCGCTGGTGCTGCGGTGTCGACGGCAACGAGCGCTGGAACAGCGGGCAGACCACCGGCCACTGGGCGGACGACTGGGTGTTCATGGCCCGCCGCTACGCCTCGGTCCCGCGCGTGGTGGGCGCCGACCTGTACAACGAGGTCCGGCGGGACGTGCTGGACGACCCGAACTGGGGCCTCGGGGACGGCCACGACTGGTACGCCGCCGCACAACTGGCCGCCGACCGCATCCTCACCGAGGCGAACCCCCGCCTCCTCGTCGTGATCGAGGGGATCAACTGGACCGGTGTGCCGGTGGACGGGCTGCCGCACGGCCGGCCCGTCCTGACCCCCGCCCGCACCCTCTCGCACACCCTGGTGGACTCCCACAAGCTCGTCTACTCCGCCCACTTCTACGGCTACACCGGCCCGCACCACAGCGGCGCCACGGGCATCGGCGAGACCCACGACGCGCGCTACCAGGACCTGACCCGTCCGGAGCTGGCCGCGGCCCTCGACGACGAGGCGTTCTTCGCCGAGGAGGGCGGCCGGCACTACACCGCGCCCGTCTGGGTGAGCGAGTTCGGCATCGGCTCGAACGAGACGAACGCGGCGGCCCGCACCTGGTTCGGCAACATCACCGACTACTTCGCCGACCATGACGCCGACTTCGCGTTCTGGCCGCTGGTGGGCTTCGAGGGCCACGACGACTGGGCACTGCTGCGCTACGACGGCGCGGGACACCGCTCCGGCATCCTCGACGGCGGCGACTGGCGTGCCACCGCCTGGCAGCGTCTGACGACCGCGCCCGGCAGGAGCGGCGCCGTGACCTCCGGGCCCGTCTGGCGCATGCTCAGCACCGATCACGGCGACGCGGTGGCGTCGCTGCGGGTGCGTGCGGCGGGCGACTGGGACCCGGGGGCCCGCAAGGCCGCCTGCCCCGACGGCACGCGGCTGGCCGGCCTCGCTCACACCGGCGGGCGCGGCCTGTGCACCGACGCCGGGGCGGGAGAGCTGCGCGGCGCCGGGGCCCGGCAGACGGTCGTCACCGACGAACGCGACGTACCGCCCGGTGGCGACTGGGCGTCCGGCTACACCAAGTACCAGTGTCCCGCCGGGGAATTCCTCATCGGCTACAGCCTGCGCGGTGAACGCCTGTCGGCCGCGCTGTGCGCCCCCGCCCGGTCCGCTCTGCCGGGTGCCGGCCGTACCGTGTGGTTCGACCGGTCCGACAACCGTCCCGCCGACGCGGCCGGCGGCGACTTCGCGTACGGCAGCTACAAGGGGCAGTGCGCCGCGGACGAGTACGCGGCCGGGATCGCGTTCACCACCCGGGTCGGCAGCCGTCCGGGCCCCGCGGCCCTGCTCTGCCGGCCCCTGCCCTGACGGAAACCGCCCCCGGCGCCCCGCCCCCCGGTCACCTCCGGACGGCGCCCCGGGTGAGCGCGGCGTCCGCCGTGGCGAGGATGTTGCGGAAGGTGCCGAGGAGGACGGGCCGCACGAGGGCCCGGGTGAGGAAGGCGCCGAGGAACGGCACGCGGACCTCGGCGCGGGTCGTCCAGCTCACCCGGGTTCCGCCGGCGGTCTCGGTGAACGTCATGCGGCCGAGTTCGTGCCGGGACGGGGGCAGGCTGCGCTCCACCACGTACTCGGTGGCGTACGGCGGTTCGTAGCGGGTGATGCGTTCGCGGAACCAGCCCATCAGCCACAGGTGGGTGCGCACGGCACCGACCCCGTACGGGGCTTCCCGGCCGCCGCGCGTCAGGGCGCAGCGCACCGCCAGCGGCGAGGCCGTGTAGTTCGTCGTCGTGGTGAGCCAGCCGAACACGTCCTCGATCGGCGCGTCGATCACACGTTCCACGGTCATGGTCTCCATGGCGGGACTCCTCATCTGCCGAGGGTGCGCCGCGCGTCCGCGTGGCGCAGCTTGTCGGGGTTGCGCATGCCGTAGAGGCCGGTGATCCGTCCGTCGGCCAGCTCGAACGCGAGGAGCCAGTCGAGCCGTCCGCCGACGAGGAAGCGCGCCGCGGGCATGCCGTTGTACGCGGCGAGCGCGACGGTCGTCGCGGGGCTGGTGCGGGACGCCCCCACGGCGAACCTGGCGACGTCCTCCGGACCGGTGAGCGGGCGGCGGACGGCGGCGGCCTTCCCGCCGCCGTCCGCGATCAGCACCACGTCCGGTGCCAGCAGGTCCATCAGCGCCTGGACGTCACCGGTGGCCGCGGCGCGCAGGAACCGGTCGACGACGGCGCGCGCCGCGTCGGAGTCGGGCGCGAAGCGGCGGCGGCGCGCCTGGACGTGCCGCCGTGCGCGGTGGGCGGTCTGGCGCACCGTCACCTCGGTCCGGCCCGTCGAGGCGGCGATCTCGGCGTGGGTGTAACCGAACACGTCGTGCAGGACGAAGACCGCGCGTTCCAGCGGGCCCAGTGTCTCCAGGACCAGCATCAGCCCCATCGACACCGCCTCGGACAGGATGACGTCGTCGGCCACTTCGGGTGCGGTGCGGATCGGCTCGGGCAGCCAGGAACCGACGTACTCCTCGCGCCGGGCCCGCGCCGAGCGCAGGTGGTTGAGGCACTGGCGGGTCACCAGGCGGACCAGGTAGGCGCGCGGATACTCGACCGTGGCCCGATCGGCCGCGCTCCAGCGCAGGTAGCTCTCCTGGAGGACGTCCTCGGCGTCCTCGGCGCTGCCCAGCAGCTCGTACGCGAGGGTGAACAGCAGCGGACGGTGTTCGGTGAAGGGATCCTCGGCCATGCCCATCGAGACACCCGGCACGGGAGAAGCGTGACACCCCCCTGATGTGATTCACCTCATAGTGGCGGGTGACGGGTGGCGGGTGACGGGTGGCGGCGGGCGCGGGCCGGCGGGGCCCCCGGCCACCGACGGCTCCCGCACTCCCCGCCCCGGTGGCCCGCGCCCGTC
>NZ_WWJT01000026.1 GCF_009865385.1 Streptomyces sp. SID486 | reverse complement strand
CCTGCATCAGCCGGCCGCGGGCGGCGACCAGGGCGACCGCGTCCGTCAGGTCGAGGACCCCGGCGACGTGTGCGGCGACGACCTCGCCGACGGAGTGCCCGGCGAGCAGGTCCGGGCGGACACCCCAGTGCTCCAGCAGCCGGTACAGGGCGGTCTCGAAGGTGAACAGGGCGGCCTGCGTGTACACGGTCCGGTTCAGCGGCGACGTGGCGGGGTCGGTGTCCTCGTCGTGCATCACCTCGCGCAGCGGACGGTCCAGGTGGGTGTCGAAGGCGGCGCAGATCTCGTCGAAGGCCGCGGCGAACACCGGGAACGCGGCGTGCAGGGTGCGGCCCATGCCGGGGCGCTGGGAGCCCTGGCCGGAGAACAGCAGGCCGAGGCGGCCGGGTTCGGGGGCCGCCACGGCGGGCCGGCTGCCGTCGGCGACGGCGCGCAGACCGGCCAGCAGTTCGTCGCGGTCGCGGCCGGTGACCGCGGCCCGGTGGGGGAAGACGGTTCGTGTGGTGGCCAGCGAGTGGCCGACGTCGTACGGGTCGAGGTCGCCGGCGACCGCGAGGAGCCGCTCCGCCTGGCGCCGGACGGCGTCGGGTCCCTTGCCGGACAGCACCCACGGTACGACGGGCAGCGCGGCGCGTTCCGGGGCGGCCGCGGCGGCTTCGACGGGGGGTGCCTGCTCCAGGATGGTGTGGGCGTTGGTGCCGGAGATGCCGAAGGAGGACACGCCGGCCCGCCGGGGGCGTCCGTCGGGGGTGTCCCAGGGGCGGCCCTCGGTGAGCAGCCGGACGTCGCCGGCGCTCCAGTCGACGGCGGTGCTGGGCTTCTCGGCGTGCAGGGTGCGCGGCAGGGTGCCGTGGCGCATCGCCATGACCATCTTGATGACGGCGCCGACGCCGGCCGCGGCCTGCGGGTGGCCCATGTTGGACTTGATGGAGCCGAGCCACAGCGGCTGGTTCTCCGGCCGGTCCTGGCCGTAGGCGGCGATGACGGCCTGGGCCTCGATGGGGTCGCCGAGGGTGGTGCCGGTGCCGTGCGCCTCGACCGCGTCGATGTGGTGGGGGGCGAGCTGTGCGTCGGCGAGGGCCTGCCGGATCACCCGGACCTGGGCCGGACCGCTGGGGGCGGTCAGGCCGTTGGAGGCGCCGTCCTGGTTGACGGCCGAGCCGCGCACCACGGCCAGCACCTCGTGGCCGTTGCGCCGGGCGTCGGACAGCCGCTCCACGAGCAGCATGCCGGCGCCCTCGGCCCAGGCGGCGCCGGCGGCGTCGTCGGAGAAGGAGTGGCAGCGGCCGTCGGGGGACAGCGCGCGGCGCTCGCTGAACTCGATGAACATCTCGGGGCTGGCCATGACGGCGGCGCCGCCCGCCAGTGCCAGGGAGCACTCCCCCTTGCGCAGTGACCGGATCGCCGAGTGCAGTGCCACCAGGGAGGAGGAGCAGGCGGTGTCCATGGTGACCGCGGGGCCCTCCAGGCCCAGGGTGTAGGCGATGCGGCCGGAGACGATGCTGCCGGAGATGGTGCCGCCGGTGTAGTCGTGGTGCATGAGGCCGACGAAGACACCGGTGGCGGAGCCCTTGACCGTGGTGGGGTCGATGCCCGCGCGCTCGAACGCCTCCCAGGTGACCTCCAGCAGCAGCCGCTGCTGCGGGTCGGTGCCCGGCGCGTCCTTGGGGCTGATGCCGAAGAACGCGGGGTCGCACTCGGCGGCGTCGTGCAGGAACCCGCCGTGGCGGACGTAGGTCTTGCCGGGGGCGCCGGGCTCGGGGTCGTAGATCGCCTCGACGTCCCAGCCGCGGTCGGTGGGGAACTCGGTGACGACGTCGACGCCCTCGTCGACGACGCGCCACAGGTCCTCGGGGGTGCGCACCCCGCCGGGGTAGCGGCAGCCCATGCCGATGACGGCGATGGGCTCGCGGTCCTGCTCCTCCAGTTCCCGTACGCGGCGGCGGCTGCGCTCCAGCTCGGTCGTGGCCCGCTTGAGGTAGTCGCGGAGCTTGCCGGCCGTGGCCGAGTCTTCCATCACTGGGCTCCCAGTTCGTTGTCGATCCTGGCGAAGAGTTCGTCGTCGCTGGCGTCCCGGAAGTCCTCCGGCGACTCGGGCGCGCTGTGCCGTCCGTGGGCGTCCTGCCAGCTGCGCAGCAGCGCTTCGAGGCGCGCGGTGACGCGGGTGTGGCTGCCGTCCTGGTCGGGCAGGGCGTGCAGGGCCGCTTCGAGGCGGTCCACCTCGGCCAGCGCGGACCGGGCCCGGTCGGCCGGTCCGGGCACCAGTGCGGTCCTGAGGTGGGTGGCGAGGGTGAGCGGGGTGGGCTGGTCGAAGACGAGCGTGGCGGGCAGGGTGAGGCCGGTGGCGCCCGCGAGGAGGTTGCGCAGTTCGACGGCGGCGAGCGAGTCGAAGCCCATCTCCTGGAAGGCGCGCTGCGGGTCCACCGACTCGGGCGAGGGGTGCCCGAGCACGCCGGCGACGTGCGTGCGGACCAGCTCCAGCAGGGCGCGGTCGCGGTCGGCGTCGGACAGCGGTGCGAGCCGGTCGCGCCAGGAGCCGGGGGCGCCCGTGCCGGGTCCGGCACCGCGCCGCCGGGCG
>NZ_WWJT01000249.1 GCF_009865385.1 Streptomyces sp. SID486 | reverse complement strand
GCCCCGGGCGCGGGCGGGTGCGGGCGGCGGCTGGTGTCAGGGGCCCTGGCCGGGGTCCGGTTTCACGGCGCGGCCCAGGCCGGCGCGGGCCGCCTCCAGCTGCGCGGCGAACGCGATGCCCAGGAACAGCGCGACACCCGTCAGGTTGGCCCACAGCAGCAGGGCGACGAAGGCGGTGAGGGGGCCGTAGACGGCGCCGAAGGAGCCGCTGCGGGAGACGTACAGCGCCAGCAGCCAGGTGGCGGTGACCCACAGCACCAGGTGGACGGCGGACCCGAACGCCAGCCAGGTGTAGCCCGGCTGGTCCCGGCGCGGCGACCAGCGGAAGATGACGGCGGAGGCCACCCAGGCCAGCGCCGTGCCCACGGGTATCTCCAGGGCGCCCCACCACGCCGGGGGCCCTGGCCACCCCAGCGCCTCGGCCGTCGCGGAGCCGACGGCCTGACCGGCGACCAGGACCAGGAAGCCCAGCACCATCGGCAGGCCGGCCGCGAAGGCGAGGAGCACGCCGCGGCCGTACTTCCGCGGGAAGGGCCGGTCCCGTTCGATGCCGTAGATGCGGTTGGCGCCCCGTTCGACCTGGCCCATGGCCGACGCCAGGTTGAGGACGGAGAACACCAGCCCGAGGCTGAGCGCGACCGTGCTCCACACGCCGGAGCCGGCCGTGCGGCGGGTGCCGCGCAGCGCGTCCTGGATCACGTCCGAACCGGTACCCGGCCCGATCCTGCCGAGGGTCAGCTCGATGACGCGCCCCACGCTCTCCGTGTGCGCGGCCGTGGCGAGGCCGACCAGCGCGATGGTGAACGGCACCATGCCCAGCACGATCTGGAAGCCGAGGGCCCGTGCGTTGGTGAAGCCGTCGGCGTAGCGGAACCGGGAGAAGGCGTCGAGCAGCAGGCGCACGCCTCCGTAGCGGCGCAGCGCGCAGTACGCCTCGTCGCCGGAGAGCTCGTCCCCGATCATGTCCCGCGTCTGCGGGACATGCACCACCGTCCCCATGCTCCCTCGTCCTCCCTCGGACCGCCCCGGCCCTCCCCCGGCCTCCCTCGCGGGCCGTCCCACTCCGCATGCCCGCGCCGGACGGAGGCAGACGCGGTACATGACCGTCGGGCGCCCGCCGCCCGCCGGGCTTGTACGGTCTCCACGGCCGATCCTTTCCCACCGCGCGAGACAGGAAGGCGCTCACATGGCGGAACTGCGTCTGGGACCACTGCTGAGGTACACCGACGGCTCGTGCGCGACCGTGTGGGTCGAGACGAGCGGGCCCTGCACCGCCCGGGTCCGCTGCTCGGACGGCGCGGGCGGCACGGCCCCCACCTTCCGGGTGGCCGGTCACCACTACGCGCTCGTGACGGTGACCGGCCTCACACCGGGCACCTCGCCCTCGTACGAGGTGTTCCTGGACGAGGCCCCGGTGTGGCCCCTCGCCGACTCCCGCTTCCCGCCCTCCGTCATCCGGTCACCGGGCGCCGGCGAGGCCGTCCGCGTCACCTTCGGTTCCTGCCGCTGGGCCGCGCCGCCGGCCGACGGCAAGGACCCGATCGGCCCGGACGCCCTGGACACCCTCGCCAAGCGGCTGATGGCCGACCCCGGTGCCGAGCGCCCCGACGCCCTGCTGCTGCTGGGCGACCAGGTCTACGCCGACGAGACCTCCGAGGAGACCCGGCGCTGGCTGGCCGGCCGCCGCGACCTGGACCGGGCGCCCGGCAGTCAGGTCACGGACTACGAGGAGTACTGCCACCTCTACTACGAATCGTGGCTGGACCCCGAGATCCGCTGGCTGCTGTCCACCGTGCCCAGCTTCATGATCTTCGACGACCACGACATCGTGGACGACTGGAACACCTCCGCCGCCTGGCTCGCCGACATGCGCGCCACCGACTGGTGGCAGAAGCGGCTGCTGGCCGGCCTGATGTCGTACTGGGTCCACCAGCACCTGGGCAACCTCTCCCCCGCCGAACTGGCCGAGGACCCGACCTGGGCCGCCGTCCGTGCCGCCCCGGACGGCACGGACGCGCTGCGCGCTCTCGCCGAACGGGCCGACGCCGACCTCGCCTCCGTCCGCTTCAGCTACCGGCGCGACTTCGGCCGGGTCCGCGTGGTGATGGTCGACTCCCGGGCCGCGCGGGTCCTGGCCGAGGACCGCCGCGCGATGCTCGACCCGGGTGAGGCCGACTGGCTGCGCGAGCAGGTGCTGGGCGGACCGGGGACGGGCGGACCGGAGCCGGGCGAGGACGGGCCTGGCGGCCAGGGGTCAGGCGGGCAGGAGCCGGGCGGGCAGGGGGCCTACGACCATCTCCTGATCGGTACCTCCCTGCCGTGGCTGCTGCCGCACCTGGTGCACGACACCGAGGCGTGGGACGCGGCCCTGTGCGCCGGGGAACGCGGCGCACGCTGGGCCCGCTTCGGCGAGTGGCTGCGCCGCGGAGCCGACCTCGAACACTGGGCGGCCTTCCCGCGGTCCTTCACCGACCTCGCCGGCCTCATAGCGGAGGCCGGGTCCCGGCCGGGCGCACCGGCGAGCGTGTGCGTGCTGTCCGGCGACGTCCACCACGGGTACGTCGCCGAGGCCGAGTGGCCCACCGGAGCCTCCGCCGCCCCCGTCATTCCCGTGGTCCAGCTGACCTGCTCGCCCGTGCACAACTCCGTGCCGCTGCTGATGCGGGTCGGCTTCCGGTTCGGCTGGAGTGCCCCGGCCCGTGTGCTGGGGCGGCTGCTGGCCCGGCACGGTCGCTGTCCCCGGCCGCCGGTGCGGTGGCGCAAGCGGGGCGGCCCGTGGTTCGGCAACCAGCTCATGACCCTGACCCTCCACGGCCGCTCCGCCCGCCTGCGCCTGGAGCGCACCGGTGAGGACCAGACGCTGCACACCGTCCACGAGACCGAACTGACCGCCAGGTAGTTCAGTGCCGGGCGGCGTACGACACGAACTCCGCCCAGCTGGCGGGCGCGAGGGCGAGCTGCGGACCGTGGGTCTGCTTGGAGTCACGGACACGGATGACGGAGGGGGTGGGGGCGACTTCGACACAGGAGTCGCCTTCGGGACCGTCGCTGTAGCTGCTCTTGAACCAGTGCAGGCCTACTTCGACGCAGGAGTCGCCGTCGGGACCGCTGCTGTAGCTGCTCTTGAACCAGTGCAGACCTACTTCGACGCAGGAGTCGGCCTCGCTACTACTGCTGTAACTGCTCTTGAACCAGCGGATCATGTTTCTCCCAGCACGCGCTCGATGAGGTCCAGCGACTCCCCGGGGGGAAGGGCCTGCGCCCGGATGGTGCCATACCGCAGCTCCAGGACGCGTAGCTCCCGCAGGTTCGAGACGGGACGACCGATGTATGCGCCGTCCGACCGACCGACAGCAGTGCCGTCCTCGAACTTCAGCAACTCGATCCGTCCACTCATACCCGGATGCGGTGGGCTGTCCAGGGCCATCACCTGGAGCGTGACGTTGTTCAACCGGCCGATTTCAAGCAGACGTTCGAACTGCTGTCGCCGCACCATTGTGCCTCCAACCCTCCGGCGCAGCGTCGCCTCTTCCAAGACGAAGCTCAGAGCCGGCGCAGGCGCCCTCTCGAAGATGGACTGGCGAGCCATTCGAGCGGACACCCGCCGCTCCAGATCTTTCGGCGCGTACGCGGGCTGCCAACACTCAAGCAGAGCACGGGCGTACTCAGTGGTCTGCAATAGGCCGTGAATGTTGCTGGTCTCATACACCCCGATTTCCACCGCCTTCGCCTCCACCTCCGCCAGATCCCGGACCTTCTTGGGATAGCGGACCTTCTCCACGTCCTCCTTCATCGCGGCGAGCAACCCGCCCGCGTCCAGGACCTTGTCCGCCTTGTCGAGGTACTCCGGCCTCGGGATGCGCTTGCCGGACTCGACCTTGTAGACCATGTCCTCGCCGTACCCGACGGCCTTGCCGAAGTCGGCCGCGCGCATGCCCACCGCCTCCCGGCGCAGCCGCAACTGACGTCCCACCGTCGCGATGACGGCGAGGCCCCACTCGTCGTCCGGCTCGACCTCCCAGCCCGGCTCCTCTTCCTCGCTCATGCCACCGCACCTCTTCCCGACAGCCCGGACACCCCCGGACAACACACGGACAGTGACCGTACGCAGCCCCTCGGTCACTGTTCACAGGTAGCAGGCGCCGCCACGCTGAGTGATGTGAACCAGGAAATCTCCACCTACGGCCCCGGCTCTCCGAGCATCCCGAACTTCACCGTGAAGCTCTCCTCCACGCCCCGGGGCGCCCGGCTCGCCCGGCTGCTGGCCCGGGAGCAACTGCGGTCCTGGGCGTTCCCGCTGGACCCGGCGGAGCTGATCGTGGCCGAGCTCGCCGCCAACGCCGCCACCCACGGCCGGGTCGCCGGACGGGACTTCCGGCTGACGCTCTACGTCGTCGGCGACACCCTCCGGATCGAGGTCACCGACACGCGCGGTGACCGGCTGCCCCGGTGCCTGGGCAGCGCGCCCGAGGCGGACGGCGGCCGGGGGCTCCTCCTCGTGGACGCGCTCGCGCGGCGCTGGGGTACGGCGCCCGGGCCGTCACCCCGCAAGACCGTGTGGGCCGAGGTGGGCCGGCGGTAGGGGGACGGGCGGGCGGTGCCGCCGGAAGCCGGGGGTCAGGAGTGGCCGAGTTCCGCCGTCTCGTCGTCGCCCGTCTCCGGGACCGAGCCGGAGTCGCGGGCCGGGCGGAGCGGGAAGGGGTCGACCCGGGTCTCGTCGATGACCGGCGCGGCGGGCTGCGGGGGCTTCGGCATGACCGCGGCTTCCGAGTGACCGCCGCAGCCGTAGGCCAGGGAGACCACGCGCCCGTCCGCCGGGGAGAACTCGTTGGCGCAGACGCCGAACGCCTGCCCGAGGGAGCCGCCGATCGGGGTCAGGAAGCCGCAGCTCACACAGGTGGCCGGGGCCGCCTGGGCCATCGGGGTCTTGGGGCCGAAGGCGTCCTCCCAGCGGTCGGCCGCACTGTGCAGGCCGTAGCGGGACAGGACACGCGCGCGCCGCATGCCGAGTTCCTCGGCGACCGCGGCGATCGAGCCACGGGTGGGGATCGTCGGCTGGACGGCGGGGGCGCCGGGGGTGACGTCGGCGTCCTCGGCCTCCGCCAGCTCGCGCATCTCCTCGGAGACCGGCGAGTTCGACGGGGGCTCCTCCTCGCCGACGTAGCCGGGCTCCAGGCGCAGGTCGTCCTGGTCGGTCGGGAGCAGGTCGCCGGGGCCGAGGTCGCCCGGGCGCAGGCGCTCGCTCCACGGGACCCATTCGGGGGCGAGGAGGGCGTCGGGGCCGGGCAGCAGGACGACCTCGTCCAGGGTCACCAACTTGGCACGGGAGGCCCTGGCCACCGTCGCGGCCCAGCGCCAGCCCCGGTAGCCCGGTTCCTTGCACTCGAAGAAGTGCGTGACAACGCGGTCGCCCTCCGCCACGAGGCCGGTGTGCTCGCCGACCACGCCGGGGGCGGCGGCCTCCTCGGCGGCGGCGCGGGCGAGGTCGACGGCCTCGGCGCACAGGCGGTCGGGGGTGCGGCTTCGCGTTGTCGCGCTCACAGGTATCGCTTCTCTCCTACGCCGTCTCGTCGAGTGCGGCTGCCTCCGGCGGTTTCGCCTACGGAGCGGACCTGGGGACCGCATCGACGTCTGCATCCGCGCGCCCGGGCGCACCTCTGCCATCCATTCTGCGTTATGGCTGAGATAGGCACGCTACACCGGGCGGGATTCGTGGATATTCCCACCCGCCCACCTGGGCCGGCCGACCGGGAGCCGTGCGGGCCCCTCGCCGCGGGCCGTACACCGCCATCCGTGCCGTACCGCACTATCGGACCGCATCTCGGGGCACTATGAACGTCGTGGCAGCCACGGACAAGGCGAGTGACCGGGGCGGCGGTTCGGGCCGGGTGGGCACGGCCGTCCGCGCGGTCGGCCGTGCCCTGCACTTCCCCGTGACCGGTCCGGCGCGCGGTATCCGCAGGGCCACGCACGCGCACGGGGCGGGCGAGTCGGGCCTGGGCAAGCTGATCGAGCTGCACGCGGTGAACGGCGCCGGGGACGTCATGATCACCGTGGCGCTGGCCTCCACCGTGTTCTTCTCCGTGCCCACCGACGAGGCGCGTGGGCGGGTCGCGCTCTACCTCGCCATCACGATGGCACCGTTCACGGTCCTCGCTCCGGTCATCGGTCCGCTGCTGGACCGGCTGCCGCACGGGCGGCGGGCCGCGATGGCCGGGGCGATGCTGGCGCGGGCGCTGCTCGCGCTGGTCGTCTCGGGGGCGGTGGCGACCGGCGGGCTGGAGCTGTACCCGGCTGCGCTGGGCGTGCTGGTGGCGTCCAAGGCGTACGGCGTGGTCCGCAGTGCCGTCGTGCCGCGGCTGCTGCCGCCGCGGTTCTCGCTGGTGAAGGCCAACTCCCGGGTCACCCTGGCGGGGCTGCTGGCCACCGGGGCCGCCGCGCCGGTCGGGGCGGGACTGCACGCCCTCGGCGACCCGTGGCCGCTCTACGGCGCTTTCGTGATCTTCGCTGCCGGGACGTTTCTGTCGTTCTCGCTGCCGCCCACGGTCGATTCGGCCAAGGGCGAGGACGTGGCGCTGCTGGCGGCCGACGAGCAGCATCTGCACGGGCCGTGCCGCCGGCAGGCCAGGCGGCCGGGGCTGCGGACGGTCGGGCCGGCCGTGACGCACGCGCTGGGTGCCAACGCGGCGCTGCGCTGCCTGTCCGGCTTCCTGATCTTCTTCCTCGCCTTCCTGCTCCGCGAGCATCCGCTGACCGGGCAGAACGCCGCGGTGTCGCTGGGGATAGTGGGGGTCGCGGCGGGCGCGGGCAACGCCCTGGGGACGGCCGTGGGGGCATGGCTCAGGTCGCGCGCCCCGGAGATCATCATCGTGACGGTCGTCGCCGTGGTGCTGGGCGCCTCGGTCGTCGCAGGGCTGTTCTTCGGGGCGTTCCTGGTGGCCTGTCTGGCGGCGGTGGCCGGGTTCGGGCAGGCGCTGGCCAAGCTGGCGCTGGACGCGCTGATCCAGCGGGACGTGCCGGAGTCGGTGCGGACCTCGGCGTTCGCCCGCTCGGAGACGCTGCTGCAGATGGCGTGGGTGTTCGGGGGCGCCGTCGGCATCGTGATGCCGCTCAACGGCATGCTGGGGCTGCTGGTCGGGGCCGCGTTCGTGGCCGTCGGCTGGCTGTCGACGCTGCGCGGGCTGGTCGTCTCGGCCCGGCAGGGCGGCCGGACCCGGGCACGCGTGGCGTAACGAACCGGGCACGCCGCACCCCACGTGGGCGGACGGCTCGGGCCGCCCGATAGCCTTCCGCCATGACCACGCTGCAATCCGTTGTGCGACGCCGCCGCGCCGTCGCAGTCGCCGGCGCCGTTTCCGCCGGACTGCTCGTCCTGTCGGCCTGTGACAAGCCGTCGCCCGTGGCGACGATCACCGTCGGCGGGGACTCGGTCAACTCCGAGGCCCTCTGCTACAACGACGGCAAGGCGCTGGACGCCGACTCCCTGAAGGACTGCCTCAAGAACGCGGGCGACGCCAAGTCGATCAAGGTCGGCCAGGACGAGACCGTCCGCATCGGCGTCGACCCGAAGATCGCGGACGCGGGCTGGATCGTGCTGGTCAACGGCCGCCCGTTCAGCGACGTCAGCAAGGAGACGTACCGCACGATCCCGAACGGCGCGTTCTTCCAGGAGCAGTACGGCACGGGCGGCACCACCAACACGCTCGCCATCCAGATGGGCGACAAGACGAAGAAGGGCTTCTGGTCCTTCAAGCTGAAGAAGGCCTGATCACGCCTTCCGTACCGGTCCTCGTCGCCACCGCGGTCCCCGTAGAGCGGGACGCGGTGGCCCGGGCGTTGCCCGGGGCGGCCGAGGAGGTGCCGCTGCCGGGCGGGACCCTGTGCCGTACGGCCGCGGGCTGGGACCTGCTCGCCGCGGGTGTCGGTCCGGCGCTCGCCGCCGCCGGCACCGCGGGCGCCCTCACCGCCGCCGCGCTGGCCGGCCGCCCCTACGGCCTGGTCGTGTCGGCCGGGATCGGGGGCGGCTTCCCGCCCGGGGCGCCCGTCGGCTCGCTCGTCGTCGCCGACGCCATCACGGTGGCCGACCTGGGCGCCGAGACCGCCGACGGCTTCCTTCCGGTCACCGAACTCGGCTTCGGAACCATCACCCACCGGCCGCCCGAATCACTCGTACGAGTCGTGTCCGAGGCCACCGGCGCCCGTACCGGCACGATCCTGACCGTGTCGACGGTGACCGGCACCGCCGGCCGCGCCGCCGCCCTGAGCGCCCGGCACCCCGGCGCGCTCGCCGAGGCCATGGAGGGTTTCGGGGTGGCGGAGGCCGCCGCCGCGCACGGTGTGCCCGTCCTGGAGGTCCGCGCGGTCTCCAACCCGGTCGGGCCGCGCGACCGGTCCGCCTGGCGCATAGCCGACGCCCTCGCCGCCCTCACCGAGGGCTTCGGGAAGCTCGCGCCCGCACTGGAGAGTTGGAACCGCACATGACGCACCCGACGCATGAGCCGCTGCAGATCGCGTACTCCCCCTGCCCGAACGACACGTTCGTCTTCGACGCCCTCGCCCACGGCCGCGTCCCCGGCGCCCCCGCCCTGGACGTGACCTTCGCCGACATCGACATCACCAACGGCATGGCCGAGCGCGGCGAGTTCGACGTGCTGAAGGTGTCGTACGCCGTCCTGCCCTACGTCCTCGGCGAGTACACGCTGCTGCCCTGCGGTGGTGCGCTGGGGCGGGGCTGCGGGCCGCTGGTGCTCACCCGCGAGCCGGGGCCGGGCGCCGGGGGCGACTCCCCCGCTGCCGGCGGGGCGGGACTGGCGGGGCGTACGGTCGCCGTGCCGAGCGAGAGGTCGACGGCCTACCTGCTGTTCCGCCTGTGGGCCGCGGACACGGTGCCGGGCGGGGTCGGCGAGATCGTGGTCATGCCGTTCCACGAGATCATGCCGGCCGTGCGGGACGGCAAGGTGGACGCGGGACTGGTCATCCACGAGGCCCGGTTCACCTACCAGAACTACGGGCTGCACAAGCTCGCCGACATGGGCGAGCACTGGGAGCGGACCACCGGGCTGCCGATCCCGCTGGGCGCGATCATCGCCAGGCGGTCGCTGGGCGCCGAGGCGCTCGGGCGGCTCGCCGACTCGATCCGCGCCTCCGTACGGGCCGCGTGGGACGACCCGGAGGTCTCCCGGCCGTACGTCATGGCGCACGCCCAGGAGATGGACCCGGCCGTCGCGGACCAGCACATCGGGCTGTACGTCAACGAGTTCACCGCCGATCTCGGCGAGAACGGCTATGCGGCGGTCCGCGGTCTGCTCACCCGCGCGGCGGCCGAGGGGCTGGTACCGCCCCTCGGCCGGGATGCGCTCGCGTTTCCCTGACGGGTCACCGGATTCCGGCCGATTTCGTCCGGGGTCCGGTCCGGTTCCTCAGACGTCCAGTTGGTCGGCGACCGCGCGGAGCAGACCGGCGATCTTCTTGCCGGAGGTCTTCTCCGGGTAACGGCCCTTCTCCAGCATCGGCGTGATGTTCTCGAGAAGGGTCGTCAAATCCTGCACGATCGACGCCAGCTCGTCCGGCTTCTTGCGCTGGGCGGCGGCGACCGACGGCGTCGGGTCGAGCAGCACCACCGACAGCGCCTGGTCGCCGCGCTGACCGGCGACGACCCCGAACTCCACGCGCTGACCCGGCTTGAGCACATCGACTCCGGCGGGGAGAACCGAGGAATGGACGAAGACGTCACCGCCGTCGTCGCGGGAGAGAAAGCCGAAGCCCTTCTCACTGTTGAACCACTTGACCTTGCCGGTAGGCACGTCTGTCCTCGTCCTCGTACTCGTTGGGAAAACTACTTCGGAAACGGCTCTTGACAGCACTCGAGCGGGCCGGTCACGACCCGCCGATACCAAGCGCTACCAAGGCTAATGGTCTTGGGGCGGGTGACAAGACGTCCCCCGGTTGTTCTCTCGCGCAGGGAACTACCCTGGTCCGGTGCGTGACAAAACCCAAGCGAATTCCGCCGGGCCCGGTGAGCGGCTGATCCGCGCCGGTGCCGTCGTCTTCTTCCTCGGGGCGGTGGCCACCCTCGTCACGGTGGCCCCGCTGTTCTTCGGGGCGAGGCCCTTTCCGACCTACATGTTCGGTCTGAGCATGCTCATGGCCGTCGGATTCCTCGTCGCCGGTGCCGGTGTCCTGCGGTCGGCCGCCGCCGGCCGGCGTCAGGCGCGCGGCGCGGCGCCGGGCGCCTCCCGGTAGCCGGAGAGCCACCCCGGGAAGGCGGAGAGACCGGTCAGGACGACGTCCGCACCGGCCGAGGCCAGCTCCTCGGCCGGGCACGGGCCGGTCGCGACGGCGACCGAAAACGCACCTGCCGCACGGGCCCCGCGCACGTCCCCGACATGGTCCCCGACGTACACACCGGCGCCGTACTCGCGCAGCGCCGCCGCCTTCTGCTCGGCCCACAGGTCGCCGACGACCACGTCCGGCTCGATGCCGAGGTGGGCCAGGTGCAGCTTGGCGTTCGGTTCGTACTTCGCCGTCACCACCATCGTCCGCCCGCCGGCCGCGCGCACCGCGTCCACCGCCTCCCGGGCGCCGTCCATCGCGGGGCTCGCGGCGACGGCTATGGACGGGTACATCTCGCGGTACAGGGCGGCCATGGCCGGCACCTGCTCGGCCGGGAACCACTGGGTCAGCTCGTCCACGAGCGGTGGCCCGAGCCGGGTCACCGCCAGATCGGCGTCGATGAACGTCCCGGTCCGCTCCGACAGGGCGAGGTAACAGGCACGGATGCCCGGCCGCGAGTCGATGAGGGTCATGTCGAGGTCGAAGCCGACGGTCAGGGTGGAGGCCATGAGGGCCATTGTGCCGGGTGCACCGGCGGGGAACGGGCCCGCCGCCGCACGGCCGGGGCCGGTCATCCCCTCCGCTGGGAGCGCCAGACGAGATACAGGGCCGACGCCAGGGCCGCGCCCCGGACCACCCACGGCCAGGTCTCGGCGACGGCGTCGTTCAGGTGCCCCTGGGCGACCGGCTCGCCCCAGCGGCCCTCGCCGCGCCCCCACAGCCACACCAGCCCGGCCGCGAGCGCCGTGCCCGGCAGCACCATCACCGCCCACCTGGTCTCCGCGGCCGTCAGCCGCCGGGAACCGTAGGCGATCGCCCAGCCGAGGAGCAGCGCGAACCAGTTGCCGAGCACGGTCCCCGCGACGAGCGCGGCGGCGGCCAGCAGCAGAAGGGGGTTGGACCATCCCGTGGCGGGCCCGGGGAGGAAGCGGCGGCGCGGGCGAGGTCCGAGCGCGGGTACGGCGGGTACGGACGCCCCGGCGCCGTCCGCCGCCCCGTCCCGCTCGACCGCCCTGCCCCGCTTGCCCCGCCTGGCCGCCTTGCCCGCCCTGCCTTCCTCAGCGGTCTCCACGGGCTCGCCAGGCTCGTCCGGCTTGTCGGCGGCGGCCTCCCCCGAGGGCCGCCGGAGCAGTTCGGGGATCTCCACCCCGCCGACGAATCCCGGCACCGGGTCGGTGTCCGCCAGCAGGCCCCCGGTGCTCAGGCGCCACCAGTCGGGCGCCGCCGCGCCGTCGCCGAGTTCGTGCGCGGGGGCGAGATGCGGCGGGGCCGGACCGTCCCGCCGCACCGGCGGGACGGACTGCGCCGGACGCTGGCGCGGTACGACCCGCCGCAGCCCCTTCGGCCGTTCCCGCTCCGCCGGTTCCGGCGCCCGCGCCCCGGAGGAGGGCTGTGCCGGTACGGCCGCGGGCGGCGGCTGCGGGGACCCACCGGTGCCGCCGGCCGCCGCGACCACCTCGTCCGGTGTGCCGAAGCCGTCCAGGATGCGGCGGACGGCGGCGGGCGAGTCCACCGTCGCCCTCGCCCGGCACCGGTCGATCTCGTTGCGCAGCTCCGACACGAGCCGCATCCGCGTCGCCGACGGCAGCTGACGCTGCTGGGCGATGTCCCCGACGCGGCTCAGATACTCGTAGACGACCTGATCGCTCTCGATCCCCACGGAACCCCTCCGGGGTGCGCCGACTGAAACCCCGGTGAGGACCGTACCGCTTCCGCCGGGGCGGCCGCCCCGGCCCCGGGCCCCTCCCCCGGGCGCGGCCGACCTCTCCGGTGGCGCCGGGATGTCGGCTAACGTTGGCCGGATGAGCCCCGAGGCCCACTCAGCCCCTCGGTCCCTCGCGGAGGCGCTCCGCACGCGGGACGACGCCTCCCTGGCCGCGCTGCTGCGCGACCGCCCGGACCTCATCACTCCCGTACCCACCGATCTCACCCAGCTCGCCACGCGCGCCGGCACGCGCGCCTCCGTGCTGCGCGCGCTGGAGCGGCTGGACCGGTTCGCGCTGCAGACCGCGGAGGCGCTGGCCGTCGCCCCGGACCCGGCGTCGTACGACACCCTGCTCGGCCTCATGGCCGGGGACGCCGGTGACGAGGCGGTGGCCGGTGCGCTGCCGCGGGCCGTCGCCGTCCTGCGCGAGCAGGCACTGGTGTGGGGCGGTGACGACCGGCTGCGGCTGGTGCGCACCGCCCGCGAGCTGCTCGCCCCCGCACCGCAGCACCCGTCGCCGACCGGGCTCGGCCCGACCGTGCAGGAGGCCACCTCGGGCATGTCGCCGGGGCGGATCCAGGAGATCGTGACGGCGGCGGGGCTGCCGTCCACGCACGACTCGGTGTCCGCCGTGACCGCGCTGACCGGGCTGTTCGGTCACCGCAGGAAGATGGCGAAGCTGCTGGCGGGTGCCCCGGAACCGGCCCGCGAGGTGCTGTCCCGGCTGGTGTGGGGGCCGCCGTACGGGCAGGTCACCGCGGACCCGGCGGCGCACCTGCGCTGGCTGCTGGACCGCGGCCTGCTGCTGCCGACCGCCCCGGGCACGGTGGTGCTGCCCCGCGAGGTCGCCCTGCATCTGCGGGCGGGCCGGGCCCATCGCACACCGGAGCCGCGGCCGCCCGCCGTGCTGCCGGCCGCGGCCCACAGCCCGCAGGTGGTGGACGCGACCGCGGCGGGACAGGCGTACACGGCGCTGGCCACCGTGGAGGAGCTGCTGAAGGACTGGGACGAGGGCGGGCCGGCCGTGCTGCGGGCGGGCGGTCTGAGCGTGCGGGACCTGAAGCGGACCGCCGTGGCGCTCGACGTGTCCGAGCCGGTCGCCGCCTTCTGGACCGAACTGACGTACGCGGCCGGTCTGATCGCCTCCGACGGGGAGGCCGACGAGCGGTACGCGGCGACCCCCGCCTACGACGAGTGGCTGGAGCAGCCACCGGCCGAGCGCTGGGGCCGGCTCGCCCAGGCATGGCTGACGGCCACCCGCACACCGGGGCTGGTGGGCGGCCGGGACGCGAAGGACCGGGCCCTGTCGGCGCTCGGTCCGGGGCTCGACCGGTCCGCCGCGCCCGAGGTACGGCACCGGGTGCTGTCCCTGCTCGCCGCGCTGCCGCAGGGCACGGCCCCGGACGCCGAGTCGGTGCTGGCCCGGCTGCACTGGGAACGGCCGCTGCGGGGGGCCCAGCGGGACGGCGCGGACGACCTGCGCTCCCGGCTGGCCCGCTGGACCCTGTCGGAGGCGGAACTGCTCGGCGTGACCGGGCGGGGGGCGCTGGCGTCCCAGGGACGCGCTCTGCTGGGCACACCGGTGCCCGCCACCGGCCCCGGCACCCCGGCCGGCGCACCCGCCGGACCACCGGTGCCCGCCGGATCCCCGAAGTCCGCCGGATCCCCGAAGTCCGCCGGATCCCCGGAGCCCGCAGGCTCCCTCGAGCCCGCCGCCGGGCCCGGCGACAAGCTGCCGGTGCACCACCACCGGGCGCCCGAGCGGCTCGTGCCGCTCTCTCCCGCCGAGCAGGCGGTGGCCACCGCGGCCGCGGTCCGGCTGCTCGCCCCGCTGCTGCCCGAGCCGCTGGACCACGTCCTGCTCCAGGCCGACCTGACCGCGGTCGCCCCCGGTCCGCTGCGCCGCCCGCTCGCGGACATGCTGGACGTACTGGCGGACGTGGAGTCCAAGGGCGGCGCGACCGTGTACCGGTTCACCCCCGCGTCCGTCCGGCGGGCCCTGGACGCCGGACAGACAGCCACCGACCTGCACGCCTTCCTCACCGAGCACTCCCGCACCCCGGTGCCGCAGCCGCTCGCCTACCTGATCGACGACGTGGCCCGCAGACACGGCCACCTGCGGATCGGCGCGGCCTCGGCGTACGTGCGCTGCGACGACGACGCCCTGCTGAACGAGATCCTCGCCGACAAGCGGGCCGCCGCCCTGCGGCTGCGCCGGCTGGCCCCGACCGTGCTGGCCGCGCCGACCGACCCGGCGACCCTGCTGGAGGGGCTGCGCGCCATGGGGTACGCGCCCGCCGCCGAGTCCGCGGAGGGTGATGTCCTGATCACCCGTGCCCACGCCCACCGCACCCCGCCGCGCACCGCGCCCGAGCCCGTGCCGGACGGGCCGCCGCCGCCCGACGCGACGCTGCTCGGGGCCGCGGTCCGTGCGATCCGGGCCGGTGACCTGGCCGCCACCGCCCCGCGCAAGCCCGTCGGCGAGCCGCTCGCGGGCGGCGAGCTGCCCCGGACCTCCTCCGCCGAGACCCTGGCCACCATGCAGGCCGCCGTCCTGACCGGGGAATCCGTGTGGATCGGCTACGTCAACGCCGAGGGCGCCGCCAGCCAGCGGGTCATCGCCCCGATCCGGGTCGAGGGCGGTTTCGTCACGGCGTACGACCACACGGCGGACGAGGTGCGCACGTATCCGCTGCACCGGATCACCGGGGTCGCGGAACTGGCGGACGACTGAGGCGGCCGCCCGGTGCACGCCTCGGAGCACCCCGGCCCGATGAGGCACACTGGACGTTTGGCCGTAGTGGAATGGCCGTAGTGGAAAGGGTGTGCCGCGCGTGAATGGTCCACTGATCGTCCAGTCCGACAAGACCCTGCTCCTGGAAGTCGACCACGAGCGGGCCGACGACTGCCGGCGTGCTATCGCGCCCTTCGCCGAGCTGGAGCGGGCACCCGAGCACATCCACACCTACCGGGTCACCCCGCTCGGCCTGTGGAACGCGCGGGCCGCGGGGCACGACGCCGAGCAGGTCGTCGACGCCCTCGTGCAGTACAGCCGCTACCCCGTGCCGCACGCCCTGCTCGTGGACGTCGCCGAGACGATGGACCGCTACGGCCGCCTCACCCTCAGCAAGCACCCCACGCACGGACTCGTCCTCACCACCACCGACCGGCCGGTGCTGGAGGAGGTGCTGAAGTCCAAGCGGGTCGCCCCGCTGGTCGGCGCCCGCATCGACGCGGACACCGTCGCGGTGCACCCCTCCGAACGCGGGCAGATCAAGCAGACGCTGCTGAAGCTGGGCTGGCCGGCCGAGGACCTCGCGGGTTACGTCGACGGTGAGGCGCACCCGATCGAGCTGCTGGAGGACAGCTGGGCGCTGCGCCCGTACCAGAAGCAGGCCGTGGAGAACTTCTGGCACGGCGGCAGCGGTGTCGTGGTGCTGCCCTGCGGCGCCGGCAAGACGCTGGTCGGCGCCGGGTCCATGGCCCAGGCGAAGTCGACCACGCTGATCCTCGTCACCAACACCGTCTCCGCCCGGCAGTGGAAGCACGAACTGGTGAAGCGGACCTCGCTGACCGAGGACGAGATCGGCGAGTACAGCGGCACGAAAAAGGAGATCCGGCCGGTCACCATCGCCACGTACCAGGTGCTGACGACCAAGCGGAAGGGCGTCTACCCGCACCTGGAGCTGTTCGACTCCCGGGACTGGGGCCTGATCGTCTACGACGAGGTGCACCTGCTGCCCGCCCCGGTCTTCAAGTTCACCGCCGATCTGCAGGCGCGCCGCCGGCTGGGGCTCACCGCCACCCTGGTGCGGGAGGACGGCCGCGAGTCGGACGTGTTCTCCCTCATCGGGCCCAAGCGGTTCGACGCGCCCTGGAAGGAGATCGAGGCGCAGGGGTACATCGCCCCGGCCGACTGTGTCGAGGTCCGGGTGAACCTGACCGACTCCGAGCGGCTGGCGTACGCGACGGCCGAGACGGAGGAGAAGTACCGCTTCTGTGCCACCACCGCGACCAAGCGGAAGGTCACGGAGGCCATCGTCCGCCGCTTCGCCGGGCAGCAGATCCTGGTCATCGGCCAGTACATCGACCAGCTGGACGAGCTGGGCGAGCACCTGGACGCCCCCGTCATCAAGGGGGAGACCTCCAACGCCCAGCGCGAGAAGCTCTTCGACGCGTTCCGGGAGGGGGAGATCAGCGTGCTGGTGGTGTCGAAGGTCGCCAACTTCTCCATCGACCTGCCCGAGGCCACGGTCGCCATCCAGGTCTCCGGCACCTTCGGCTCCCGGCAGGAGGAGGCCCAGCGGCTCGGACGGGTGCTGCGCCCCAAGGCCGACGGCCACCAGGCCCACTTCTACTCGGTCGTCGCCCGCGACACCATCGACCAGGACTTCGCCGCCCACCGGCAGCGCTTCCTGGCCGAGCAGGGCTACGCCTACCGCATCGTGGACGCGGACGAGATCCTGGCCGAGGGCTAGGCAGGTTCCGCGGGCCGCTCGGTCGGGGCGACCGGGCGGCGGCTGGTCACGCTGTCGTACGCGAGGGGCAGCCCGAGCGCCAGGAGCGGGTAGGCGGCCGCCAACGGCTGCTGCCACCAGGGCAGTTCCAGGTCGAGGGCGCCTTCATGGGGCACCAGCCACATCGTGCGGGCGGTGAAGACGACGGCCACCAGCGCGGCCGTACGGGTCCGCCCCTCCGCGAGCAGCACGGCGAGCAGCGGCACGCACCACACCCAGTGGTGGGTCCAGCTGACCGGGCAGATCAGCAGGGCCGTGAACGCGGTCAGCAGGATGCCGTGGCTGTCCCGGCGCGCGCGGGCCGCCAGTGCCAGGCCCGCCGCCGCGACGAGCACCGCCGGGAGCGCCCAGGCGAGGCCCGGCGCGGGGTCGCCCAGGGCCCTGGCCACCAGTCCGCGCAGGGACTGGTTGTCCACGATCCACGCCTTGCCCACCCGCCCGGTCTCGTACAGCCGCCGGGTCCAGAAGTCGGCGCTGGCGGAGGGCAGCAGGGCGGCCCCCAGCGCGGCCGTCGCGCCGAAGCCCGCCGCCGCGGTGGCCGCCTCCCGTGTCCGGCCCCGCAGGAGCAGGTAGGCCACGAAGACGGCCGGGGTGAGCTTGATGCCGGCCGTGACACCGAGGGCGAGGCCCTTGGCGCGGGCGCCCGGCGGCCGGGTCAGGTCCCACAGGGCCAGGCAGGCAACGGCCAGGTTGACCTGGCCGAACAGAAGCGTCTGGAAGACCGGCTCCAGCCAGAGCGCGACCGCGGTCGCCGAGCAGAGCAGGGGCAGGGGCAGCGGACGGGAGGCGAGGCGGGCGGACAGGGCGACGAAGACGGCGAGCAGGGACGCGTTGCCCGCGAGGAACGCCGCTTTCAGGGCCGGTACGGGGAGCCAGGCGGCCGGGACGAAGAGGATCGCCGCGAAGGGCGGATAGGTCGCGGGGAGCCGCCACTCGGTGACGGTGAAGCCGTAGAGATCGGTGCCGCGGGCCACGGCCGCGCCCTCGGCCCGGTAGACGAGGAGATCGGCCATGGGTGCGCCGCGCAGGGCGCACAGCGTGACGAAGGAGGCGAAGGAGAGGGCGAGGAGGGGCAGGGCGGTCCGTTTCCGCACGGACGCGACCCTATGCCGTCACGTGCGGCGTATGCCCGCTTCCTCGCCGTACTCGCCGAGGATGACGACGCTGAACGCCGCCTCGACGAACACCTTCACGGCTCGCAGGGCGTTGCCCAGCGGGTGGTGGTGCGGGCCGTCCATGGCCGTGGCGCCGGTCGGCGGCCTGACGGAGGCTGGTGTGATGGTCGCTGCGCTCATGCCTCCATGGTGGAACGCCGGGCATAAGGCGCGCATCGGTCTGCGGGTCCAATTCCGTCGGCTTCGAGTAGATCTCCGGGTGGACCCGCACCCCTACGCCGGACGGGTGCAGCCCCTAGGGGACGTCCGCGCGACGGCGGGGGCGGCGGACCGGGCGACGGCCGGGGCGTGGGACAGCGCGACGGCGGGGGGCGGCGGGCCGGGCGACGGCAGGGGC
>NZ_WWJT01000248.1 GCF_009865385.1 Streptomyces sp. SID486 | reverse complement strand
GGTTCCGGTACCGCGTGGGCGGGTTCCGGTACCGCGTGGGCGGGTGTCGTCGGAAGGACGAGTGCGGCGGCGCCCAGGAGCGCCGCCGCACCGGACAAGACGTTCCGCCGGGCTCTCGGTCCCGCCGGCTGATGCTCGGCACGCGTTCCGGAATGACGCACGGTTTCGCCGACCCCCCACTGCTGCACGGCCGTTGGCGACGGCGTTCCGTCGCCGGGCAGCCCCATTGGAAGCGGTGGTGAGCCGGTGCATCAACAGGCCGGACGAGGCGACCGGCGATTTCCGGACCCGTCCGCCAGGGCGACTGTCCCGGAAGCGCCTCGGAATTGTCCGCGATCCGTAACAGGCGGATCCCGTGATCCTTCCGGGCCGTCCTGCCAGGTGCACGAGAACCACACGACACAGCAGGGGGCGGGACGAGCATGGCGAGGCATGGCGGGCGGGGATGGTACGGCCGGGTGGTCGCTGCGGCGCTCGGAGTCACGGCGGTGGCCGCCGCCACCTCGGTGTGGACGGCGCAGGCGGGCCAGTCGGGCGGCGGCGCGGCGGCAGCGGGCGCCTCCGCCCGGCCCAGCGCGCCCAAGGCGGTGCGGGTGTCCGAGGAGATAGCGCACGCCTCCGACCGGGGCGCGCACGGGGTGAACATCACCATCGACGACGGTCCGGATCCGTCGTGGACCCCGCAGGTGCTCCAGGTGCTGCGCGACAACGGCGTGAAGGCGACCTTCTGCATGGTCGGCACCCAGGCCGAGGCCCACCCCGATCTGGTCCGGCAGGTCGTGGCCGCCGGCCACCGGCTGTGCGACCACACGGTGTCGCACGACACCACCATGGACAAGAAGTCGCCGGCCTACCAGTCGCAGCAGATCGTGGACGCGGAACGGCAGATCACCAAGGCGTCGGGCGGTGTGCGCCCGATGTACTACCGGGCCCCGGGCGGCGCCTTCACCCCCTACAGCCGGAAGCTCGCGGCCTCGCACGGCATGCGACCCCTGGGCTGGAACGTCGACTCCAAGGACTTCGAGCGGCCGGGCACCGCCGCGATCGTCTCGACCGTCGAGCGGGAGCTGGCCAACGGTCCCACGATCCTCTTCCACGACGCGGGCGGCGACCGCTCCCAGACGGTGGAGGCGCTGCGGACAGTGCTGCCCTGGCTGAAGCAGCAGGGGTACACGACCGGTTTTCCTGTCCGCTGACATACCGTCCGGGGTCTTTGTACCGCTTGGGCGTTGCACGGAGTGCGTGTGCCGGTCACAGAGTGGTTGAGACCTCTTGTGGGTGTGTTCACGCAGCCCATAGCCTCCGAGGCGTTGTGCACAGCGAAACCATCATTGCGCATGTTGCAACGCCTCAGCGGAGGAACACTCCATGAACCTGTCCGTCCGTTTCGTTGGGTCCGTGGGGCTCACCGCGCTCGCCGTCGTCCTGGCCACCGCGTGCGCGCCCCAGACCTCCGACAACTCCGCCTCCGGCAAGGACGAGAAGACCGGCACCCTGCGCGTCTGGCTCTTCCAGGAGGTCGACAACCAGCCCAAGCAACGCGTCGTCGACACGGTCCTCGCCGGCTTCGAGAAGGCACACCACGGCGCCCGCGCCACCGTCGAGTACATCCCGGTGGAGACCCGTGCCCAACGCGTCAAGGCCGCCTTCAACGACCCCGCCTCCGCACCCGACGTCATCGAGTACGGCAACACGGACACCGCCGGCTATGTGCGGGACGGCGGACTCGCCGACGTCACCGGGGACTTCACCGCCTGGAGCGAGTCCAAGGACACCGATCCGACGGCCCGGCAGTCGGTCACCGTGGACGGCAAGGTCTACGGAGCGCCGTACTACGTCGGCATCCGGGCGCTGTACTACCGGACCGACGTCCTGCGCAAGCTGGGCCTGCGCGTACCGGCTTCGCAGGCCGAACTGGTCTCCACCGCGAAGCGGATCCGGGCCGCCGAGCCCGATCTGTACGGCCTCGCCGTCGGCGGCGCCTACACCTACGGCGCGATGCCGTTCATCTGGGCCGAAGGCGGCGAACTGGCCTCCGGCAAGAGCGGTTCGTACGCCTCCGCCATCGACGGGCCCGCCGCCCGCAAGGGCATCGAGGCGTACACCTCCCTCTTCGGTGACGACAACTGTCCCGCTTCCAAGTGCGCCGGCATGAACGGCAACGACACGGTGACCGCCTTCGCCGCCGGCAAGGCCGCCATGGCGATCGGCGGCAACTTCAGCCACGCCGCCGTGGAGGCCGGGAAGGTGAAGGGGAAGTACGCCGTCGTCCCGCTGCCGGGGGTGAAGCCCGGCTCGATCGCGCCGGCGTTCGCGGGCGGCAACAACATCGGTGTCCTGAAGAGCACCTCGCACCGCACGCTCGCCGTGGACCTCATGAAGCGGCTCGCCTCGAAGAAGACGCAAGGCGCGCTCTTCGACGCGATGGGCTTCCTGCCGACCTTCACCGACGTGCGCGAACAGGCCGCCGCCAGAGCGCCGTTCGCGAAGCCGTTCGTCGACACCCTCACCGCCGGGACCCGGTTCGTGCCGGCCTCGCCCGCCTGGGCGCAGATCGACTCCTCCCTGGTGCTGCCGACGATGTTCCAGGAGATCGTCAGCGGCAAGAAGGACGTGGCGACCGCTTCCGGGGACGCGGCGAAGAAGATGAACGACGCGTTCGGATCCGCGGGGTGACAGTGCGCGAACCGACCCCGAAGGCGGCCGGGCAAGCCGTTCCGGCTTCGCCCCGGCCCCGCCGGGGGGCGGGCGGGCGCGGGGGCTGGACCCCCTGGCTCTACCTCGCGCCGGCCCTCCTCGTCCTCGGCGGGCTGCTGGTCTATCCCGTCTACCAGCTCGGGCTGATCTCGTTCCTCGAGTACACCCAGGCCCAGGTCAGCGGCGGCGAACCGACCGCCTTCCGGGGCCTGGCCAACTACACCGAACTCTTCGCCGACGACCAGTTCTGGCAGGTGCTGCTGGCCACGGTCGGCTTCGCCGCGGCCTGTGTGGTCTGCACCCTGGCGGTGGGCTGCGCGCTCGCCGTGCTGCTCACCCGCGTCCGCGCGGTCCCGCGGCTCGCCCTGCTGCTGGCCGCGCTGGGAGCGTGGGCGACACCGGCGATCACCGGCTCGACGGTCTGGCTGTTCCTCTTCGACCCCGATTTCGGACCGGTCGACCGGCTGCTCGGGCTCGGCGACTTCTCGTGGACGTACGGCCGTTACAGCGCCTTCCTGCTGGTCCTGCTCGAAGTGGTCTGGTGCTCCTTCCCGTTCGTGATGGTCACCGTCTACGCCGGTATCCGGGCCGTACCGAGCGAGGTGCTGGAGGCCGCGGCCCTGGACGGCGCCTCGCAGTGGCGGATCTGGCGCTCGGTGCTGACGCCGATGCTCAGGGCCATCCTGGTCATCGTCACCGTCCAGTCGGTGATCTGGGACTTCAAGGTCTTCACCCAGATCTACGTCATGACGAACGGCGGCGGCATCGCCGGCCAGAACATGGTCCTGAACGTCTACGCCTACCAGAAGGCGTTCGCGTCCTCGCAGTACAGCCTCGGCTCGGCCATCGGCGTCGTGACGCTGCTGATCCTGCTGGCCGTCACGCTCGGGTACCTGCGGCTGCTGCGCCGCCAAGGGGAGGAACTGTGAGCTTCGTCCGCGCCGCGGTCCGGCGCCCCTGGCGGCTGGCCGCGGAGGCGACGGCGCTGCTCGTCGCCGCCGTCGTCGCCTTCCCCCTGTACTGGATGGTGCTCAGCGCCTTCAAACCGGCCGGGGAGATCGAGTCCACCGATCCCAGGCCCTGGACCTCCTCCCCTTCGCTGGACTCCTTCCGGCGCGTGTTCGAACAGCACGCGTTCGGCCGGTACTTCGTCAACAGCCTCGTCGTCGCGGTGAGCGTCGTGGTCGCCTCCGCGCTGATCGCCTTCCTGGCCGCCACCGCCGTGACGCGCTTCCGGTTCCGCTTCCGGACCACGCTGCTGATCATGTTCCTGGTGGCGCAGATGGTGCCGGTGGAGGCGCTCACCATCCCCATGTTCTTCCTCATGCGCGACGTCGGGCTGCTGAACACCCTTGGCTCGCTGGTCCTGCCGCACATCGCGTTCTCGCTGCCGTTCGCGATCTGGATGCTGCGCGGGTTCGTGAAGGCCGTACCGGAGTCCCTGGAGGAGGCCGCCTACCTCGATGGGGCGAGCCGGGCGCGCTTCCTCTGGCAGATCCTGCTGCCGCTCGTCCTGCCGGGCCTGGTGGCCACGAGCGTCTTCTCCTTCATCTCCGCCTGGAACGACTTCCTGTTCGCCAAGTCGTTCATCATCAGCGACGTCTCGCAGTCCACCCTGCCGATGGCCCTGCTGGTCTTCTACAACCCCGACGAGCCGGACTGGGGCGGGGTGATGGCGGCGTCCACGGTGATGACCGTGCCGGTCCTGCTGTTCTTCGTCCTGGTACAGCGGCGCCTGGTCTCCGGGCTGGGCGGGGCGGTGAAGGACTGACCGGCCGCCGGCACCCGGCTCGGGTGCCGGCCTCGGCCGGGTGCCGTGCCCCTTCGTCCCGAGCACCGCCACACCGCCACACCGCCGCCCCCCGGCACCCCGGGGCCTCGTGCGCGGGAGCGCGGGGAAATCCGCTGGTCGGCGACTCGGCCGCGATGCTGGAATGGGCCGATGCGAGACCTTGGGACGGCGGTCGTGGACCGCGGGCGGTACCCGGACGCGCGGACCCCGTGGGAGCGGGAGTCCTGGCGCACCGCCGCCCTCGGCTGGGTGACGGACCGGCTCGCCGGGCACGGCCTGCGCGCCGACGGCGCCCTGGAGGTGCGGCTGCGGCCGTGGTCCGTGCTGGTGCGGGTGCCCGTCGCGGGCCGGACCGCCGTGTGGTTCAAGGCGAATCCGCCGGCCAGCGCCTTCGAGGGCCCGCTGACCGGGGCCCTGGCCCGCTGGGTGCCGGAGCATGTGCTGCATCCGCTGGCCGTCGACGCCGCGCGCGGCTGGACGCTCTTCCCGGACGGAGGCGACCTGTTCCGGGCCGTGCTCGGCAGGGAGCGGGTGGGGCCGCGGGAGTGGGAAGCCCTGCTGCGCCAGTACGCGAGCATGCAGTACGACCTGGTGGCACACGCGGGCGAGATCGAGCGGCTCGGTGTGCCGGCCGCCCGCACGTCCGGCCTGCCCGCGGTGTTCGACCGGCTGCTCGCCGGGAACACCGCGCTCGGCCCGGACGAGCGCACCCGGCTGGACGGCCTGCGGCCGCGGCTGGCGGACTGGTGTGCCGAACTCGCCTCCCTCGGCGTCCCGGACACCCTCGATCACGCCGACCTGCACGACGGCCAGCTGTTCCGGCGCTCGCCGGGCCGCTTCACGTTCTTCGACTGGGGCGACGCGGCCGTGTCCCACCCGTTCTGCAGCCTGCGCGTCACCGCCGAACGGGCCTGCGAGCGCTACGGACCCCAGGTGCTGCCGCGGCTGCTCGCCGCGTACCTGGAGCCCTGGACGGGCGACGGCCGTACGGCGGCGGAGCTGCGGCGCGCGGCGGCGCTCGCCTGGCGGCTGAGTGTCCTGAGCCGGGCCGCCGCCTGGGGCCGCACGTTTCCCGGCGCCTCCGACGCCGGGCCGGGGCCGGGGCAGGCCGCGCGCCGGCTGCTGGAGCTGACGGCCGATCCCCCGTTCGGAGCCGGCTGAGCGGTGCTCGTCGGAGACCCGCCGACCCGGACACTGCCGGCCGGTGGGCGGCCGATGGGCGGCAGGGCGGCCCGGTTCTCTCCGCGCGGCCCGGTTCTCTCCGCGCGG
>NZ_WWJT01000247.1 GCF_009865385.1 Streptomyces sp. SID486 | reverse complement strand
CCCGGAGGCGAGGGCCGCACCGGGAGGCGAGGGCCGCGGCGGAACGACCGCTCCGCCCCCGGCGCCGCCGGGGCGACGGCGGACGGCCCTCCGGCGGAACGCGACTACCGGCCGCCCTCCGGCGTAGCGCGGCTACCGGCCGCCCTCCGGCGGAACGCTGCTACCGGCCGCCGTTGTACGGACCGTAGGGGCCGTCACTGCTGCTGCCGCGGCCTCGGCGGCCCCAGCCGCGGCCTCCGCCGAGCTGCGCGAGCGCGGGGCGTACGTCCACGATGTACACGATGCTCGCGACCGCGGCGGCGATCGGCAGGATGGACAGGATCGAGAACAGGTAGCTCACCACGAGCGAGATGCCGAGGATGATCAGCCAGAAGACCTTGTTCTGCTTGTCGGCCGCGCGGAAGGCGTCCTCACGCCGGAACGCGGCGTCGAACAGCCCGAACGCGGCCAGGGCCATCAGAATGATCTTCAGGATGCCCATGAACCCCGCGAAGCCCAACATCAGCATGCTGCCCACCGCCCGTTGATTTCCGATCCCTGCTACGCCGCCACCGTACCCACAGAACGGGCCGGACACCCCAAAGGTGCCCGGCCCGCACGCGTCCCGCCCGTCGCCGTCACTTGGCCGGCGGGGTGTTCTTCTTCGTGGTGGTGGGGGCCTTGCGGGTGACCGGCGCCTTCTTCGCCGCGGACTTCTCGTCCGCGGCGGCCCCGGCGGACGTCCCGGCCGTCGCCGGGCCGTCCTGCTCGACCTCGACCGGCTCGGGCTTGCCCTCGACGACGATCGCCAGGTCCTCGATCTCCTCGGCGGCCTCGCCGCGCCAGGTCTTCACGGCCTGCTCGCCGTGCTCGGCGACCTTCTCGTATGCCTCGCGGGCCCTGACGGCGTACTCGGCGGCGACGCCGACGCTGCGCAGCGCGAGGTCCTGGGCGGTCTCCCCGAGCTTCTTCAGATCGACGTCGAGGGCGCCGATGAACTCGTTGACCTTGGTCTGGAGGGTGTCCTGTGCCTCCTTGGCGCGTGCGGCGGCCTTCTCCTGCACGGCCTTCGGGTCGGTGTTGCGCACGGCCTCGATACGGGCCGGGGCTTCGGCGCGCAGCTGCTCGACCAGGGCCGGCACCTTCTTGGCCTGCTGCAGCGCCAGGTCGGCGGTGCCGGCGGCGAAGTAGAACGGGGTCGGGTCGCTGAGGGTCTTGCGCAGGTCGTCGGTGATGGCCATGGTGAGGGTCCTCCCGGATCGGATTCGCGTTCGACTGGGTTGTGTGGTCCGCGGTGGGCGTCCGGAGCCCTGGTCCGGCGTCAGCCGGCCGTCCGCCGCGGGCCGGCGTCCGTGTCCTGCACGGCGGCATCGCCTCCGCCGGTCGTACGGCCCGCGCCGCCGGCCCCCCGGTCCACCAGCCCGTTCCCGTCCGCCTCGTCCGCGGCGCTCTCGCCGGTCCCGAATCCGTTCTCCTTGCGGAAGGACTCGTAGATCTGGAGCAGCACCTGCTTCTGCCGCTCGTTGAGCGAGGGATCGGCGAGGATGACGGCACGCGTCTCCACCTCGTCACGGTCCCGCTCGGCGTCGAGGATGCCGGCGCGGACGTACAGCGTCTCGGCGGAGATGCGCAGGGCCTTGGCGACCTGCTGGAGCACCTCCGCGCTGGGCTTGCGCAGCCCGCGCTCGATCTGGCTCAGGTACGGATTGGACACCCCGGCGGCATCGGCGAGCTGCCGCAGCGACAGCTGGGCGTTGCGCCGCTGCTCGCGCAGGTACTCACCGAGATTGCCGACGTTGAGCGATGCCATGCCTCCACCTTGCCTCACCTTCGCTAACAATTGCAAGCATCCGCTTGCAAGAGTGTGTCGCGTGCCGGGGGGCATCAGCGATGGCCTCCTCGCCGCCACACAAGGCGGGGCCGACCGGAGCTCCTGGTTGACCTTCACCTTGGGGGAGCCCACAGCATCGGTGGGGCCGGGCGACGTGCCTGGCATGAGGAGGAACGAGCATGGAGTTGCTGACCATCGGGACGTTCGCGAAGGCGTCCCGGCTGTCGCCGAAGGCGCTGCGTCTCTACGACGAGCTCGGCCTGCTGGCTCCCGCTCGCGTCGACCCGGTGACCGGCTACCGCCTCTACGCACCGGAGCAACTGGATCAGGCCAGGCTGGTCGCCTGGCTCCGACGGCTGGGGATGCCTCTCGCCCGCATCCGACAGGTCTGCACGCTGGAGGCAGGTCCGGCAGCCGAAGAGATCCGCGCGTTCTGGGCCCAGGTCGAAGCCGACACCGCCGCACGCCGGGGCTTGGCCACGTTCCTCATCGACCACCTGTCCTGGAAGGACCCTGCCGTGTCCCCGACCGCCAAGCCCCTGAGCATCCGTTACGCCGCCCTTTCCGACACCGGCCTTGTCCGCGAGAGCAACCAGGACACCGCCTACGCCGGGTCCCGCCTGCTCGCCGTCGCCGACGGCTTCGGCAGCGGAGGTGCCCCCGCAAGCGCCGCCGCCGTCGACGCGCTCAAGAGCCTCGAAACCGACAGTGCCCCGGCGGGCGATCTCCTCAACGTCCTCGAAGACGCGATCGACCAGGCCAAGCAGGCCGTGCACGGCATCTCCGGACTCGGCTCTTCCCACGAGAACGCCGGCACCACACTCACCGCGATGCTCTGGACCGGCTCGCAGCTGGCCCTGGTCCACATCGGCGACTCCCGCGTCCACCTCCTGCGAGACGGAGAGCTGTTCCAGATCACCCACGACCACACCATGGTGCAGTCGATGGTCGACGAAGGACGCCTCAGCCCCGAAGAAGCCGCCTCCCACCCTCAGCGGTCCCTGCTGATACGTGCCCTGGGCCGAGGAGCCGACTCCACACCCGACATGCGCCTGCACGACGCCCGGCAGGGAGATCGCTACCTGCTCTGCTCGGACGGCCTGTCCACCGTCGTGCCGACCGAAGGAATCCGCCGGGTGCTCTCCGACATCGGTGAGCCGGAGCAGGCGGTCCGCGAACTCGTCGCCCTGGCCAACGGCTCCGGCGGCCCCGACAACGTCAGCTGCGTGGTCGCCGACGTCATGGAGCTCCAGCAGTAGGAGCGAGTGGCATGCACTGCGAGTTGCACCAGGTCCGCTCCCACGAACTCATCCGCGAGGCAGACGCACACCGACTCGCCCAGCAAGCCGGGAAAGCCGGATCGGCGCCGAGCGGGGATGCCGCACCTTCCGCGAGACCGGACAGCCCGGTCGTGACGGTCAGGAATCGAGAAGCACCGGGTGGGCCGTCGCCGTTAGCGTGGCGGAGGCGGCCCCACGGACGGAGAGACGATGAGCATGACCACGAGGACCGACGCGCCGGAGAGCACCGCGCACCTCGCCGACAGCCACGAGATGATCCGCGTGCACGGCGCGCGCGAGAACAACCTCCGGGATGTCAGCGTCGAGATCCCCAAGCGGCGGCTGACCGTCTTCACGGGTGTCTCCGGCTCGGGCAAGAGCTCGCTGGTGTTCGACACCATCGCCGCGGAGTCGCAGCGGCTGATCAACGAGACGTACAGCGCGTTCGTCCAGGGCTTCATGCCCACGCTGGCGCGGCCCGACGTCGACGTCCTCGACGGGCTGACCACCGCGATCATCGTCGACCAGCAGCGGATGGGCGCCGATCCGCGCTCCACCGTCGGCACCGCCACCGACGCCCACGCGATGCTGCGCATCCTCTTCAGCCGCCTCGGCACCCCGCACATCGGCTCGCCCAAGGCGTTCTCCTTCAACGTCGCCTCGATCAGCGGGGCCGGCGCGGTGAGCGTGGAGCGCGGCGGGAAGACGGTGAAGGAGCGCCGCGAGTTCAGCATCACCGGCGGGATGTGCCCGCGCTGCGAGGGCCGCGGCACGGTCACGGACATCGACCTCACCCAGCTCTACGACGCCGACAAGTCGCTGAGCGAGGGTGCGCTCACCATCCCCGGCTACAAGTCCGGCGGCTGGAACCACCGCCTCTACGCCGAGTCGGGCCTCTTCGACGCGGACAAGCCGATCCGCACGTTCACCAAGCGGCAGCTGGACGACTTCCTGTACCGGGAGCCGACCCGGATGAAGATCGCGGGCATCAACATGACCTACGAGGGTCTGGTCCCGCGGATCCAGAAGTCGATGCTCGCCAAGGACCGGGAGGCGATGCAGCCGCACATCCGGGAGTTCGTGGACCGGGCGGTCACCTTCACGACCTGCCCCGACTGCGACGGCACCCGGCTCAGCGCGGCGGCCCGGTCCTCCAAGATCGGGGGCATCAGCATCGCGGACGCCTGCGCCATGCAGATCAGCGACCTGGCCGAGTGGGTGCGCGGCCTCACCGAGCCGTCGGTGGCACCGCTGCTCAGCTCGCTGGGCGGCACCCTCGACTCGTTCGTGGAGATCGGCCTCGGCTACCTCTCCCTCGACCGGCCCGCGGGCACGCTGTCGGGCGGCGAGGCCCAGCGTACGAAGATGATCCGCCACCTCGGCTCCTCGCTGACCGACGTCACCTACGTCTTCGACGAGCCGACCACCGGTCTGCACCCGCACGACATCCGGCGGATGAACGACCTGCTGCTGCGTCTGCGGGACAAGGGCAACACGGTGCTCGTGGTGGAGCACAAGCCCGAGGTCATCGCGATCGCCGACCACGTGGTGGACCTCGGCCCCGGGGCCGGCACGGCGGGCGGCACCGTCTGCTTCGAGGGTGACGTGGCCGGCCTGCGGGCGAGCGGCACGCTCACCGGGCGGCACCTGGACGACCGGGCCGCGCTGAAGGGGACGGTGCGCGAACCGGCCGGGGCCCTGGAGATCCGCGGCGCGACCACGCACAACCTCCGGGGCGTCGACGTGGACATCCCGCTCGGCGTGCTGGCCGTCGTCACCGGGGTCGCCGGCTCCGGCAAGAGTTCGCTGGTGCACGGGTCGGTACCGGCCCGGGAGGGTGTGGTCTTCGTCGACCAGGCGCCGATCCGCGGTTCGCGGCGCAGCAACCCGGCGACGTACACGGGGCTGCTGGAGCCGATCCGTAAGGCGTTCGCCAAGGCCAACGGGGTGAAGCCGGCCCTGTTCAGCGCCAACTCCGAGGGCGCCTGCCCCGGCTGCAACGGCGCCGGTGTCGTCTACACCGACCTGGCGATGATGGCGGGGGTCGCCACGACGTGCGAGGAGTGCGAGGGCAAGCGGTTCGACGCCTCGGTGCTGGAGTACCGCCTCGGTGGCCGGGACATCAGCGAGGTGCTGGCGATGACGGTGACCGAGGCCGAGGAGTTCTTCGGCGCCGGGGAGGCCCGCACCCCGGCCGCCCACCGCGTCCTGCGGAACATGGCCGACGTCGGCCTCGGCTACCTCACGCTCGGCCAGCCGCTCACCACGCTGTCCGGCGGTGAGCGGCAGCGGCTGAAGCTGGCCACGCACATGGCCGAGAAGGGCGGGGTGTACGTGCTGGACGAGCCGACCACCGGTCTGCACCTGGCCGATGTGGAGCAACTGCTCGGCCTGCTCGACCGGTTGGTCGACGCCGGGAAGTCGGTGATCGTCATCGAGCACCACCAGGCGGTCATGGCGCACGCGGACTGGATCATCGACCTCGGGCCGGGCGCCGGTCACGACGGCGGCCGGGTCGTCTTCGAGGGCACCCCGGCCGAGCTGGTCGCGGCGCGCTCGACCGTCACCGGCGAGCACTTGGCGGAGTACGTCGGCGCGTGACGCCTGCCGGCGGTGGGCGGGTGGAGCGGTGCCGTTCAGCCGACGGGTGTTCGCCCGGGTGCGGGTGCTGTGGCTGGTCGCGCGGTTCCCCGCGTCCCTTCAGAGCGCCGCGTCACCTCCGAGTGCGGGTGCGCTGTGGCTGGTCGTGCAGTCCCCCGCCGTTGCGCCGCCGCGTGGCTGGCGGGTGCGGGTGCGGGTGCGTCGTGGCTGGGCGCGCAGTTCCCCGCGCCCCTTCAGGGCGCCGCATGACCTCCGGGTGCGGGTGCGTCGTGGCTGGGCGCGCAGTTCCCCGCGCCCCTTCAGGGCGGCGCATGACCTCCCGGTGCGAGTGCATCGTGGCTAGGCGCGCAGTTCCCCGCGCCCCTCCAGGGCCCCTCGGGGCCTCCGGGTGGTCCCCGCGCCGCCTCGGGGCGCCTCGGGGGCGGGGGTCAGAAGGGCAGGGGACGGGTGTGGACGATGTCCAGGCGGGAGACCGCTCGGGTCAGGACGACGTACAGGCGGTGGGCGCCGCGGGGTTCCGCCTCCGCCACCGCGGCCGGTTCGACGGCGATGACGTGGTCGTACTCCAGGCCCTTGACCAGGCTCGCGGGTACGACGGTCAGCCGGGCGCCGAGCGTGTCCGGACCGGCCGGGTCGAGGCCGGCCCCGGTCAGCGCCGCCCGTACCCGGTCCGTGTCCGCGTCCGCCGTGACCACCCCGACCGACCCCTCGCGGGCCAGGGCGTCGCGTACGGCGGCGACGGTGGCGCCGAGCACGTCGTCGGCCGGCCGGAGGGTCAGCTCCCCGTCGGTGCGCAGCGAGGTGGCGGCGGGTACGGCGACGTCGAGGCGCGCGAGCAGCCGGTTGGTCAGCTCCACGACGGCCGCGGGCACCCGGAACCCGGTGGTCAGCGGCACCACGGCCGTCTCCGGCCGGCCGAGGTGGCGCAGCTGCACGGCCCAGTCCCGGGCGGCCCACGGCGTGGTGCCCTGGGCGAGGTCGCCGAGGACGGTCAGCGAACCGAAGACCGCCCGGCGGGCGATGGCCCGGCACTCCATCGGTGACAGGTCCTGCGCCTCGTCCACGACGATGTGCCCGTGGCCCTCGGGGTGTTCCATGAGCCCGGCCAGTTCGTCGAGCAGGACCAGGTCGGCGGCGGTCCAGCGGGCCGACCTGTACGAGCGCGGCGGGCGGGGCAGGAGGAGCGCGGCCTGCTCGTCGGGGTCCAGGATTCCGTCGGCGGCCCGGCCCAGCACCGCGCCGTCGGTGAGGAGGCCGGCGAGGATCTCCTCGGGGCGGACCTTCGGCCAGACCGCGTCGAGGTGGGCGGTGAGCGGCCGGGCCCGTTCGATGCGGCGCACCCAGGATGCGGGCAGCGTCCCGGAGCGCCGTTCGGCCCGCTCGCGCAGCCGTCTCACCACCCGGGTGCGCACCCGCTCGCGGCCCGCGGCGTACGGCGGTTCCTCGGCGCGGACCTCCGCGACGAGCGCCGCCAGCTCTGCGGCGGGCACCCGCCACCGGTAGGAGCCGTCCGGTACGGCGAGGTCGGTCACGCCGTCGGTGGTCACGCGCGCGTACAGCGCCCGGCGCAGCACCTCGGCCATCCGCGGGTCGTGTTTGACGGCGGCCGTGCGGACGGGGTCGGTGCCGGTGACCGGGTGCCGGGCGATCTCGTCCAGCAGGGTCGACTGGCGTACGCCGGTCTCGCCGAGGGCGGGCAGCACTTCGGCGATGTAGTGCAGGAAGGTGCGGTTCGGGCCGAGGATGAGCAGCCCGGAGCGCTGGAGCCGCTTGGGGTGGGTGTACAGGAGGTAGGCGGCGCGGTGCAGGCCGACGGCGGTCTTGCCGGTGCCGGGCGCGCCCTGGACGCACACCGATGCGCCGAGGTCGGCGCGTACGAGGTCGTCCTGTTCGGGCTGGATGGTGGCGGCGATGTCCCGCATGGGTCCGACCCGGGGCCGCTCGATCTCGCGGGCCACGATGTCCCCGGTCCCTGATTCGCCCCGGCCCAGGTGTTCGTCCTCCAGCCCCGTCAGGTCGGCGGTCGCGCCGCGGCCGCCCGGTGCCCAGCCGAACCGGCGCCGTACCTCCACGCCCCGGGGGTCGCGGGCGCTCGCCTGGTAGAAGGCGCGGGAGACGGGGGCCCGCCAGTCGACCACGAGGGGCGGGGCGGTGGGGTCCTCGGTGATCCGCAGCCGGCCCACGTGGTAGCTCTGCCCGCCGTGCTCGGGGTCGTCGGCGGCGAAGTCCAGGCGGCCGAAGAACAGGGGACCGGGCGGGAGTTCGCGCATGGCCTTGGCCTGGCTGCGCAGCCGGCGGCCGAGGACTTCGGCGTCGGCTCCACAGGCGGAGACGTCCTCGCCGACGACGACCTGACGGGCGGCTCCCTCGATCATCGCGGTGAGGGCCTCGCGGCAGGTGTCGTGATGGGCGCGCTCGGTGCGCAGGGCCTCCGTGAGGGCGGGGTCGAGTGACGTCATGCCGTCAGCGTACCGCCATAACGTTACCGAGTTACATTTTTAACCGAGTCTCACATATGGATGACTGCCGGGGCCGACAGCGGGCCGCGAGACGCCGCCGGGCGGTCTCCGGGGAGCCCCTCTCAGTGATCCGGCCTCAGCTGGGGCAGCCCGTCGGCCAGCCGCCGGAACGCCCGCCGCGCCGCACCCACGGCGTCCGGCGCCACCTCCCCGACCGGTTCCCCCGCCGCGATCCGCCGCCAGTTCTCCTGGGCGAGGATGCGCTGGACGGCGATGATCTGCCCGGCGGCCAGCCGTGCGTCCAGCCCGCCCCCGAGCGCCTCGGCGAGCGCCGCCTCCGACCGCTCCACATGGGCGTACGCCCGCGCCACCAGGGACGGGGTGCCGTAGAGCAGGGTGTGGAAGGCGAGTACGGCGGGGTGGTCGTTCAGACCCGTGACCGGATCGCGGCGCTCGAGCCCCGCCAGGAAGTTCCGGTACAGCGCCTCCACCGGGTCGGCCGCCCCGGCCACCACCCGCGCGGCCTCCGTCTCGTGGTCGGCGATCCGGTGCAGGACCAGGTCCTCCTTGGCCGGGAAGTACCGGAACAGGGTCGGCTTGGAGATCCCGGCCGCGGCGGCGACCTCCGCCACGGACACCGCGTCGAACCCCCGCTCCAGGAAAAGCCGCACGGCGATGTCCGACACGTCCTGGTACATCTGCCGCTTCTTGCGCTCGCGCAGACCCATCTCACCCATGGGGCGAGCCTACGCAGCCGCGCGGGTCCGGGCCGGGCCGCCCGGCCTCACCGGGAGAGCGTCAGGTCCGTGGTGATGGTCTCCCAGAGCGCGTCGAACCACTTCCGCGACTGTTCCACGAACGCCGCGTCCCGCTGCCCGGCCCGCCGGTCGAAGGAGAAGAGCAGGGAATCGGAACCGAGCGCGTCGTAGATCTCCAGCGGTCCGCTCTCGGTGGGTTCCTCGCGGCGCGTGATCATGTAGTACGCGTACAGCGCCTCCGTGCCGTTGAGCAGGTAGAGCTTCACCGGCGGGGTGAACGGCAGGGCCCGGAAGGTGACCTGGACGTCGATGCCGTGGGTGCGGTGCAGGGCCTGGAGGTTGTACCGGAGCACCTGCCCCTGCGCGTTGCGCATCACCAGCCAGCGCTGGTGGACGGCGTCGTCGCCCTGCCCGGCGTCGACCGAGACCGGGAAGGCGAGGTGGATGTCGCGGGACGGCAGCAGGATCCGGACGTCGATCCGCTCGGGGCGGACGCGTCCCTCGTGGACCAGGCGCAGCGACTCACCGAGGGCGGGGATCAGGCTCTGCGCGGTCAGGCAGACGGCGTCGATCCGGACGTGAGGCGCGCAGAACGCCTCGGTCAGCCGGGGGGCGAGGGCCACCATGGTCGGCTGCGGCTCCTCGCGCGCGGGCGCCGGTCCGGCGACCCGGGGCGGGCTGCCCTTGCTGACGTCGCTGAGCAGGCCGTCCTCCTGCAGTGTCCGCAACGCCTGCCGTACGGCACCCCGTTCGACGCCGAACTCGTCGGCCAGCCTGGCCTGGGTGGGCATGCGTTCACCCGGCCGCAGCACCCCGGACCTGATCCGGCTGCGCAGTTCGTCGGCTATCTCGCGGTGGGACGAGCGGGGCCGCTGCGACCTCGTCCGTCCACTGGCGGAGACGTGCTCCGGGTCCACGATCGAACACTACAACTTCCCGCCAGGTTCCTACAGTTGTGCGTCAGTTGGTTACCGGACACTTCCACGGCGGGGCCAAGTTGCCTAAGTTGGTGGCCAAGTCCTCCCACATGGTCACAGGCGGCGACGGTCGGCCGGGACCCCTCCGGAGGGGAGCCGGGTGCCCGGCACGGCACAGTCACAACTGAAGACGGGCACCATCGCACAGCCACAACTGAACAGTTCGCTACGGATACACCGTCAGTGCCGCCGGACGGGAGAGCTGCGGCGACGGTCCGGGCAGCCCAGCCGCCCGGACGAGCGCACCGGGGCGTCGGCCTCCTCGGAGGCGGCGCCCTCTCGTGCGCCCGCGCCCCGCCCCCCGCCACGGCCGCCCGCGTCACCTCACGCCACGCCGCCCGCGCCCCGCCACCCCCGCTCCCCGTCATGTCATGCCAGGTCGGACTCAGGTCCGCCGGGTCACGTCAGCAGGTCGTCCACCTGGGCCTCGCCGACCCGGTAGCGCCGCGTGATCTCCCCGCTGCAGTCGTCGGCCGTCCGCTGCAGCCGCTGCCGGCGCCGCGAGACCTCCTGCTCGTAGCGCACCAGTCTGCCCATGGCGGCGGTCAGTTCGAGGTCGGTCCGCGCCGTGAGGTCGGACAGCTCGACCTCGGCGAGCATCTCGGCGGCCAGCCGCCGGTACTCCTCGTTGTGCGGGGTGCCGAGGGTGACGTGCCGGGCCGAGGAGCGCTGTCTGGCCGGGGCGTCCTGGAGGATCTCCGGGAGCCGGTCGACCACGGAGCCGTCCGTCGGTGCCGGCAGGGCCGTCCGGCCGCGCCGGCCCTGTTCCGCGCGCAGGATGTCGATCCGGCCCTGCAAGAGGCGCCGCACGTAGCTGAGATCGGCCTCGTCACGCTGGGCGTCGCGGCGCAGGACGCGCAGTTCGGGCAGGCTCAGCCGGGCCAGGTCGTGCTCGGGCGGCTCGGCGGGCAGCGCGGGGCCCGCGGTGCCGTCCGCGCGCTGCGCGGGCGGCCGGTGCGTCCCCTGCGTCCCCAGCCGCCCGCTGGTACTCGGTGTGCTCATCTGCTTGTGACCGTCCCCTCGACCGGCGTGTGGAAGCATGGTGCCACCCCAACCGACCCCAATGTGACCGAGTCCCCCCGAACGGCCCTAGATGGGAGGTAACGGATCCATATTGGGCCCGCTGCGGACGAGCCAGGAGCACCGGGCATGATGGTCCGCATGCGTGCGGTGGTGCAGAGGGTGGACGGCGCGAGCGTCGTGGTGGACGGCGAGACGGTGGGCGCGAT